>NZ_QHCU01000001.1:485000-785000 GCF_003545925.1 Leptospira yasudae | reverse complement strand
CAAAACCGAATGGAGGCTCCGCTCTTGATCTTCTCGGCGATTGGCCCTACTATTTGATTCAGATGCAGATGATCGGAACCGCGTTCTTCTTTTTCTTGTATTTGCCATTCTATTTTAAGAATCGCAAATCATTAAAACTTTCGATGAATTGACCGGCCTTCAGCAGGAAACGTTGGAGTTCCTACAAATTTCGGTGAACGACGAGGTCGTCTGGTTTGGCTCGTAAAAGTTGGAGTTCCTACATTTTCAACTTCGGTGTTGAAAACGATTGGATTTCCCCCGAAAAGGGGATAACTTCAGGTTAGAATCGAAGAAGGAAAGAATTCGAATTCATCCGGCCGCAGGTAGTAGTTCCTACAATCTCGAATGGAATTCCGAGGAGTTCCTACAGCGAATAGAAGCCTTCTTTCAAGTTCTACGAGGCATTTGGCTTTCGTACCTTCTTGACGGTAAAGGATTCCCTTCGAATCCTGCATACAGAGCTCTTCAATCCAGGTTCCAATACCGAATTCGAGGCTGTACCGGAAATGAGACACCGGCTATCGGCGATCCAGGCGGGATGCCCGGAACCATCGGACGAGTTCAATTTCGACCAAGGTGTGCTATTAAAATGGAATTTGCCCTTTCCAGCGAACAGAAAGAATTACGCGAACTCGCCCGAAAATTCGCGAAAGAGGAAATGCGTCCTCGCGCGGAACATCACGATCATACGGGAGAATATCCCATTGAAGTCTTAAAGAAAGCCTGGGAAATCGGGCTGATGAACATTCACATCGAACCTCAGTTCAACGGTTCGGGAATGGCGGAACTCGACGATGTTATCATCGGTGAAGAATTATTCTGGGGTTGTTCCGCGATGGCGACCGCAATCCTTGCAAACAATCTCGCGTTAGCCCCGGTTCTCTTAGGAGCGAGCGATCGAATCAAAAAAGAATTCGTTCAACCTATGACGGAAGAATTCAAACTCGCCGCTTATGCGGTAACCGAACCGGGCGCGGGTTCGGACGTTGCGGCGATCCGCACCTCCGCAAAAAAAGTCGGAGACGAATACATCATCAATGGATCCAAAATGTGGATCACCAACGCGGGTTACGCGGATTGGTTTTTCGTTCTTACCAAAACCGATCCGTCCGCGGGCCACAAAGGAATCACGGGCTTTATCGTAGATGCCAAATCACCCGGCATCATCATGGGAAAGAAAGAAATCAACATGGGACAGAAATGTTCCGACACACGCGGAATCACATTCGAAGACGTGAAAGTTCCCGCGTGGCAAATGGTAGGACGCGAAGGAGAAGGTTTTAAAATCGCGATGGGAGCTTTCGACCACACACGTCCCGGAGTTGCGATCGGAGCCGTCGGCGTCGCAAGAGCCGCGATGGAACATTCCATCAATTATGCGAACACGCGCAATACCTTCGGTCGTCCGATCATGGACAACCAGGGAATTTCCTTTATGATCGCGGAAATGGCGCGCGATATCGAAGCCGGAAGACTTCTTTGTTATCAAGCCGCTTGGATGATCGACAACGGATTCAGAAACACGTATCAAGCCTCCATCGCGAAGATGTTCTGCGCGGATATGGCTATGAGAGTTTGTACGGACGCGGTTCAAGTTCTTGGCGGATACGGATTCAACACCGAATATCCGGTTGAAAAATTAATGAGAGACGCTAAGATCTTCCAAATCTACGAAGGAACTTCGCAAATTCAAAGAATGATCGTTTCTCGTTTCCTCGCCGACGGAAAGGGAATCGAGGGACCGAACCTCTGAAAGACTATTCTCTCACATTCGAGGAATTCTCCGCGCAAGCCGAGCGCGGAAATTTAATCCCCGTTTTCAAACAGGTCTTTTTGGACATGGAGACCCCGGTCTCGCTGTTTGCAAAATGGGGATGTGAATCGTCAAAAAATTCTTTCCTGCTCGAATCCGTCGAAGGCGGTGAAAAGCTGGGAAGAAATTCCTTTCTGGGAAAAACGCCTTCCCGGATTCTGCAAGGGAAGAACGGCCTTTTTTATATCACCGTAGGCGACGAACCTGCGACCGAAATCATCACATACGATCCTTTGGTGCTTCTGGAAAATCTTCTCGGAGACGACGTTTACGTTCAGGATTATCGTTTGCCTCCGTTTGCGGGCGGCGCGGTAGGATTTTTGTCCTTCTCCGCGGTTCGTTATTATGAAAACATTCCCGATACGAAGCCCGAGGATGAAAACGCCCCCGATTGTTACTTCGCGATTTGCGACGAACTTCTCGTGGTCGATCATATCGATCACGTTTTAAGAATCGTGGTCAACGCAAGGATCGGAGAATTCGATTCTCTCAGAGAATGTTACGACGCCGCTCTCAAAAAAATCGATTTTATCGAAGAGGAAATCCGAAACGGAGTCATCCCCGATGAAATCAAAAATCCGAAAGCCGTCCACGGAACTTTACAACTAAATCCGAATATTCCGGATGAGGAATATAAGAAGAATGTGGAGCGCGCCAAGGAATACATCAAGGCGGGCGATATCTTTCAAGTCGTTCCTTCCAGAAAGCTCCAATTTAAACCGGAGGTTTCTCCGTTTCAAATCTATCGCGGCTTGAGAACGGTCAATCCGAGTCCTTACATGTATTATCTGAAACTTGGGGAAATCACGATCGTGGGAAGTTCTCCCGAAATCATGGTGAAATACGCGGGCAATCAGACGTATTTGCGTCCGATCGCCGGAACCCGTCCCCGAGGCAAGAACGCGAGCGAGGATCAATATCTCGAAGAGAATCTTCTCGCGGATCCGAAGGAAATCGCGGAACATATCATGCTCGTCGATCTAGGACGCAACGATCTCGGAAGAGTTTGTATGCCGGGAAGCGTCCGCGTGAACGACTTCAAAGTCATCGAAAAATATTCTCACGTGATGCATATCGTGAGTCAATGTTCGGGCGAACTCGACGAGGAAAAAACCGTTTACGATCTGATCCGCGCGACTCTTCCGGCCGGAACTGTTTCGGGCGCTCCGAAAATCCGCGCGATGGAAATCATCGACGAATTGGAGACCACACGCCGCGCGATCTATTCGGGAGCGCTCGGTTATATCTCTTTTTCCGGAGAAAGCGATCTCGCGATCATCATCCGCACGATCGTGTTCTACGGAGACACCGCATTCTTACAAGCGGGCGGAGGAGTCGTGTACGATTCCGTCGCCGAGTCGGAACTGGAAGAAACAAAAAATAAAATGGCCGCACTTTTGAAAGCGGTGGAGTTCGCGAGAAACGGACTCAAAGGAGAATGGAAGTAATGCTTCTCCTCATCGACAATTACGATTCTTTCACATACAATCTTTATCAGTATTTCTGTCAGATCGGAAACGACGTCGAAGTTTATCGAAACGATAAAATCACGTTAAACGAAATCAACGAACTCAAACCGAAAGGAATCATTCTTTCTCCGGGACCGGGTCGTCCCGAAGATTCCAAGGTTTGTCTGGACGTGATCCGCGAACTCGGCGGCAAACTTCCTATCTTCGGGGTTTGTCTCGGACATCAGGCGATCGGTCTCGTTCACGGCGGTAAAATCGTTTCCGCACCTTCGATCATGCACGGTAAGGTTTCTTTGATCGAACACGACGGTAAGGACATCTACAGAGGAGTCCCTTCTCCGTTCGTCGCAACGCGTTATCATTCTCTCGTGATTCAACCCGAAAGTATGCCGAAGGAATTGGAAGTCGCTTCCAAAACGCACGACGGCGTGATCATGGGCGTTCGTCACAAAACCAAAAAGCATCTTTACGGAGTTCAATTTCATCCGGAATCCATCATGACCAGCGCCGGACTGGATCTGGTCAGAAACTTTTCCTCAATCGTCCAGGAGCTATGAAGTTTTTTTTCAGACTTCTATCGTATTCCGTACGTTATAAGTATCGATTCTCGCTCGGAATCGTCTTCGCGTTGTTAACCGCGATCTTAAACGCGGTTTCCTTAACGGCTCTGATCCCCTTATTCGATTCTCTCGGCAACGACAAACAAACACGCTTTCAACTGCAGATGACCCTGCCCGAACAGAGAATTCTCCTGAAACAAAAAGTATTCGGGGAAGAATCCTTGGACGGTCTCGAACGAACCAAACTTCTTTTGATCGACGCGAAGGAATGGGTCAACGGAAGAACCAAAGGTCTCGAACCGAAAGAAGTCGTTTGGGCGATCTGCATCATCGTGATGCCTTTGTATCTTCTCAAATTGATTACGTATTTATTATCCGTTTTCTGCATCGCGACCGCAGGTTACAAAGCAGTGCGCGACATTCGGCAGGAACTTTTCGAAAAGAATCAGCTTCTTCCTTTGACGTATTTCTTTAAGGAGAAGACCGGTTTGATGATGAGTAGAATCATCAACGACGTCGAAGTCGTGGCAGCGGTGATTTCCAGCAACTTTCGGGACGCTACGATCAACTTCTTTTACGTCGTTACGCACTTGATGGTATTATTATATTTGAATACGGAACTTCTGTTGATCGCATGCCTCACGGTTCCGGTCATCATTCTTCCCGTGACGTTGTTTACGAGAAAGATCACCAAGTCCACCGCGAGATCCCAGGAGAAGATGGCCGATCTCAACGCGAACATCCAAGAGATGATTTCCGGAATCAAGGTGATCCGCGTTTTTAACTCGGAAACGTACGAACAGGAAAAGTTCGGTAAGATCAATCACAACGTCTACCGAAGAAACTTCAAAGGGCAGTTTTATCTTCAGATCGCTCCTTCTCTCGTCGAGTTGACTTCTTCGATCGTGGTTCTCGGTTTTTTTGCCGCGGGCGCGAGTTTGATCTACAACGGAAGATTCACGCAAGGGGAATTCATGGCCTTCTTGTTGACGCTTCTCTTTCTGCTCAGACCTCTTACGCAGCTTTCCCAGATGGTCGGAAAGATCACGCAGTCCATCGCTTCCGGGAAAAGAATTTTCGAAATCATCGATTTGGAAACGGAAGATCACAGCGAAGAAAGCAAAGTCGCGGCTTCTCCCTTGTCGCAGAGCATCGAATTTAAGAATTTATTTTTCTCGTATCCGGGAACCAATGCGGCCGTTTTAAAAGACATCAATCTGAAAGTGAAAAAGGGTGAAACGATTGCGTTGATCGGCGCCAGCGGTTGCGGCAAGTCCACGCTCATGGACTTGCTTCCGCGGTTTTTCGATCCGACCTCCGGTTCGATCGAGTTTGACGGAGTCGATGTGCGCGACATCAGCCTCGGCGATCTTCGCAAAAAGATAGGAATCGTAACTCAGGATATTTTTCTCTTTCACGGAACGGTTGCGGATAATATCGCCTATGGAAAACCGGGGGCGACCCGCAAGGACGTGATCCGCGCGGCCAGGCTTGCGCACGCGCACGACTTTATCAAACAGATGGACAAAGGATACGACAGTATTCTCGGAGTTCGGGGTTTGAATCTTTCCGGCGGACAAAGACAACGTCTCGTGATCGCGCGCGCTTTGTTGCGCGACCCGGAAATCATGATCTTGGACGAAGCGACTTCCGCTCTCGACGTGGAATCGGAAAGACTCGTCAGCGACGCTCTCCGAAGATTGTACGCCAACAGAACTACATTCGTAATCGCTCATAGACTTTCCACGATCAAGGACATTCCCCGGATCATCGTCATGGACAACGGCAAGATCGTGGAAGAGGGAAATCACAATTCCTTATATGAGCAAAACGGAATCTACCGAAAACTTTCGGACAATCAATTTGCGGCTAATAACGGAGTATTACCATGAAAAAAAGCGTCTTGATCGTGGACGACAACGACCGCTACGCGAACAACCTCAAGGTATGGTTTGAAAAAAAAGGATTTGAAACCGTGCGCGCGATCGACGCGGCCCAAGGTTGGGAGATTTATTCCAAGGATAAGAACCGATTTCATACGATCGTGACGGACATCACGATGGAAACGCAAACTTCCGGTCTTTGGATGATCCGCAGGATTCACAAGGACGGATATCAGGGAAACAAAATCATCGCGACCACCGGTTTCGATTTTCCCGGCGTGATGTTTTTTTCGGCTTCGATTCTTCCTTGGTTTGCTGGAATCGGTTGGATGGTTCCTAAGGTTCCGCTCAAGGAAGGAACGGTCGTGTTCCTTCCTACCGCGTTAAAAAGAAAAACGAACTTCGAATCCGTTCTTTAAGAAAACGTTCTAAACTCAATTCTCCGGAGTTTGTCCGCCTTCGTTGGAAGGTTGATTTTCCGTTTCGGACGGATTGGCGGCAGGGTCGGTCTCTTCCATCTCCGAAGCGGGAGTGAACTTGTTCTCCTTTCTCCGATATTTGCCTTTGCCTTTCTTTTTCTCTTTCGGAGGAGCAATGATCGTTCTGATTTTCAAATACGGACCGAACACCCAGGATTGAAAGGTTTCATAATAACTTTCCGGATTTTTGGATTCCAAAAGAAGAAGGTAATAATGATCTTCCACGTATTTATCGCCGACCTTTTGGATAAAACGACGATCGCTCTTCTTCAAAATCTTACCGACTTCTCCCACGGTTAGGTTCCGCATCTTGCGCGAAGTAGGATAAGGATTCTCTTGGGAAGAACCTCCTTCGACTTGAATCGTTCCGAATTGATAAAACGCCTTTCTCAGATAAAGCTGCGCCAAAACCCTTTGAGTCAATTCGTCCGAAGTGGAACTTTCTAATATTCTAATAAACGAATAGGTTCCGTAAAGACTCGTGTTCTGGCCGATCGCCTCGATGATGTTTCGCACGAGTTCCGGTTTTGTTTCGAGGGTTTGTTCCAAAATTCTAAGCGAAGCGCGGGTTCTATGAATTCCCAACGCTTCGATCGCGGTCTTTTGAAGTTCGGGATCTTCCGATTCCAAATAGGTTTTGAATAGTTTGAGGTCGTCGTTTACCTGAAACGCGGCCAAACCCAAGATGGAGGCCTTGACGATTTCGGTTCTGGAAGAACGGATTCCCTGACGGATCAAAATATCTCGAGCGGAAGGATCCTTGGTTTTACCCATTCCTCTCCAGGAGGAAAACTGAATATCCGGATCGTTCGACTTGATTCCTCTGAAAAAATAATCCAAGGAAGAGGGGGAACCGATATCGGCTAACGCCTTGTAGGCGGCCTGTCTCACCGCTTCTCCGTCCCGTTCGATGACGTGATGCAGTGTCCTTACTCCGCCTTTTCCCATTCTACCGATGGCTAAAACGGCGGCGGCGCGCACTCTCGGAATCGAATGAGTGAGCGCGATCCGATCCAAAACCTTATAACGTTTTTCCGCTTCCGCGCGGAAGACGGTCAGAATTCCTTTTTTGAGGGAAAGATCGTAATCGATCTCTTGTCTTTCTTTCGGAGTGAGATCCTTTCGTTTTCTTTTTTCATACGAAGAAATTCCGTCCGATTCCTCCGTAAGATTTCGCGGATCGTCCACGTTCAAACCGCCGGAAGAATTTCCGTCCGTCGAAGATTCTCCCGAACCAGGAGTTTCCGCGGAGTCGTCAGGAGCGTCGACTTGTTTCGCAAGCCCGCCGTTTTGTTTCGAAATTGAAATCGATTCCGCTTTCAGACCGGAAAGACTCAATGAAGAAAGAAGGACAACGTAAAACGATACGTTTCGAATTTTAAAAAATGAGGACATGGGCAGCCTTTAAACGGTAAAAATTTTTCTTAAGGGTCTATTCATAAGTTCGGTCGATTTTTCAGCTTTTTCACGCTTTTTTCCGTGACAAGCATGATTTCCGAGAACATGAATGCTTGACGGAAACCTTCAAACCTGCTACGTTTTAGCTAAAAGGAGAATATTCTTTATTAGCAAGCTCAGCGGCAACCTCAACGGTCTCAAATCCAATCAAATCCAAAGACTGAAAAAAATTTCCGAAAAAAGAATCCGGGAAGATGTAATCGTTAGTCAAGAAATTTCACGCACTCTCTGCGAATTATCCTTAGAAATCAGCAAACAAATCGGAATCCTAATCGATCGATCGGGTTACGTTACTCATGTGTTAGTCGGATCCGACAATTCCATCGAGATCCCGTTTTTGGACCGCCTTCGTACGTCGGAAGCCAGGCTGCGCGGCCTAAGGCTCGTTCACACGCATTTAAAGGGAGAATCTTTGAACCAGGAAGATTTGACCGACTTGGCCTTGCTACGTTTGGACTATATCACCGCGATCGTAATGGATTCTTCCGGAAATCCGAACGGGTATTACTCGGCGCACGTAAATCCGGAATCGGAAGACGAACTTTGGACCGTTCTCCCCAAACAATATCCGGGTCAGCTCAAGGAAGGAATCATCGAAGAAATCCTGGACATCGAGTCCATGCTGTCTCGTTCGAGAAGAAATCTGAAGGACGCGCAAAAAGAGAACCGGGCCTTCTTGGTCGGCGTATATCCCGAAAGAACGACCGGCCGACATCCGTCCTTATCCATGGAAGAATTAAAGGAACTCTGTAGAACCGCGGAGGTTCACGTTGTGGATACGTTTATGCAGAGAAAGAATCGTCTCGATCCTTCCACGGTTCTCGGAAAGGGAAAACTCGAAGAGATCATCCTGAAGGCGATTCAGAAACACGTGGAACTTCTCGTGTTCGATCTGGAACTTACTCCTTCCCAAGCGAAGAAGATTTCGGACATCGCAGACATCAAGGTCATCGATCGCACTCAGTTGATTCTCGATATCTTTGCGAGAAACGCGAAGAGCCGAGACGGTAAACTGCAGGTCGAATTGGCTCAGTTGAAATATCTCAAAGGACGTCTAACGGAGTTGGACGACAACATGTCGCGCTTGACCGGGGGAATCGGAGGACGAGGGCCGGGGGAAACGAAACTCGAGATCGGAAAACGGAGAGTCGAGGAACGGATCACAAGACTCGAAGTGGAACTCAAATCCCTTAAAAAAAGAAGGGAGATCAATCGGAGACAAAGAAAGAAAAACGAACTTCCGGTCGTTGGCATCGTGGGATATACGAACGCGGGAAAATCCACTTTGTTAAACGCGTTGACCAACAGCGAAGTCCTTTCCGAAAACAAGTTGTTCGCGACTCTCGATCCGACTACGAGAAGAATCCGTTTTCCGGAAGAAAGAGAAATCATCATTTCCGACACGGTGGGATTCATCCACGATCTTCCTCCCGAACTTTCCAACGCGTTCAAAGCGACCTTGGAGGAATTGGGCGATTCCGATCTTTTGATTCACGTCGTCGACGTTTCCAATCCGGATTACAAACTTCAGATGGAAGCCGTGGAAAAGATTCTGGAAGAATTAGAACTTTCTCATATACCGATGATTCAGGTTTTCAACAAGATCGATAACCTCGAAAAGTTCAAGACTTGGGCCGGGGCAAACGAAGATTCGAACGGATACAAAAAATCCTCCCGTCCTTCGATCAATCACGGACCGGGCTTGGAAGCGATCGCCGATTTAAAAGAGGATCTGGGAATCGATCTGTACTCGGATACGGTTCTCGTATCCGCATATAGGGGATGGGGTTTAAAGACTTTATTGGATCTTTTGGAAGAAAGAATCTACGCGAAGGCTTTTTTAGCTTCGTCCACGGAGTGATAGATCTCCACCTTCTTAGGCAGTTCCATCAAACGAATCACGTTTTCCAAAAAGTGATTCAATCCCCCGATCACGATCTTGCCGGAATGCTGATCCACGGTTTTGATCAAGGTAAGAATCGTAGCCACGCCGACGCTGTTGATGTATTCGAGCGCCGAAAGATCGAGGATGATGTTGTAAACTTCTTCCTCGAAAATAAAATGAATTTTACGGGAAATCTCGAACGAATTGGAGTTCGTCACCTTGCCGTTGAACACGACGAGTTGGACCTCCTTATTGGGGAGACTCGTTTTTGTAGTCTCAATATACAATGAATCGAATTCTACTCTCGCCATGAAAATTCCTTTTATCGTTCCGGGTAAAGTTTCCCGTCTTTGTATTTCAGTCGGACTTTCTCGCCTTCTTGGAAAGTATCGGCATCGTACCGACCTTTTAAAACAACTTGAATCCTTCCTTTTCCCGGAATCGCACCTTCATATTCCAGGTAGTTCCTTCTATGAGAACGTTTTTTTTCAAATTCCACTACGCGCCCTTTCAGAAAATCGTCCAGATTTACATCGGAAGTCCCGAAGGTCAGAAGATTCTCCTCTTGGCCCGGATCCAGGAATAAGTCCAGATGCTCCCCATTCTCCTCCGAATGCAAAGACAAAGTGAATTCTTTCCATTCCACAGGACGGAATTCTCAGAGTTTATCTTCCAATCGGATCGCAACCGAAGAGTGTCGAATCAAGGAAAGTCCGTCGATGATCTTCAACGATTTCTTGATATTCTCCTCCGTTGCCGGATGCGTAATAACAACAACTTCAACAGGTTCTTTTTCAACTTCGTTTTGTCTCACGGAAGAAATCGAAACTCCATGATCTCCCAGTACCTTGGAAATTTCGGAAAGAACTCCGGGCAAATCCACGGTGGTAAATCGGAGATAGTAACGAACCAGGGAACCGTTGGCTTCCGAGATCGTCGCTTGCGGAAAAAGATTCTTTTCCGGCGCGATTCCCTTGTTTCTTCTCGCTCCGTAATACAGAATATCGGAAACAACGGAAGAAGCCGTCGGCAACGAACCCGCTCCTTTCCCCACGAACATTCCCGGTCCTGCGTAAGCGGTCTGATAATAAACCGCATTCATCTCGTTCATGATGTTCGCGAACGGATGTTTTACGGGAATCATCACAGGTTGAACTCGGGCTTCGATCTTATTCGACAACTTCCGCACCAGTCCCAGAAGTTTAATTCTGTAACCGAGTTCACTCGCAAATTGAATGTCCAATCCGCTAATCTTTGTTATACCTTCGATTTGTACGCTCTGTAAAGGAATTTTTTCGGAGAATGCCAAACTTCCTAAGATGCTGATTTTGTGGGCCGTATCGATTCCTTCCACGTCGAAGGTGGGGTCTTTTTCCGCAAAGCCCAAGTCTTGCGCGATACGCAACGCTTCCGAATAATCCAGATGTTCCAATTCCATCTTGGAAAGAATGAAATTCGTAGTTCCGTTTAATATGCCGTATAAGGAAAGAAAGGAATCGCTTCCGAGTCCGGATTTGATGGAACGGATCACCGGAATCGCTCCCGCGACCGATGCTTCCATTCCGATTTCCAAACCTTGTTCGTAAGCCAAAGAGAACAACTCATCCCCTCTTTGAGAGAGAAGTGCCTTGTTTGCGGTGATCACCGTTTTACCGTTCTTTAACGCTTCTTTCACGATGGAATATGCGATGTCGGTGCCGCCTACGAGTTCCAGAATCACATCGATTTCCGGATCGGTGATCATTTTTTGATAATCGGATTCTAATTTACAATTCGGAAAATTTTGAAGTTCCTTTTTGATTTTTTCCGGTGAACGAGTGCAGATCGAAGAGAGGATCAAATCTAATCCGAACTTCTCCCGATACGAGGCGCTTTCCTGTTTAAGAATTTCTAAAACCCCCGATCCGACGGTTCCTGCTCCGATCAATCCAATGCGAATGCGTTCCATGGTTTACCATCTTCGAAATTTGCGGGGAAGATTCACTTCATTTTCAAAGGAAAAGCGTTGTTCCTTAACGGATCGAAATTTTAATTTACAACTTTTGATTTCTCTGGTACGAATCAAAGATAAGTCGTTAAATTCAACAACACAGGTCCAAATGGCAAACAAAAGAAGGCCTCCCCGAAAGAAACATAATTCAAATCAAAAAGGTTCGGGAGGAAACGAGAGGAATCGGGAAAACGCCGAATCCAACCGCGGCGGCAACGAACAGAGAGAAGGAAATCGAAGACATTCTCACCAACAACGCCAACAACACGGAAAGAATTTTCAAAGAAATCAAGAGTTCCATCGCAAGAGTCAAGAACTTGCAATGGAAAAAAGCGCTGAGCCTAAAGTCAGACCTCCCCGCGAAGGAGGCAAACTCGTAATCCGCATCATCCTTACGGGATGTATTTTGCTCTTGGGAATTTTCAGTTATTTCATCTGCGAAAACTATCACACAAAAACTCCTGTTTACGGCAAACGCGGCTGGGACGATACGTTCCATCGATCCGCGACTTGGGCCGAAGCGAAAGAGATCTGCGACGAAAAGGCGAAACGTCTTCCCGGTAAAGATCAGCTCAAAACCTTCAGCAAACGCGCCGATCAGAAACTGAAAAACGCGGGAGTGTTTTGGTCTTCCAGTCAAGACGGTGAAACCGGATATTACTTTTCGGTCAACTTAAAGGACGGGATGGAAACGAGCAGCCTCGGAACGATGAAATACAACGTGATCTGCGTTAAGTGAAACAGCGCCTTTCATGATCCGTAAAATCTCTGGCAGAATCGTAACACACGAACGCGAGTTCGACGGAACGGTGGAATGGGATCCTTCGACGGGATGGATTTCGTCCGTTCGCGAAGGATTGGAATTCGACGTCACCGAAGAACAAACGAAGGAAGAAGTCTGGTTTGATCCGAACCAAACCGTGATCTTTCCGGGGTTCGGCGACATTCATATTCACGCAAGAGAAGACGAAAGCGGCAAACACACTTATAAAGAGGATTTTCTTTCCGCGAGCGCGGCTGCGGTCAACGGGGGAGTGGTTCACGTCGCCGATATGCCGAACAATCCGATTCCTCCGGTGGATAAAGATTCATATTCAAAAAAACGCAAGTTAGCCGATCGTTCTCCGATTCACATCACGTTGTATGCGGGGATCGGACCGAACACGAAACCCCTTTCCGAGTCCGTTCCATATAAAGTTTTTATGGGACCGAGCATCGGAGAATTGTTCTTTCATAACAATCAAACTCTGGAAGACACGATCCGAAATTATGCGGGACAGAATATCAGCTTTCACTGCGAAGATCCGGAGATTCTCGAAAAACATCAGGACGAAAAATTCCACGAAGACAGAAGACCGGCGGAAGCGGAAACGATGGCGACCGACTTCGCTTTGTATCTGATCGAAAAATACAATCTTCGCGGAAAACTCTGTCATTATTCCACGGGCGACGGCTTGAACAAAATCAAAGCCGCAAAACAAAGAGGAGTGAAGATCACCTGCGAAGTCACTCCCACGCATTTGTTCTTCGACAAGTCCATGTTGACTCCCGAAAATCGGCTTTGGTTTCAGATGAATCCTCCTCTTCGCGAAAAGGAAGACCGTGAAAGAATGCTGCAAGGCGTCAAAGAAGGCTGGATCGATTATCTCGCGACCGATCACGCTCCGCACAGCATCGAAGAAAAACAAAAAGGAACGAGCGGAATTTCTCAACTCGATACATATTCACTTTTTGTAACATGGTTGATCTTGGACGCGGGTGTGGATCGAAAGACGATCGCGAAGATCTGTTCTAAAAATCCCGGAGACTTTGTGAATGAATATCTTCCTCCCAAATACGGAAAAGGTTTCGGGAGAATCGAGCCCGGTTATTCGGCGAACTTCACCGTGTTGAATTTGAAACAACCGAAGACGTTTTTGAAAGAGGAAATCAAAAGTAAATCGGGTTGGTCGCCTTTTGAGAATTTTACGTTTCCGGGTTCGATCGAAGCGGTTTTCTTTTTAGGCAATCGGATCAAATAAACGCGTCTTAATACTTTACGGTTTTCTAATGGGTTTAAGTTCTGCCCCAATGACGCAGGATCGTCGAACCTTGAAACCCGAATCGTTCGTAAATTCCTTGTCCGATTTTGGTCGCGTGAAGAATGATAAATCCGGAAAATTCCTTTCGGATTTCGCGTAAGATTTGATCCACAAGAACGGACGCAAAACCGAAACCGCGATGCGCTTTGTCCGTTGTAATCGAATACAAACCGAAGGATTCTCCGTCGAAATAGCTCATTCCGGTCGTAGCCATCGTTTCGTTTACGAAACCTCCGTAGAGTCGAAAGCCTTCTCGCCCGAGCAGTTTTAAATAAAGATTTTCCCGATCGTCGGATTCGAAGGATGAATTTACGATCCTCAGCCAAGTTTTGAGTTCGTCCGCGTTGGAAATCGATCGCACATCCAAGACTTCGTTTTTCAGAACGTTTGCGGTCCGCGACGTTTGATTTTGATTCGGCGAAATCGGATTTCCCTTAAGAAACATTCCCACTTGTTCGTTGCAGGAACCATAACCCAGTTTTTTGATCGCGGATTCGTGATTTCGTGTATTCAAAAAATCTAAAATATCCGGATCGTAACCTTTGCTTCTAAGCTCGCCGATCTCCTCGGTCAATTCGGAATCGGAAAACTTTCCCTTGAGGATGATTCTCGTAAACCAGTGTGAATCCGGGTTCGAATAGAAATCGAAACTTTTGTAGTTCAAGATCGGTGCGCCCATCAAATCCGAAAGAGCGCGGTGAAGATGGACGTAGTTTTCGGTGATTTCGACGACTTTCGGATTCATCTTGTTAGGCGATCGGATCTTTTACGGATTGCGCGTTTATGCGGATGCGAGGATCTTCTTTTTCCAATGATGCGCGCTTTTTCTGCCTTCTTCCAGCGCTTCTCTTCCGTGTTTGAGGCGGTCGGCATCGATATAAGGCGTAACGGTTTCCACGCGCAATATTTGTTTTTTATAATGTTTTGCGAGAAGCTCCTTCAGCTCTCTCGTTTCGTTTTCGATGATCTGAACGGAAGAATGAAACGCGCGCAGCATCGCCCGTTCGGAATGGCCTTTTTTTGTTCGAACGCTGTGAACGACGATCTTCTTAATCGACTTATCCAAAATCAATTCCTTGATCGGTTCCTGATCGGCGACACCTCCATCGATGAATTCCTCTTCTCCCAATTTTTGAATTTCGAATAGGAACGGAAACGTCATCGAAGCGAGAATCTGATCGATCAGATCTCCTTTCGTTTTGAGTTCGCGGATTTGTTTGGTGAGGTTAGAAACGGAAACTCCCATCGGAACGGGTAGATCTTCGATCTTCTTATGACCTAAATGCGGTTTTAGTAATTCTTTGATTTTCTTGCCGGAAAGAATTCCAGAATAATTTTTGAGTCCTTTGCGGATCGGCTTTACGATATTCGTGATCAGATTGCCTTCCCAGAAATCCTTTTTCTTTAAGTTTAGAATCAGATCGGTCATGGTTTCGACGGGAACTCCGGCCGCAACGAGGGAACCGATGAGGGCGCCTGAACTGCAGCCCGTGATTTTAACGGGATGAAATCCGATTTCGGAAAGTCCTTTGGCGAAACCGGCGTGTGCGTAAAAGCCGAAAAAAGCGGAGTTAAAAGTAAGGGCCGTATATTTTTGTTTAACGTGGATTTGCACGATATAACCTTTTTTGAATCTATTATTCCGAAATCACTTCGCCGAACAACCAAGTAAAGTAATCGCGGTTTCCTTCCAAAAGCGGAAGGCTCACTACGCACGGAACTGAATAACTGTGTAATGATTTGATTCGAAGAGTGAGTTCGGTCATCAATTCGCTTTTGGTTTTTAGAATTAGAACCGCCTCGTTATCGACGACGAGTTTCTTTTCCCAGTGATAAACCGATTTCATCTTGGGAAGAATGTTCGCACAAGCGGCCAATCGTTCTTCGACCAAGGTTTTTCCGATTTTAAGGGCTTCTTTTTCGTTCTTTGCGGTTACGTAAACGAGTCTCGCTTCCATAGAATTCTCCCGAAACGAATCGGGACTCCGATTTTAATTTTCGTCCGGATCAAGGATTTTTCGGAAAGTTTTTTACACTTTCCTTATGTTTTCCTAAAATCTTACGAAATTAAAACTATGGGGAAACTTCCGCACAGACATTCGAAATCCAAAAACTTCTCCGGAGGTTTCCTTTCGACTACGCTTCGTATCGCCGTTCTAATATTGTTTTTTGATTCCTTGTCTCTTGTCGCCGAAGAACCGGAAAAGATTCTCTTTCGATGGAAGTTGGTTCCCGGCGAGAACGTCGAGTTGAACGAATATCATCGCGTTCAATTGGTAAGTCAGGGAAGAAAAATCAAACGAGAGGATAAGAATCGAATTCTTTTACAAACTCTTTCGTGCGAGAACAAGGCTTGTATGCTCGAAGGATTTTTCGATACATACACTCGTTTTCCGGAAGTCGATCCTGCGTTTCGAAAAGACAAAACCTTCAAGAGCAGATTTCAAATCACCGAACTCGGTCAATACCGCGTACCTCAAGAATACAGCATGCCCAATCTTCGTTCGCTTCCGAGCTTTTCCGAAAAACCAGTTTCGATCGGAGAAGAATGGACACAGCCAGCAACCGAAAGTTTTCAATTTCCGGGCGGCAGAGTGATGATCACCGTTCTTGCAAAATATAAGTATCACGGAATCGACCAGTGGGAGTTTCAAAAACTTTCCGGCAAAGGCGATCGGATCGAATACAATTATACGTTATTCTACGATTCTCAAGCGAATCAAGAGGGAGTTCCGTTTAAAATTTACGGGTTTGCGAGGGGAATGGTTTATTTCGACCGCGAACAAGGACTTCCCCAATACAAACGGGTTCAGCTCGCTTATACGTTCGTTTATGCGAACGGAATGGCTCAGGAAATGTCCTTCGATATTCACGGAGTATATAATAAAAACGTAAAATTAACGGATAACGATAAGGACAAGTTCGCCGAAGAGATCCGTAAGATTCTGAAAAACGAACTTCCAACCGGAATCGAATCGGACGGCGATCGCCAAAAAAACGGTAAAAAACCTCCGCGCGATACGCTGCAATGGCCCGAGGAAGAGGAGAATCGTGCGAGACCGGAAAACGAAAAACCTTCCGGACCGCCGGTTGAGATCCGCAGAACGGAAGAGGGCATTGCCATCTCGTTGAATTCCGTTCTATTCGATTACAACAGTTCCGAGTTGAAGGAGGAAGCGAAGAAGGAACTCGAAAGAATCGCTTCCGTCCTCAAAAAATACGGTGACCGTGAAATACGGATCAGCGGCCATACGGACAATTCGGGCGGGGAAGAATACAACCGGAAACTTTCCAGAGAACGAGCGCTTTCCGTTTTGAAAGAACTCAGGGACAAACAGGGGCTTGAGGAAAAAAGAATGTCCTATGAGGGATACGGAAAGTCGAAACCGATCGCGGATAATTCCACGATTCAAGGCAGACAGAAAAATCGTCGAGTCGATATCACGATCGTGATGGAGTAATTGTAAAACTCGGACGTTCGATCGAACAAGATTTTTTAGAATTCGGTTTAATTCTGATATAAGGAACTTTCGCCTAACATAAAAAAGGTGATATATTCTTGCGAGGCCTTCCTTCCGGCTGAATGAGAATCAATAAATTATTTTTATTTACGTTTAATATTGGTTGCCAAACGAAGGACTTCTTCTATCAAAGGGGCTTGGCGGCAAATAACGGTGGATTTCGATTTTCAAAACAGAACCAAACGTTTTTATAATCGCATTCTCTTATGCGTTTTTTTTCTGATAAGCGCGCCTATCTTTTCGTTTCCGATCCAATTGACGAAGGATTGGAAAATTACGGAAGGAAAAAATCTCACCGCCCCGATCGAGAATCCTTCCTGGAAAGAATTGAAGTCTCTTCCGATTCCGAAAGATATCATCCGCTCGTTTTCGTTTCCCGAGGATTTTACGCGTACAGTAACCTTACTCAAGAGGTTCGATATTTCCGCGCAGGATCTGAACGCGCTTTCCATCGACGGACTTTCCGTTCATTTTCCGGTTCTCACGAACGCGTATGAAATTTATTTCAACGGAGAAAAGATGGGAGAAGGGGGATTGGTTCTTGGGGGAAGAATCGTCAAAAACGGATTTAAAAGACACGTGATTTTTCCGATTCCTGAAAACAAGGTTCGTATCGGAACCAACGAAATCCGGTTGATCTTATCTTCCGATCCTGGCGAAGAACTGGACGCTTATGCGAGTTTCGATTCCGTTCCTCCGGTGATCGATTTACAGTCTCGCAACGCGTCGATCTTGTCCGAACGATCGACTTTGATGCTCGCGTTTTTATATCTGTTCGTGGGATTCTATCATTTCCTATTTTATTTCAAGCGGCCCCAAGAGAAATACAATCTCTTCTTCGGGCTTTTTTCGATGTTGCTCGCGATCTACATTTATCTAAGAAGCAACGCGGTTTACGAACTCAATCTTGATCCGGTTCTCCAAATGAAATTGGAGTATATGGTCGTATTCAATATTCCGACTTTTTTTCTTTTGTTTTTGGATACGTTCTTCGAATCGAAGATCAGTTCCGTATCGAGATTCTATCAATTCTTTGCCTTTGCGCTTACGTCCTTGATTCCGTTTTGCAATCGCGCGATTTCCGTTCTTTTGCTTCAGACTTGGCAGTATTCGATCTTTCTTTTTGCGTCGTACGCGCTTTACGTTATGATCCGCTCTTTGATCCGAAGGAACCAGGACAGCGTTCGGTTGTTCGCCGGATTCATCATTCTTCTGGTATCCGCGATCACCGATCTTGTGGGGTCCATGCAGCTCCTTCCTTATTTAGAAAATTATGGACTTCTAAAATACGGATTTTTCACCTTCGAATTAGGGATCGTGTTCATTCTTGCGAACCGGTTTCTCAGAGTTCATAACGAAGTGGAAGAATTGAATCTGGACTTGGATCGGAAAGTCCGGGAAAGAACGGGACAATTGGAAGATACTCTGAACCAAATTCAGGAGTTGAAGATTCAGCAGGACGGGGATTACTTTTTGACCTCTTTATTATTGGATCCTTTGAACCGTTATAAGATTCAGAACGAATCGATTTCCGTGGAAGGGTTCAGCCGTCAGAAAAAACATTTCGAGTTCAAGCAGTGGAAAAAGGAAATCGGAGGGGACATTATCATCGCCGACGAGATCGTTTTGAAGGATCGGAAATATCTGGTTTTCGTAAACGGGGACGCGATGGGCAAGTCGATTCAAGGCGCGGGAGGCGCGCTCGTGTTAGGCGTGGTTTTCCGATCGTTCGTTTCCAGGACAAAGAACGCTTCTTCGTACCGATCCAAACCGCCCGAACTCTGGTTGAAGGAATGTTTTTTGGAACTTCAGAACATCTTCGAATCGTTCGACGGATCGATGTTGATTTCCGTAGTCCTGGGCCTCGTGGATTTAGAATCCGGAATATTCTATTTTTTGAATGCGGAACACCCTTGGACGGTTTTATATCGGGACGGGGTCTCCTCCTTTATCGAGGACAAATTGGAACTTCGAAAGATAGGAATCACCGGCTTGGAAAGCAAGATGAAAGTGAAAACTTTCTTTTTGGAAAAGGGAGATACGATTTTTATCGGTTCGGACGGGAGAGACGACCTTCTTTTGGGCGTCGATCCCGACGGAACGCGATTGATCAACGAGGACGAATCGCAATTCTTAAAAAGAGTGGATGAGGCCAGAGGAGATCTCGGTTTACTCGTACAAGGGCTTCGGAATTACGGAGAACTTACGGACGACCTGAGCATCGTAAAACTGACCTATCTCAAAGAGCCGCTTCGATTGGAAACCGCGCCTAAAATTCAATCCTTCGTTTTTCCGGACGAAACGTATCTAAAGTATCTGCAAGCGGAGAATTGGGAACACGCTCTGTATCATCTCGAAAACCTGAAAAACAAATTGGAAGAAGAGACGATGTCTCCCGTGTTTAAAAAGGAACTCGCGAAAGTATATTATAAAATCGGAAAATACGAAGAGGCGCTGAATTTATTCGAGGAATTGATCTCCGATTTTCCGGAGGATGTGGAAGCGATGTTTACCGCGTCTTTGATCTACAAAAGGATGAAACGTTTTCGTCAAGCGGTGGAGTTAGGGGAGCGCGTATTGCTTCGCGAACCGGAATTCCTAAACAACGTGGCTCATCTCGCCGAATCGTATCTGTTCATCCATAAAAAGGAGATCGCGGTAAAACTTTTGGAAAAAGTGGATCAACTCGATCCGATTAATTCTCACGCAAAAAAAATCCGCATTCAGCTCGAACATCCGATTCCCGATCATCGAAACGGTTAAAACAAATTCTCCGCAATCAGCACGCTGATATCGATTCGATTGCTTACGTGATCGATCGTATTCGTAGTAATGATTGGGTTCGCTCCGCTTTCGATCAATTCTTGATAAGAATTGTCCGCAAAAATTCCGTGAACGCAAAGACAAATGGGCGCTTGCATTCCGGCATTTTTCAGATGTGCGATCGTTTTGAGCAGGGTTTTTCCCGTGGAAACGATGTCGTCTATCAAAACCGGGGTATGATTTCGATACGTTTCAATCTGCGGAACGCTGACTTCCACGTCGCGATCTCCTTTGCGGTTTTTTTCCAAGATCGTAAACGGAGAATCGGATTCTTTCGCGACTTCGCCGACCCACTGACTACTCTCATTGTCCGGTCCGATCAAGATCGGATTTTTGACGTTCTTGCGGATGTAATCCGCAAAGAGTCGTGTCGCATGTAAGGTCGTCGCTTTAACGCTGAAGATGTCTTCTAAGTCGTGAATTCGATGTAAATGAGGATCGATCGTCAAAACCGAATCCACGTAACGGGAAATCAAGGACGCAAAATATCTGGAGCTGATTCCTTCTCCGGGATGAAAGACTTTGTCTTGTCTCATATAACATAGATAAGGCGCGATGAGATGAATCTTTTCCGCACCGAGCGACCTTGCGGTTTCACAGAAAAAGAGAAGCGGGACGATCTTCGTATCGGGGCGATCCAAGGAGCAGACGACGTAGATTTCCGTCTCAGTTAATTCTTCGTCGATTCGAAATTTGGATTCTCCGTCCGGAAACCTTCCGAACTCGGCTTTGCCGATCTTCAGGCCGGATCGATCGGAAAGTTTCTTTGTCAGAGTTTCGTTTTCGGGAAATGAAAATAAGAGACGTTTCATGAGATCCATTATAGAATCGTAATGATTCCATTTTGAGTATTCAGGTAATCGAAAGCGTATTCCAATTCTCCTTCGGAATCGGAATGAACCGTATAAAGCACGTCGCCTTTTTCGATCTTTCTTCCCAATGGAGAAAGGAAGTAGACGCCCGCAGAAGAGCTGTTAGGCGCTCCGGCAAGCCGAGCTACCTTTGCGATCTTTCGATTGTCGATTTCGGAAACGATCCCCGACGATTGGGCGATTACGTCCAATTGAAACTTGGAGGAAGAAGGTTTCTTAAAATCGCCTTGAGCTTTGCATATATTTTCGAATTTCTCCCACGCTTTTCCCGATTCTAAAATTTCAAGAGCGGCTTGAACTCCGTTTTTGTATCGGTGCGGCGCCGAGAATTCGAGCATCGCGCCGGCAATCGTCAACGCCCTTTGTTTCAGATCCAAGGGAGAATCCGCCTCGTTCTTTAAAACGCTGATACAATCCTTAATTTCGAGAGACGGACCGATTCCTCTTCCGATCGGCTGCGAACCGTCCGATATCAATACCTTGACTTTCAGACCGACGAACCTCCCTACGACCGTAAAATAGTAATTTAGCTTTTCTGCATCTTCTTCCGTGCGAACCTTTGCGGTCTTACCGATGGGAATATCGATCACTACATGCGAGGAACCGGCTGCAGCTTTTTTCGATAACACCGAAGCGATCATTTGTCCGACGCTATCCACTTCCAAAGCGCGTTCGACTCGGATGAGAATATCGTCGACGGGGCTTAAACCGATCGAACCTCCCCAAACGATACAGCCGCCTTCTTTTTCGACGACGGATTTCATTTGGTTAAGATTCAGATTCACGTTCGTAACCGCTTCCATCGTATCCGCAGTTCCCGCCGGAGAAGTAATCGCGCGTGAAGAAGTTTTCGGAACCGTTAAACCGGCTGCGGCCACAATCGAAACGACGATCGGAGTAGTCCTGTTTCCCGGAAGTCCGCCTACGCAGTGTTTGTCGACAACGGGATATTTTTCCCATTTCAAAACGGAACCGGTTCGAATCATCGCCTTGGTGAGCGCCTTGATCTCGTCCAAATTGAGATGATCGCCTGAACACGCCGTAATAAAGGATGCTATTTCGATATTGGAATATTTTTCGTCTTTGATGTCCTGGATGATTCTTTCAAAGGAATCTTCGTTCAGACGATTTTCGTAGATTTTGGATCGGACGTCGTGTAAGGACAAAACGGGTTTCAGATGCGAAAGAAGAACCGTATCTCCCTCTTTCGCGTGAACCGCTTTCCACGCGCTTTCCGAAAGACCGACTTGCCCGATCGGGAGAATCTTGTTATCGATGATGTTCAGCGAAGCGATGATCTTACGATCGCCTACGGTTACCTGAACCCGATTGAGAGCGATAAACCCTTCCGATTTACACGCGGGACAATCCCTTCGAAGGAAAACGACGTATTCCTGATTGGTATCGATTCCTAAGTTTTTAAGAGTGAGTTTTTCTTTCTTATCGGACATGATCTCTCAGAGTTTGATTTCGACTATATCGAACAAATTTGGAACCTCGCATTCGAATTGAAGGCTGTCTTTGAGTTTGACGCGAAGCGTATCGGAAGCTCCCTTTTCACCGTGAACGATAAAAACCTTTTCGGGTTTTCGCTTTAAATTTCCAAGCCATTCCAGAATCTCTCTTTGATCAGCGTGAGAAGATAAACCTTCCACGGAGCGGACTTTCGCTTTCACATCGTAGAATTTTCCATAGATTTTGATTTCCGGATTTCCGTCCTGCAGTTGTCTTCCTCTGGTTCCCAACGCTTGAAAACCGCATAGAAGAATCGTCGAATTCGGATCTCCCAAATAATATTGAAGATACGTGAGAACTCTACCGCCGGTTGCCATACCGCTGCCAGCGATCACGATCTTAGGAGCTCGGTCTTCCGCGAGTTTATACGTTTCTTTGATCGATTCTGTTTTTTGAAAATTTTCCCAAATCCGGGAACATTCCATCGAAGAAAGTTTATGCCATTTCGTATGAGTTTGAAAGACTTCAAAGACGTTTCTTCCCATAGGACTATCGAGAATCATAGGAACGTTCGGAATTCTTCCCATGGATTTTAATTTCCAGAGAAGATACATGAGACTCTGCGTTCTTTCGACCGCAAAGCTGGGAAGAATCACGGTTCCATCGTTCTTCAGCGTTTCGTTTAATATTTCCAAAAGTTTCGTTTCCGGATCGGGAGGATGGATTCTATCCCCGTACGTGCTTTCGGTAAAAATATAATCCGCTTGTTCGGGACGATCGGGCGGATACAAGAGAACGTCCTTGGGCCTGCCGATATCTCCGGAAAAAACGAACAACTTGCCGGAGATATCCAGTTCGATAAAGGTCGCACCGAGTATATGACCGTTGTATTTCAAGCGCACACGAATTCCGGCCGCGAGATCCTTCCAATGATCCAATTCGATCGGATGTAGATACGAAAGAGAATCGATCGCTTCCTTAAGATCGTATAAAGGAAGAGCGGGTTTGTGTTTGGAATATCCGCCTCGATTCGCACGATCGGCTTCTTCTTCCTGTATTTTGCCGGAGTCTTTGAGAATGATTTCCGTAATTTCCAAAGTAGGTGCGCTTCCGAAAATTTTACCGCGGAATCCTTGTTTGACGAGTCTCGGAATATAACCGACATGATCCAAGTGACCGTGCGTTAAGAATACGAAATCGATTTCGGATGCGCGAACGGGAAGCTGCGCCCAATTCAATAAGCGAAGCTCCTTAAGCCCTTGAAACAAACCGCAATCGATCAGTATCTTTGTTTTTCCCGTATCGATCAAATATTTGGAACCGGTCACGGTTCCTGCGGCTCCCAAGAAATGAATTTGAATGGAAGAGTTCATTCTGAAAATCGCATTCGATTCGGCAAAAAATGAAATCATAAATTAGCCGGGTGCAAGTTGATATATATCACTCTCGGCATAGGACTTACGGAGAAAAATGAGCAATTTTTGAAGATGCGTCAAATGCTTCCGTTATGTGTCATTCTATAGTTCAGGCGCAATTCTTCGTTGCATATCGTTTGTTATGGATAGAGTGCTCAGATTCTCCGTTTTGCAGTTGTTTTCAAAGGGGCGGGAATTGATTGAATTTTATAAAACGACCGGAATATTCCTAAAATAATGAAATAACATGTGTTATTAAAAAGATGAACTTTTTCTACGAATCCTCTTGACAGAGAATTCTCTTTGTTTAAATTCTTACCTCGGTGTATCAAACACTACAAGCGAAGAAGACCAAAGCGAATTTCGAAAAAAAATAAAATAGAAGAATAGTGAAGAGAGTTGAGGTATTTGAAATGCGCAAATTAAGCTTATTGATAGTAATGAGTTTCCTATTGACTGGTTCTTTAATGGCTTCGGGCGGAGGGTCTTCTTCGAAACCTTTATCCGGTTCTTACCCGATCGTACTTTCCCATGGTTTATTCGGATGGGGAACCGATTCCAGCGGAGTAATCAGCATCGTAAACTACTGGGGTGGTATGGACACCTACTTGAGAAATCAAGGTGCAAACGTTTACGCTCCCACAAAAACGGCGGCTCAGTCCAACGAGACGAGAGGCGCGGAACTTAGAGATAAAATAAACGTCTACATGGCGGCTAACGGTTTTACTAAAGTTCATATCATCGGGCACTCGCAAGGCGGATTGGATAGCCGTTATATGGTTTCCAACTTAGGAATGTCCGGAAAAGTTTCGACCCTGACTTCTTTGAACTCTCCTCATAGAGGATCTCCGATCGCGGATATCGTAAACGCTGTAATCCCAAGCTGGGCTCAGCCTTTCGTTTCTTCCGTTTTAGGGGTAGTGGTTCAACTGGTTTACGGCGGAGGACAACAAGACGCGGTTAAGGCCCTGAAATCCTTGACTACCAGCGGAATGGCTTCCTTCAACAGCTACACTCCGAACAGTTCTGCGGTGAAATATTTCTCTTATGGTTCTACGATCACCATTCCGGATCTGATTCAACATCCTTTGATGGGAATTCTTTATCCTGCTTGCTGGGCGGGCGGAGTTTTCAACGGACAAGGCGGAGACAATGATGGACTCGTTCCTGCAACTTCTCAGAGATGGGGAACTTGGAAAGGCGGTCCTTCTTACGGTATTTTTACGACCGGTGTGGATCACCTTCAGGCTTCCAACACCCTGCTTTCCGGACAAACTTGGTATGACGTAGAAGGATATTTCCTCTCTATGGCTTCCAACGCGAAGGCAAATCAATAAAAAGTATCGTTTCCTAAATTCCAGTAACCGTGCAAGATAGGATTCCGCGTTTGGGCGCGGAGTCCTTTTTTTTTACTGCATTTTTAAAATTTCGAATTGATCCGATTTAAAAAAACGAGCAGGAGCTCGGCGCCGCGCTTTCGTGCGTCAGCTTGGCCCCTTGCGGACGGGTTCTTTTTTTCCCAACTAACTGCGTATAGTTGTAGAATTAAATAGCAAATTCGGATTTGATGCCTATCCTTATGGAACTTTCCTTCGCAGTTTTGGGTTCTGGAAGCATCGGAACCTACCTTGGTTGTCGATTGTTAGCCGCCGGCAATCAGGTTATCTTGTACGGTAGAGAAAGAATCCGAAATGAACTCAAAACCTTCGGAGCGAAAATCACCGATTTTGCGAATCACGAAGTATTGCTAAGCCCCGCTTCTATTCCGTTTACCACTTCTCTTTCCGATGTTCTTACCGCAGACGTATTTTTGGTTACGGTAAAGTCCAAAGATACGAAGGATCTGGCCCTGGAACTCCGCGGGATTTTAGAAAAACGGCAGAAGAATCATTCCGTTTCCGGTTCGTTGCCCGTCGTAATCAGCTTTCAAAATGGAGTTCGCAACGCGGAGGTTTTGCGGGAAGGATTACGCGATCTGCCTGTCGAAGTTTTGGCGGGAATGGTTCCTTTCAACGTAGTTTCCAAAGGGAACGGACATTTTCACCGGGGAACGAGCGGGAATCTCGTGATCGAAGATTCAAAAACATCGCGTTCTCTCGCGCGGATTTTCAATCGGGCCGGACTTCCGACCAACACGCATAAAAATATCGCGGGAATTCTCTGGGGAAAATTGATTTTTAATCTGAACAATTCCTTAAACGCACTTTCCGGTCTGACTTTAAAAACGGAAATTTCAAAACCGGGGTATCGCAAGATTCTTTCCAAGCTGATGAAAGAATCTCTCGAAATCATGAGGCTCGCGGAGATCCGACCGGTTCGTTCGGGGAAAATGATTCCGAGTTTGGCGCCGATCATTTTGAATCTTCCGGATTTTTTATTTTTTAGAATCGCATCGGGAATGGTGAAGATCGATCCGCAGGCGCGCTCGTCGATGTGGGAGGACTTGGTTCAAAAACGTCCGACCGAAATCGATTCCCTCAACGGAGAAGTCATCAAACTCGCCGATGTGATGGGACATCCCGCGCCGTTGAACCGGGGAATCGTAAAACTCATCAAGGAAGCAGAATCGAATCCCGAAATCCTGAATCAGAGCGCGGAAGATCTCGCCAGAAAGTTAAAGATAGATCTAAATTAGTTTTTAAGAATATTCCAAAAAGAGCGGTTCTTATCCGATTCTTTGCGGACGTGTTTCTCTTCCCATTGCTCCAAGGTGATTCCTTCCTTTTCCGCCTGTTTTTCCCGAAACCCGTTGAGCAGCGATTTCGTAAGAGGATAACCCGCGATCGCGGAAGGAATTCCGATCAGAAATCCGCCGAGAAACATGGGCGCCCCCATGTCGTTTATCAAAAACGCGCTCCAATATTTCAAACCTTCGTAGAGTTCGAGAGAACTGGAATGGTCGATGACTTCCAAAATTCTCGCGAAGTTCATGGCGGGCATATCCCAGCCTAACAGATTGTAGGCGGCGATTCCCGTGACGTAAAAGATATAATAGAAGAAAGGAAGGGTGACAGGATTGGTGATCCAGATCATCGCGATCGCGATCGGCATATAAAATCGGATTCCGATTAAACGGAGAAGGACCCAAGTGATCAACCCGAGATACATCTGGATTCCGATCAGAGGAGTGAGGGACCAAAAAAGTCCGATCGAAGTTCCCAAACAAACTTCCTTTACGGGAGCGTGCGATTGTTGAAACGGAACGATGATCTGTTGATGAACGAGTCTATAAACGGCTTTTATCATGTTTGAAAATCAAAGACCGGATTTGATTCTTTCCTTTGTATAAGTCTGCAATGCGTCCAGATATTCTTTGTGAAGAGGAAAAATCGAAATCGCTTTTTTGATTTCGGCTTCCGCTTTGACGGGGTCTTTTCTTTTTTCAAAATAAAATTTCGACAACAAAAAGTGCGATTCGGATTGGAAGGGTTTCGCACGGAACGGTTTGGAAATCCCCTTTTCCAAAGAAGCGATCGCGCCTTCGCTGTTTCCTTCCATAATCAGACAAAGACTGAAGCCGTAATACGCGTCCCCTTTATCCGAAAGGGAAATCGCGTTTTGGAATTCGCTTAAACTTTCCTTTCTTAGATTCTGCCGAAGATATAAGGTTCCTAAGTTTTCGTGGAGTAACGCTTCCGAATCGGGGCTTTTTTCTTTTGCGAGAATCAGCGCTTCCTGATACGTGGATTCGGCTTCTTTGTAATCCTTATTGGATTCATATACGAGTCCGAGTCCGCGTTTGCAATCCAGGGATTTGGAATCGAGCGCGAGACATTTTTTGAAGTCGTTCATCGCCGCGGTTTGATTTTTTTGAAGATACCGAATCCAACCGCGCACGTATAAAAGTTCCGCCGTGTCTCCTTTGAGTTTCAGATTCTCTTCCGCTTTGTGAAGCGCTTCTACGAGGTTTTCTTTTTCCGTAAGATCCCGGATTTCCAAAACCGAAATGGATTCCTTTTTATTGCAGTTTACGGCGAGAAAATAGAATGAAATCGTAATGAAGGTCGTTCGCAGCAAAAGGTTGAATAGGCGGTCGAATCGATTTCCGTTTCGCATTAAATTCCGCTTTCCTTTCGGACATCGTTCGAAGTTTTGTAAAGATCCGTCGGTTTTCATTTTTCCTCGCACAGAAAGATTCTAAGATCGTTTTGATAAACGCAATCCGAAAAAAGGATCAAGGAGGATTCTTCAGAAAACCCGCAAGCAGTTCCGCGGCTCGTTTTCCTTCTTCGATACATTCCTGCGCTCTGTGAAATTCCATCAAACCGATGTTTCGGAGACGAGGCGCGATCGTTACGTCCGGAGGATCTCCCGCCATTCTGCTGCGCGTGATTCGGATCTGCATAACGTTGATGCTTTTCGACATGACCTCGATCATTCCCGGTTTTTCGTCCTTTTCCTCGCGGAGATTCTCCTCCAAATCCTTTCCCCAAAAATGGGATAGGAAGGATTTGCGGTTGGATTCTTTGGCGTTCGATTCTTCCGCTTCTTCCTTTCGATCCAAAAGATCTTGATTCAAGTCGACTGCGATCACGAATTCCGCGCCCATCGCCTTACACAAAGAAACGGGAACCGGATTCACCAAACCTCCGTCCACAAGCCAACGATCCTCCCGTTTTACCGGTGAAAAAATCCCCGGAAGAGAAATCGAAGCTCGAACCGCTTCGGGAACCGATCCTTCCCGGAGCCAAATCTCCGAGCCGTTGTCTATGTCCGTTGCGACCGCTCCGTATTTTTTTGTTAGGTGATCGAAGTTTAGGTCCTTGAATTCTTTTTCAAAGAAGTCGAATAATTTCTTTCCCCCTAGAATTCCGCCTCCGAACGATATGTCCATGAAACCAAGTATGTCCTTCCATTCCAAGGTTTGAACCCATTCTTCCAGACGATCGAGTTTGTCAGCGGCATAAAACGCTCCCACGAGGGAACCGATCGAAGTTCCGCAAATGATATCGGGTTTCCAGCCGTAGGACTCTAAAACGCGTATAACGCCGATATGCGACCAGCCTCTTGCGGAGCCGCTGCCGAGAGCCAATCCGACTTTTTTGCGTCTACGACCCGGCTTGGATACCGCCTCGTTCAGGGGAGAAAGGCTCGGCTTTGCGGGCTGGGGATCGCTTTGGAAAGAATTTTTATCCTTTTTCAACGTGTTGGCCTCTTTTTTTTATGAGATTCTTCGAAAAAATAAAAAAGATCCGTCGTATGGAAATTTTTTGCGCCGAATCCTACGTCAGTTGTTATATGCAATTGACGACCCTCAATTGAATTTCCATTTTAATTCGGAACGGATCTAAATTCGAGATGCAATTTTCAAAAATATTCTTTTTCTTAATTGGTCCGTTCGCGCTTATCATCCTAGTCATGATTTCTTCTCCATGGCAGGCGGGAGACGGACTCAGGGCCTACCAAGGTAAAATCGATCTTAGAGGAATTCAAGATCCCGACTTCGGAATGACTAAACTCAACGGAGAATGGGAATTCAACTGGCTTCAAGAACCGGACGACGGAGTCGAAAACCATTCCAAAGGATTCATCGGAGTTCCCGGTTCCTGGACGAACGAATCCAAAAATCAACAAGCTTATCCTAAGTTCGGTTATGCGACTTACCGATTGAAGGTTTTTCTACCGGATGTCTGGAAGAAGAAAATTCTTTCCGTATCATTAGGAGCCGTAGCCTCCTCTTATCGCGTCAAAATCAACGGTCAAATCATCGGAGAATGCGGAACTCCCGGAGTGAGCGCCGATACTTCAATGCCGAGAATCGAGCCGAGAGATTTTTTATTCTTTGCGGACGAGGAAGAAGTGGAGATCGAAATCTTCGTTTCCAATTTTTCTTCCACGATGCCCGGCGTTCTGCTTCCCGTTTCGGTCGGACCCGCGAATTCGGCGGGAGTTTCGCGCGCGATCACGTTGTTCTTCGATATATTCTCCTTCAGCAGTCTTCTCATCATGGGGATTTATCACATCTTCCAGTATTTGTATTTGAGAAGCAGCGTATCTCCTCTGTATTTCGGGATGTACAGTCTTGTGATTTGTCTTCGAACCTCTTTGATCAATTCAAAAATCATCATGCTGTTTTTTCCGCAGATTCCTTGGTCGTGGATCAACAAGATCAATCATCTTACCTTGTCCGTCGGGGTTCCGTTCTTTCTTCTGTTTTTCAGTTCCGTCTTCGCTCCTTATGTGAATCGAAAATTCATCAACGCGGGAGTGATCTTTTCGATTTTGTTTACGATCGTGACTTTGTTCGGAGATATGCAGTTCAACAATCAGAACATATCGATCTATCACTACTTCATTCTTGCGGTGATCTTTTATCTGTTCTATACGATTTTGAAGATCGATTTCGATAAGGAAAGAAATTACACGTATATTCTCTACGGATCGGGAATTCTATTCATCGCGGTTCTCGTGGATTTGTTTTACGCGAGAGTTTTGAAAACCGGAAGCATTCAGACTTCTCATTACGCACTCGTATTCTTCGTCTTTTTACAATCGCTTCTTCTTGCATCGGAACGTTCTAGGAAATTCGCCGAAACGAGGGAATTGGCTTTGAATCTGAGAACTTCCAACCTCGAGTTATTCGAGATGAAGGAACAACTCGTTCAAAAGATCGAGGATAGAACCCGCGTACTCAACGACAACATCATTCAGATCAATCGTGAATTGGAAATCGCTCAGAACGTTCAACGTAAGATTTTGACTCCGCTGGATCGCAACATATCCGGAATCCGTTTTCATTACGAATACATGCCTCTGGAAAAAGTGGGCGGGGACTTTTTGGACGTATCCGAAATTCTTCCGGGAAAGGTGCGTGTTGTGATAGCGGACGCTGTCGGTCACGGTGTTCAGGCTTCTTTGATGACCATGGCATTAAAAACGGAATACGAAGAATTGAAAAATCTCGAGAATCCCGCTCAGATCCTCAAAGAATTGAACTTTCGATTCCTGAAAAAATTCGATTCCTTGGAAAGTATCTTCCCTTGTTTGATCGGGGACATCGATACGGAAAAGGAAGAATTCACGTACGCATCCGCGGGACATCCGGATCAAATCATTCAACTTCCCGGAGAATTCCCTTCTCTCATTCAAAAGACAGGGCCGATTCTCGGATTGTTTGAAACTCTTGAAATCGCTTCCAAGACGGTTTCCTTTCCGACGGGATCGAGACTGTTATTGTTCTCGGATGGTCTCATCGAAAATCGTATGAAGGATTCCTTAAATACGAAACAATACAACATGGAACTGATTACGAAAACCCTTCACGAAGGGCGAGAAAGCAGCTTAACCGCTTTGATTCAGGAGATCATCAAGATCGAGGAATTGACAAGAGGGGAGAATCCACGCTACGACGACGTAACCGTCATAGCCGTGGAATCTTATTCGTCGAAAAAAGTTTAGGCGACTACGACCATTTCACCGGAGCATTTCACTTCTCCGGAATCGTCCGCAGCTTCCACGGAAACGGTAATGAGCTTCTCACCGTTCTCTTCTTTCTTACGTTTCACTTTGCCGGTGCAGGTAAGTTTTTGTCCCGGTTTGGTCATGTTCTTAAACGTAACTCCGAACTCGCGGATTTGTTTTTGATCCGCCCAAGAAGTGCAAAGTCTTCCGAGTTGAGCCATCACATACATACCGTGAGCGATCGTTCCATCGAGACCGGTTTTACGCGCGAAGTCGGGATCGTTGTGGATCGGATTAAAATCTCCGGAAGCTCCCGCGTATCTTACTAAGTTCGCGTGCGTGATGACGTCCGTCTTTAAAGGAGGAAGTTCGTGTCCGACTTCAATTTTATCAAAATCAATCTTACTCATATCATGCCTCCGGTTTTCTGATAAAGATGGACATTTCCGCTTCTACGATCGCTTCCCCTTTGGAGTTCGAAACCGTAGTTTTGAAAGTCATCGTATCCATTTTTCCGACCGTAACGTTTACGCATTCGCCTTGGGAAGAAACTCTTCCCGGATAGATCGGTTTGAGATAGGTGTATTTTTCCTTTAAGTGGAGAATTCTGGAAGTATCGACTCCCATGTTTTCCATATCCTGCCAAATCTTTGGGTAACCCCAAAATTGAATTACGGTAGGATAAGTAGGAGGAGCGGGAGTGTCTTCGTAGCCCGCCTTTTTAGCGGCTTCCAAATCGAAGTGAATCGGGTTGGTTTCCCCGATCGCCTGACAGAACTCGCGGATCTTTCCTCTTTCTACGTCGAATTCGTAGCGATCCAGTTTTGTTCCGATCAGGTCTTTGGATATTCCTTTTGCTGACATATAAAGTTCCTGAGGTTTGTTTTGAAAAAAGGGCTTTCGACCGAATTCAATCTTACCAGAGAAGAAGAATCCGGTCGATGATTTTTTTAGAGAAAAACAGAACAAACGTTCTGTCTGTCAATTAGTATGAGAATCAAACCATTTTTTGAGGTCGTTTAAAACCTTGGTTCGGTCTTCGATTCGTTCGTTCATCGTTTCGTGATACAAGCCTTCGTAAATCTTGAGGGATTTATCCTGAGAACCCACCACTTCAAAGAAGGCTTCGCTTCCGGTGGAATCCGCGATATAATCCTCTTTCCCGTGAAAAACATAGATCGGAAGTTTGATCTTTCCCGCGTTTGCAAGAATCGGTTCTTCGCTGTTTAGGAGCATATTCCCCAAATACGCGGAAGCCATTCCGTGAACGAGAGGATCTTTCACATACGCATCCACTACGGCCTTATCATGGCTCAAATGATTTACGTTCAAGCCGGTGGGCAGGGTCAGGTTCGGAAGAATATCGGCCATAAAAGGAGCGATTCCTTTTTTGACTTTCATCACGAGATCCAGCTTCACTTTGATCGGAAGGGCGGAAACGATAAGTCCGCTCAAGTTTCCTTGATTCGTTCCTTCTTCCGCATAAAAGGTCACAATAGCCGCGCCCATCGAGTGACCGAGAAGGGTGACTTTGGAAACTTTTTCTTTCTCTTTTGCGATCGCGATGAGCTTATCCAAATCGGAAAGAAAATCCGAGAAAGAATCCACCGCGCCTCGTTTTCCTTCGGAACGACCGTGACCTCTCGAATCGATCAGGTAGAACGCCGTTCCCGTTCCGGCCAGCGCTTCGACTAAGAATTCGTAACGTCCGCTGTGTTCTCCGATTCCGTGTTGCACCACGAGAACCCGGTTTCCTTTTCTTCCTTCTTTGGGTTGATAAGTGCGGTAGAAGATCTTGGCTCCGCCGCTTCCGACGAACGTATCGTCTTGTAGATTGTAAGAATTACTCCATGACATAGCGGAACGTGTTATAAACGCAAACCGTCCTTTGAAAAGAGAAAAAAATTTCATTTGGGAAAAATTCACCGTAAACCGAGGTTCTTTTCTGTTGTCTCTCGAGGCCGAACGAATTTCCTGGATTCATGTTCTCAACCCGATCGTCTTTCCAGTACGGGATGTTTGCGATTCTCATCGTATCGTTTTCGATTTGGATCGGATGCAATCCGATTCCGCATTCCGAAAAGAATACGGTAAAAGGCGATTTGACCCGTTTGCTTAAGAGCGGAGATTTCGAATGCACCGGAGAAGCGAATCGTGAGATCGAAAAGTTTCGATTTCATTGGAAAAAAAATCCGGGAAGATATTCCAACCTCAATCCCGCCGATCGCTGGAAGAACGTTCAGATGACTTTGTACACGGACGAATCTTTGTTCATCAACGAATCCCAGGATTCTTTATTCATTCCATCGGGACAAGAATGCGTATTGAAAGCGGAGCAGTTTTTCACCGATCGCGATCGGATCGTATTTCAATTCTATGCGACGCATCTTTCCAACGGCAATTCGTTCGGCGGCGACGGAAATTTAAAAATCTATTTAGACGAAACGAAAATTTTCGAGCGGGGTCTTGAAAAGAAAAAGGAAGAATGGAATCGCTTTTCGGTTCCTTTACGATCCGCGGATGCAGCTTCGAACGTTTCCAAAGCTACGTTGAAGATTCGATGGGAATCGCGGACGGGTTCCGGATTGTTTTTAGGTTCGCCCGTTCTATTCGAAAAACGGAATACACAAAAAAAGAATGTGATCTTGATCGTGATCGACGCGTTGCGTCAGGATTCCCTGTCTTCCGGCGGTTCTCCGTTTCCGACGACTCCGATTTTGGATTCTTTTTCAAAGGAATCGATCGTGTTTCAAAATACGATCGCGAACGGAAATTGGACCAAACCTTCCATGCTTTCTTTTTTCACTTCGGAGATCGCGTCCAACCTCGGACTCGGAAACGCATGGTTTTATACTTCGGGACAGCAGCGAAAAATTTTTTATTCGAAAAAGCCGCTTACGATGCCGAACGCATTTCGAGAAGAAGGATATTTCACCGAAAGCATCATGAATAACGTTTTTCTAATGGATTATACTTCGGTCGGAGTCGATTTAGGATTTCATAAAATTCAGCAAGTCGGAAAGGATACGCTCGATACGGAAGAGCTGGTCGCTCGGGCCGAAACGTTTTTCGGAGAACACAAGGACGATTTGTTCTTTTTGCATCTCAATCTGAACACGCCCCACTGGGGTTATCGACCTCCCGCAAAATATTTTCAAGAGCTGAAGAATCAATCCGATCCTTTGTTGTGGAAGGAATTGGACGAGTATCAGCAGAAGTATCTTGGAGAAGTTCGCTATACGGACGCGCTTTTAGGGAGAATTTTCGTGGAACTCAAAAAACAAGGATTATACGAGGATTCTTGGATCGTCGTTACGAGCGATCACGGAGAGCTTCTGGAAAAGTCGCATTATTATCATCACCATTTCATCACGGAAACCGTTTATGCACACGGGGAAACGCATTACGAAAAAGAAATCCGAGTTCCTTGGATCATTCATCCGCCGAAAAGCCTGCAAAGTCGGATTCAAAAACGCGAGTTTACCGATCCGGTTTCTCTTTTGTCTTTGATGCCCACTTTGCTCGGTTTGAGCGGGATTTCCTATCCGCCGGAAAAATTAAAAGGCAACGACTATTCCAAAGCGGTTTTCGGACAAGACGGCCCGTCATCCGAGCCGGTCATTTATACGGAAGGGAGATATTCCGAATCCGTTCTTACGAAACATTTCAAATACATACGACGTTATCCCGGTTACGATTCGGTTCGAAGAACGAGAGAAGGGGCTCCGCATAAGATGTCCGAAGAGTTATATGATCTTCAAAAAGATCCGAAAGAACTTCAGAACGTCGCCCTGACGAATTTCGAATTGTTAAACGAAGCCCGAAACGTTTTGAAACGAAATCAGCTTCATAAGAACGAATTCGTTTTACGATTGCCTCGATGTGAAGCAGATTGCGAACGGGAAGTTCGCCTCTTTTCCAAGGGCGGGATATATCGTTACGATTTCGACGGAGAGTTTCGGGTCTTACAAGAGGATTCGAAAAATATTACATTCAAAATATTGAATGGTTCGGGCGCTTCCGATCGCGTTTTGACCGTTCGAACGGTGGATCCGTTTCCCGATTTCAGACTTCAGATTTTTAAAAACGGAAAACCGGAAGACTATCGAGTCGGTAAATGGGGGATTCGTTCGAACAAGGCGGCGGAAATTTTATCGGTCGAACCGGATTACGTTTCTCTGGGAAGGGAACCTTACCGATTTGCGTCCTCCGAAATTCCGTTTTTATACTATCACACCGGCTTTTCCGGCGGTAAAGAAACGGAAGAAGAGGCGGCTATGGGCAAGGAAGTTCGTAAAATCCTGGAAAGTTGGGGTTATATCCATCAGTAAGTTCCGTTTTTTAAACCGATTCGGATTTCAAAAGATTTTGATAATTTGGTTTGACTAATCAAAGTATTTTGCTATAGAATGATCGCGTGAGCGCCGATTTAGTCAGTCAGATCCTGGAATTTTATCCGAGAATTTTCTTCGCCTGTCATACGAGACATGTCGAAGATCCGAAAACGAAGCAGGTTCTGACGGCAAATCAGGCAAGCGTTTTGGATCATCTGGACGGAGACGAACCCGTAAGTCTGTACGACTTGGCTCTGCACATGGGAGTGACTCCCTCGACGATGTCGATCACCGTTTCCCGTTTGGAAACGCTCGGTTATCTGCTAAAAGAAAAGAATCCGAAAGACGGAAGAGGGACTCTCATTCGTTTAACAAAGGCCGGAGAGAAAATCAAAAGTAAAAAGTCGGTTTTGGATCCGAATCTCGTTAAGAAACTTCTGAAACGATTGAGTAAGGAAGAACAGGAAGCCGCCGTTAAAGGACTCGGGTTGCTCGCTTTTGCCGCCGAACTGGAAATGAAAAACAAAAGTCTTTCGAGGTCTTGGTCGCGGGGGAAATGAAGGCTTAAAAATTATAAGACTAGAATATTCTTATTTATTAAAGTATGAAAGAGGTTTTACGTATGATATACACGATTCTTATTTATGCGGTCGGATTCTTAATTCTATTGGTTGCGGGGATTTACGGAATCGGAGCTTCGCTTCCGGTGGAACATACTTCTTCTTTAGAACGGGTGTTTCCGACGCAACCTGCGACGATTTACGGAATGATTCGAGATTTTAAGCAATATTCGGCTTGGAGACCTAACATCAAAAACGTGGAGGAGATTTCTTCGAACTCCTGGAAGGAAACGGATTCTCATAAAGAAGTGATGACGTTTTCCTTTATCCAAGATCAAAAAGACCGTTTGATCGAATCCAAAATCATGGATGAAGACAAACCTTTCGGCGGTTCTTGGACGTTCGAATTGAGCGCGGCCGAGGGCGGAACCAAATTGAAGATCACGGAAAACGGAAAAGTTTTTTCTCCGGTATTTCGATTCTTTTCCAAATTCGTTTTCGGTCACACCGCGACGATCGATTCGTATTTGGATTTTATGAGTACGGAAATTCAAAAGAGAACGGGGAAATAGTATGGCGGGTTATTCCGGTAAAGCATTGGGAGATAAACTCGGTTTAAAATCCGGCATGAAAGTTTTCTTTAAGGATTTGCCGGAAGACGTTCAAAAAGATTTGAAAGCTCATTTAAGCGAGGTCGAAATCGGAAAAACCTTAAAAGGCACATTCGATTATCTGCATCTATTTACCAAAGAAGTCAAAGAACTTCAAAAACAATTTCCGAAACTCGTTGAATCCTTGGGTGATAAGGGAATGATCTGGATTTCTTGGCCGAAAGGTTCTTCGAAGGTTCCCACCGATTTGAACGAAAATATCGTTCGTGAAATCGGATTGAAGCTCGGAATCGTGGACGTCAAAGTCTGCGCGGTTTCGGAGATTTGGTCCGGTTTGAAATTTTATAGAAGAAAGAATTGATAAGGATGTCAAGCAACGTCGCTGAATGTCGTAGTAACGTGCCGGTGATCGCAAGCGATTGCACGATTCGCGCAACTGTTCGATCGCGCGACTCGCGACCGCTCACTTCGTTCGCTGAACTCAGCGTCGCGGCTTCCTAAGGGGCGCCGCGACAGGGATGTGGAAGGCGCGTTCGCGTCTCGAGCGTATAACGGCAGGACCTTTTATTTTGATAAAATTTGCGAGAGATGAGTCGCTTTGCGACGAACCTGGAACAAGCCCGGTCCCGCGACTTGCAGTCGCGGGAGTCGCCCTAAGGATTAAGCGTAATTTGCTTCGTGCGTGAGGGAAGGTCTTCGTCTTTCTTTGTTTGCCGTCATCGCTTCGAGGAGGTTCGGGATCATCTTCGGTTGCGAATGAAACAGTTCTCCGAGTTCCTTCGGCGCGGCCAATGCGGCTTCGATCGCGTCGCGGTTCAAGGCTCTTTTGGTTTCAACGGTTGCGGAAGCCGGAATCCGATTGAGGACGTTGATTTTGCTGAGAGACTTCTTTCTCAATTCTTCCAAGGAAGCTCCCACTTCGGTTAACAATCCGTTTTGTACCGCTTCCGCCGGTTTGTAAAGCGCGCCTTCAAGCGCCGCTTCGGATACGGCCGAAGGCAACATCACTTGTCTCATTCTCAGAATCAGAGATCTCGTGATCGGAAGACCGACTAACGGTTCCGCGAATCCGATTCTTCCCTTACCGTCCACCATATAACGATAATCGCATGTATAAGCGATGATTGCTCCGCCGCCCACGGCGTTGCCGCCGACTTCCGCGATCAAAGGTTTTGGAAAGCTCATCAAGGATGTGAACATCTGAAAAATTCCCCCCATGATCTTGGAAATTTCGTCCGTGGAGGAACTGAGAATCGCGTCCGGGTCCAAGCCGACGCAAAAATCTCCGTCCGGTCCGTTGATGATACCCGCGCGAATCTCCTGATCCATCGTGAATTCTTTTAGAATGGCGCCCATCTCGTGCATGATGGGGAGGGTTAACGTCATGGGGCCTTCCGGTAAGAATTTCATGACTCCGATTTTCGAATCTTTTGCGGTAATGATTTCTTTTGCGAGTTTCATACGATTCCTCTTTGTGTTCTCTGCGTTTTAAATCTTCGATCTTCTATTTATTTCCAACGTCGAGGTTTGATAGTTTTGGATCAAACTTAAATCCAACGACGGGAGGAATTTATTGGTTTGGATTTTAAACTATTTGTTTAATTGTCCAACGGAATTTCGATGATGAATTTGGTTCCGATTCCTTCTTCACTTTCCAAACTGATCTTACCTTTGTGGAGTTCCACGATCACTTTGACAATCGACATTCCGAGTCCGGTCGTTTGTTCGCCTTTGAGTCCTTGTCGTTTGGCGCGAGTGAATTGATCGAAGATCGCGGATTGAAGTCCTAAAGGAATTCCGATTCCGGTATCTTCCACGATGATCATCGCCTTTTTATCCTGAGAATAAGAATGTATCAGAATTTCTCCGCCTTCTTTCGTGAATTTGAGCGAGTTGGATATGAGATTTTCCAATACGCGCTGAAACTTAAGAAGTTCGATTTGAACCGGAATCGGATCGGTTCCCATCTTCGCGTGCAGCTTGATCTTTTTGTTTTCCGCGTCCGGAAGATTCTGTTTTACGAGAGTTTGAATGAGATGATTTAAGTTCGCCTTTTCCGTTTTGAGTTTATAGTTCTCGTTTTCCATTTCCGCGATCTGCAGCAGATCTTGGATGATGTTCAGGGTTTTATTGGCGGCTTGACTCATCATTCCGAGAAGTTCCGCGTTGTTCGGATTGTTTGTTTGTTCCTTTAAAAGTTCGGTTAAGCTGATGATTCCGCTGATAGGATTTTTAAGATCGTGTGCGACCGCCGCAAGCAACCGGTCCTTGCCTTTGATGATTTTCGTCGTTTTGTTTTCGTAGTTCTTTCTTTCCGTAATGTCTCGGATATAAATCGTGGCCCCCGAAATCGTCCGTTTGTTTTCGGAAAGACCATGGATCGGACAAGTTATAATTTCATAATAATTGCATGTTCCATCCTCGTTCGAAATCTCCCATTCCCGTTTGATTGAGTTGCCTTCGAAAGTTTGATCGTATATATCCTTCCAGATTTTCGACATGTTCGAATCGAATTCCTCCAGGATATTGCTTCCTATTTTCAGATTTATTTTATAGATGCTGAATATGGCTTCGTGAAAGATCCGGTTCATCGTTATGATTCGGTAATTGCGATCCACGGACCATATCGAGTCTTGCGTGTTTTCGATCAGCGCTCTTAGATTCTCTTCCGATTTTTCCAGCTTTGCCGAAATTGCGATTCGATCGGTCACGTCCCGCGCGATGCCTTCGATGCGTTCCGGTTGACCGTTGGCATCTCGCACGATCCAGGAACGATCGCTGATATAACGGATCTGTCCGTCGGGGCGTTTGATTCTATACTCCACTTCGTAAAAGGGTTTTCCGGAACGTAGTTCTTTCAATTTCAATTCTGCGAGATATCTGTCGTCCGGATGGATCAGGTTGATCCAGAGTTGGTCGTCCTTAAAGAATTCTTCCGGTTCGATTCCGTAGAGTTTTTTGGCGCCCTCGCTGATATACAAAAGTTTATACGCTTTCGCATCCGAAGACCAGATGAGATCGTCGATCGTCCCTAAGACGTTTCGGATCAGCTCGTTCTTCTGTTTGATTTCGTTTTCGACCTGCGCTTCTTTCGTTTTATCCGCTCCAACTCCGAGAAATCCCTGGAATTGATTTTGTTTATCCAAAACGGGATAAATCTTCCATTCGAGGTGAAGTCTCTCTCCGCTCGAGTTGCGAATATCGTAGGAATGCGTTTCCGGATGGAGAGTGTTCCTTACGTTTTTTAGAATTTCAAAGATCGGGTTTCTGAAGTTTTCGGGCAGGAAATGAATCCATTGAACCGCGTAGAGTTGTTGTTTATTTTTCCCAAAGACGTCGCAGCACGTTTGATTGATATAAGTGAGAGTCGTATCCGGCAGAAACTTACAGATAAGCAAAGGAAGGTGATCGAGTATTTCGGATGATTCGGGTGAAAAGACGTTTCCCGTGATCGTTGGGGTTTTCGGATTCAAATGTGATTTCCTTCTGATGTCCTTTTCCATTGGACGAAGAAGAGCGGAATGATATTCACCGATTCGATTTTAGCATAAAAAACGGCCACACGGAAAATAACATACCTTCCGAATTCTTTGTCACAGATGACATCGCTCCTTTTGAGTTTATACATTTCTCCCTATTCTCCCGAGGAGAATTGATTATTAAGCGACATCATAAATTTCGGCGCCATTCTGAATTCTGCGCCTAAAACGGAAATCGAACCGGAATTTTATACGCCTAGAACTCGTGAAAATCAAGACATTTCGAAAAAAATCAATTTGACTCTTTCGTTTTTTTGAATTCATTATGCGGAATGCGAAATAAATTTTTTCTTATTTCAATTATATTCTTTTTTTGGAATGAAACGGTTTTTGCAGATATCCTCTATCTCAAAGACGGCCGTGTAATCTTCGTAAAAGTTCTCAATCAAGACATGGATAAGGTCACGGTTTCGAACGAACGCGAAACTTGGGATATCGAAAAGCGCAGGATTTCCCGAATCTCCTTCAATGAAGACGAAGAAATCTACGTCCGCAATCAACTCAGAGAACGGGATCGAATGGTCGCCGAGATCGATTTCCTAAAAAAGTCTCTGGTCGAAAAGGAAGCCCTCGAATCGCAGAGAAAGGAAGAATCCGTTAAAAATCACGATCTTGCCAAGGGCGCGCTTTGGAGAAGCGCCGTGTTTCCCGGTTGGGGACAATTTTATCGGGAAGAAAAGGATCGAGGTTATTTCTTTTCCGTCGCTGCAGGTCTTTCTCTTTTGTTCTGGTATCAGTCGGATCAAAAGTATCAAGAGCAGGGAAAGAATTTGAACGAAGCCAATCAATTCTCCCTGGCCGCCGCAGCGAGCGGAGATCCCGCTTTGATCGCCGGAGCTTTCTTTCACGCGAACGAAATCAGAAATCAAAGATACCAAGTCGGAATTCAGGCTTCTTCCGCTTTGATTCTTTTCTTTACGATTTATACCTTCAACTTGATCGACGCTTGGTTGTTCGGAAGACCTTGGAACTTCTTTGCCAAACCTCCTGAAGAAAAGAAAGAATCGATCGAAATCAATGCAACCCCGGATTCTCCCCAAAATCCTTCTGCGCCCGTTTTACCCGAATCGCCGGATAGAACGGTTCCTATGTTGCCTCAATCGAATTTGCCCGGGAACGGTATGAATCGGTGGGAAGTTCGATGGAGAATCCGTTTTTAACGCAATCGCGTAGCCGCGGATTCTCCATGCAGAAATCTTAATTTTATTTTTTCGGTCTTTTAGAAGCCGGCTTTTTCGGTAATTCCGCTTCCGCTTCTTCTTGGGCGAAGGCCCATTCTTTTTCGTAGTTTACTTGTCCGTTCGATGGATGGGCCGGCGCATGAACCAACGATGCGTTCATGTCGTAATCCGGACGGAATTTGGCTTCGATCCATTCTCTGAATCGATCGATATATCCGAAGATCGAAGGTACGACCACGAGAGTGACCACCGTCGAAAGAATCAATCCTCCGATGATCGCGATCCCCATCGCGGTTCTTGATTTTGCGGCTTCTCCGAGTCCGAGAGCGATCGGAACCGTTCCCATAATCATCGCGAGAGAAGTCATCAAGATCGGTCGAAGCCGAACAAGTCCCGCTTCGTAGATCGCGTCGTTTCTGGATTTTCCTTCTTCTCGCATCGCCTGCATCGCGTAGTCGACCAAAAGGATCGAGTTCTTGGCGACGAGACCCATGAGAAGAATCAAACCGATCATCGAGAAGAGATTGAGCATCTCGTTGGTCAGCGCAAGTGCGAAGAAGGCTCCCGAAATCGCAGGCGGGATCGCGAATAGGATCGTAATCGGAGTGATGAACGATTCATACAAGGAAGCGAGTACGAGATAGATGAACACGAGAGCGAGGCCGAACGCGAGTACGATGTTCGCCAGAAGCTCTTTGAAGTCCTCGGATTGTCCTTGGAAGTTGTAACGAATTCCCGGTGGCGGAGGAAGTTCCTTTTTGAGAATTTCATCCGTGATCCGAGTCGCGTCTTGAACCGCACCGCCCGGCGCTAAGTTCGCATTGATCACGATCGTTCTTGCGCGGTCGATTCGGTTGATCCGCGAAGGTCCGGCCGTTTCTTTTCCCACGCTGATCGCTGACAAAGGAATGAGTTTGTTCGCGATGTTCGGAACTTTGGTTTGTCCGTATGCCTGTCTTAGGTTTCTTTGATCCGGGCGAAGTCTCATTTTAACTTCGTATTCGATTCCCTTATCGTAGAACTTGCTGACCTCGTCTCCCGCGATTTGATACCGGAGTTCGGAGCCAGCAACTCCGGGAAGAACTCCCACAAGCTGCATCTTCAGGTTATCCAAGTGGATTTGATATTCCGGCTTTCCGGCCCTGTAATCCGTATCGATGTCCGCGAGGTCGGAAAGGGATTTCAATCGTGCGACGACCTTTTTGGAATACACGTCCATCTCCGCGAGATCTTCCCCTTTGATTACGAGCTGGAACGGATATTGAATCCCGCCGCCGACGGCGCTATAATCGGAAACCGCAGGTCTTGCATATGCGAACGGTTTCAAAAGTTCGCGGATTTCGTCTTTGACCTGCGTAGTCGTACGTTTTCGTTTTTTAGAATTTACTAATGCAACCGCGAGTGTTCCCGCGTTCGGTTCCCCGCCGTCCGGTTTACCGATCGTGACCGCGATCATGTCCATCTCGGGAATTTTTTTCAACACGTCGAGAACCTGATCCGCGACTTGTCTCGTTCCTTGTAAGCTCGTTCCCGGTGGAAGATCCAAGGTGACCAAGAATTCTCCCTGGTCGTTTGCGGGTAAGAACGTACTCTTCACCAATTTCAAGGAAAGAATGGAGAGAATAAAAATTCCAAGAGAAGCAAGGAGAACCATTCCCGGTCTTTTCAACGCGACCTTCATCACCTTGCCGTATTGTCTTTCGAGCCAGGTTTGGAATTTGTCGAACAGTTCCACGGCCTTGTTCGGTTTCGCGTTGTGGTCGATCTTACCTGCAAAATACGCGGATAACATCGGAGCGACTGCGAGACCGTCGAAGAGGGAAATGAGCATCGCGAATACCACGGTCAAACCGAACTGTTTGAAGAACTGACCCACGATCCCGGAAAGAAATCCCACGGGTAAGAATACCGCGATCACCGTCAAAGAGGTTCCGATTACGGCTAACGTTACTTCTGTGGTTCCCGTTTCGGCCGCTTCGATGACTCCTTTTCCTTCTTCCAGTTTTCGGAAGATGTTTTCCCTCACCACGATCGCGTCGTCTACGAGAAGTCCCACCGCCAAAGAAAGAGCGAGAAGAGTCATGACGTTGATGGTAAAACCCATCGCCCACATCAGAACGAACGCACCGAGCATCGAGTTCGGAAGAGCGAGACCGGTGATCACGGTCGAGCGGAAGTTTCCTAAAAAGAAATAAACCGTGATGACCGCGAGCAACATACCGATGACGATCGCTTCGGTCACGTCCTCGACGTTGTAACGAATCCATTTGGATCCGTCGCGGATCAGACGGATTTTCGGTTTTCCGTCTAAGTTGGCGATTCCGTCGTTGAGTTTGCCGATTCGCTTGAGAACCTCGTCGGCAACCGCGACCGTGTTCGCGCCGGATTGTTTGTAAACGTCGATGAATAAAGCGGGTTTGGTTTCTTTTGTCGCGGCCGTAGCTTGTTCTTTTTTGCCTTTGAAAAAATTTCCGATCTTGGTAAAAACGGAAACTTTCTCTTCGATGCCTTCGTCTTTGGAAGCCCAGAGATAACCGATGGTTTCTTCGTCTTCCGTTCCGTCTCGAACGGTTCCGAGTTGTTTGATGAGAACCGCGTTACCGACTTCTCCGCTGAAGGAAACGATCGTGTTTTCGATTTGAGAAAGAGTTTCGTAACGGCCCAAGGTTCGGTAAGAAGTTTCTTTCGAACCCGCTTCGAATTTACCGACGGGAACGTTGAGACCTGCGGTTTTTAAACGATTCGCGATGACGACCGTCGGCATTTGATAAGAACTGAGTTTGTTTCGATCCAATTCGATTTGGATTTCTCTTCTCGTTCCTCCGACGATCTTAACCGAACCCACGCCTTGTACTTGTTCGAGTCTTGCTTTGACGGTTTCTTTCGCGAGGTCGTAGAGTTTTGCCTGGTCCAATTCCGCGAAGAGTGCGAGACGAACGATCGGCTGATCCGCCGGATCGAAACGAACCACTTTCGGTTCCTTGATTCCGGTAGGAAGTTTCGGTTTTACAAGACCGACCTTGTCGCGAAATTGTTGTTCCGCGTATTTGATATCCGTGTCGAGAGTGAACTCACCGAAAACGACGGAGACGCCTTCCTGGTTTCTGGAAGATATTTTTTTCAAACCGGAGATGGAAGAGAGTTCTTCCTCCAAAGGTTTGGAAACGAGTTCCTCGATCTCTTCCGGACCGGCTCCGGGATAAATCGTCGTTACGGAAACGACGGGAATGTTTACGTCGGGGAAAAGATCCACTCCCATTCTCCCTAACGCCACCCAACCGGTGAGAAGCATCAGAAGAACGATACTGCAAATAAAAATAGGTCGTTTGATCGAAAGCTGGGCGATATTCATGGATTACCTCAGTGTAACTACCAGTGAGCGCCGAGCTTCGTAAAAAAGAAATAAATAACAAATTTCCGTGAAGAAATTTTGAAATTCTGTATTAGAATTTACTGAATTCTTTTATTTAGTTTGAACCTCAATCTATTTGGAAACAAACGGAAGGTGTTGATTCTTTCTAAAATCGTATTGTTTGCGGAGCCTGAGAAATTTTTTATTGGTCGGAATTCCGTTTTTCGGGGCGCTCAATAGATTCTGCGGATCGCCTGCGAAATTCTTTGAATATTATCCTTTGTCAGGTTCGGATAAATCGGAATACAATGTCCTCTTTGAAAAAGTCTTTCCCCGTTTGGAAAATCCGTATTGGAAAGTTCGAGGATATGATGAATCGGTTCCTCGGCGACTTTTTGCGTTCCGATTTGAAGGGAACGAAAGTAGCGTTCCACTTGTTCGTAACTTCCCGGAGCAAGAATGATAAAACGGTTGAACGTATCTAAGTTCGGATCTCCGTACCAAGTGTTGACGGAAGTTCCAGAGATGGATTGGAGATAAACCTGCGCGATTTTTCTCTTTCTTTCCAAGATGATTCCGATTTTGGAAAGTTGTTCGATTCCAAGAGCGGCTTGATAGTCGATCAGATTGTAATCTAATTTCGGCTGGCCTTCTTTTCTTTGATACGGTTCTTTTCCCGCTTTCATCGCGCGGATTTTTTTGGCGAGAGGTTCTTGATCGGTGATGATCATCGCGCCGTTTCCGGTCGTGATCATTTGATCCACGGAAAGACCGCAAACCGAAATGTTTCCTTGTTTACCCGGTGTGAACGTTTCGCTCTGCGCGCCTAAAACTTCGGAAATATCTTCGATGACCGGAATCCCTTTGAAGTCGTAACGCTTTGCATCCGCAATGGAACCGAAAGAATGATCCAAAAGAATCGCTTTCACGGAAGAATCTTCGAGCGCTTTGGAAAGTCCTTCCGGGCTCATGTGGAAAGAATTTTTATCCAAGTCGATTACGACCGGAACCGCCTTTAAAAGAAAGATCGCGTCGAGCGCGGAGACGGGCGCGAACGTGGAAAGTGCTACCTTATCCCCGGCTTGAATGTCCAAGGAAAGAAGGGCGAGGTGATACGCCGCGGTCAGATGATTGGCGGAAATAACTTGTTTATAACGGAATGTGGAAGCGAAGGCTTTTTCAAAACGAGTCGTAACATTTCCGGTGGTAAGGTGATCTTCCACGAGGCATTCCAGAACCGTTTTCAAATCCTCTCTGGAAAGAGTGGGTTTGTGGAATTCAATCTCCGTCTTTTTCTTAGGATTCTTTTCCAGAATTTCGGTTTCGGTGCTGCTCATATCCAACTCAAGCTCTTATAATTTTATTATGTCGCATTTTGGACCAAATTTGGATCTCGTAAAGATCTTTTCGGGCCTTGCAGACGCAGATTGTGAGACGATGCGAAAAAGTACAAGAAAAATCCGATCGTAGATCGGATTTTTGTGGGAACTCATACAAAAACACGGTTGCGGCCGATGGTTTTTCGTTCCTTGAAATGGTTGAACTCCTGCAGATTCGCAGGAATTGCGATCAATCCTTGTGGAACAGTTTTCTCGTTCCGATCCAAATCTCCGGAAGATAAGCGCCGACGATGATCAGAACCAAGCCGCCGAAGGTCCACTTCGTAATCAGAACGTTTTCCGTAAAACGGGTCAAACCCACGTTCAAAATGCTGACATACCAGCCGACCGCGATGAGAATGAGACCGACGGTGTGAGGAATCACGTAATTCAAGATCGTATTCATAAGAAATCCTTTTCGTAAAAATGAAGAATGGGAAGATTTTGCCGGGAAAGCGATTGGATTCAAGTGGTTTTCGAGTTGCTGAGAATCTCGCGACTCGGAAAGTTTCTGCTATGTCCGAAAGTGAAACCTGGAACGAAGAAGACGAAGATTTTCCGCTTCCCGTCAAAGAAGCCGGAAAAACGGAATCCAGACTCTCCGCATTGCTCTTTAATTTACTCAGTCATCATTCTCCCTTGAGTTTTACCAAGATCCGATCTTTGTTGCCGGATCATTATCAGAATCTGGAGAACCCCGATTCCGATCGGAAAAAACTTTCCCGAGACGTGGAAGAATTGGGAGAACTCGGATTTCTGGTTCGATCCACGCAGGAAGGATACGTTCTCGATCGAAACGTTTCCAATCGGGAATTGAAATTGGAAAAGGAAGAATTGCAGACGCTCGCGGAAACGATTCTTCGTTCGTATCAAGAATCGCCTTCTTTGGAATTGTATTCCTTATCGCAAAAAATATTCGAAGGAAAACTCGACGTATATCCCGAGCTGGAAATGGATCTTAAGACTCAAAAGAATCTGAGTCAAACCGAAGCGAGCGTTTCGGAAGAACTTTTAAAGAAGTTATTGGAATCCTTAAAAACGAAATCCCCCGTTCAGTTTTTGTATTATAAAACCTTCCCCGAAGAAACGTATCGAGTCGAAGTCGATCCGATCCGTTTGATACGGAAGAATTCGGAAGACTATTATCTTCTCGCGTATGATCGAAAGAAAAAGGAAAGAAGAAGGTTTATCATTCCGAAAATTTCCAGAGTGGAAACGATTGCGGAGAATTCTTTGTATCAGCCTCAAGGACAAAAGAAAGAAGTAGCGGGCGATTGGGTGTTGCATCCCGCGCTGTTTCAAGCTCACGAACCGATCGAGGTCGAATTGGTCTGCGATCCGGAATCCTCATACAAGGTCCGAAATTCCTTATCCGAAATTCCTTATGAAGAATTTGCGCACGATTCGTTCCGATTCAAGGTTACGAACCAAGAAGGATTGTTTCCTTTTTTGATCGAAGCCCGCGACGCGATCCGGAACATTCTCCCGGAAAGCGTCGCAAACTCGTTTCGGAAGAATGTAGAACAAATCCTTTCCCATTACAGGGTTTGAACGATTCGATCCAAAGCCACGAGTCGTCGAAGTTCGCGGCCTTTTTTACGACATTCTCATTTTTTAAAATTAGGATTTTCTAATACGATTGCGATTCCTTGTCCGCCTCCGATACAGAGCGAAGCGACGCCGAGTTTCAAGTTTCTCCGTTTGAGTTCGTAGGCAAGCGTAAGAGCGACTCTGGTTCCGCTTGCGCCGAGCGGATGGCCGATCGCGATCGCTCCTCCGTTCACGTTCGTTTTATTCGGATCGAGTTTTAATTCTCTCATCACGGCCAAAACTTGGGACGCATACGCTTCGTTGATTTCGAAAAGATCGACGTCGTTGATTCCAACGCCCGCATTCTCCAGAGCTTTGGGGACCGCAAATACGGGGCCTAAACCCATGAACTTCGGATCGCATCCTACGTTCGCGTAACCGAGAATTTTTGCGAGCGGTTGAACGCCGGAACTTTGAACCCAGGAATCGGAAGCCAACAAAACCGAAGCGGCTCCGTCGTTGATTCCGGATGCGTTGCCGGCGGTTACGGTTCCTTCTTTCAGAAACGCGCTGGGAAGCTGCTTCAACTGAGGAACGCATTCTTCTCCCCGGATTTGTTCGTCTTTGTTCAATAGAAAAGACTTCTTTCCTTTGGTCGCAACGGGAATCATTTCTTCCGCGAGGGTTTGCGCGAGCGTCGCTTTTTCGGCCCGTACTTGAGAAATTCCGGCCCATTCGTCTTGTTCTTGTCTGGAGATTCCGTATCGTGTCGCGATATTCTCCGCCGTCATTCCCATCGTAAGATCGACGAAACAATCGGTGAGGCTTTGTGCGAGTCTGTCTTCCGCGATCGTGTCTCCGTATTTGTTTCCCCATCTCGCGTTTTTTAAAACGAAGGGCGCGTTGCTCATCGATTCGGTTCCTCCCGCGAGAATCAGTTCGTTCTCTTTAGAAAGAATTTTCCGGGCTCCGATCAGAATACTTTCCATGCCGGAGCCGCAAAGACGATTGATCGTGAGTGCGCTGGATTGTTCGGATAAGCCGGATCGAAGCGCGATATGTCTTGCAAGATATGCGGAATCCTTGTCGTCTTGAATTACGTTTCCGTAAATAGCCTCTTCGATTTGATTGGGATCGACTCCCGTTTTACGAATCGTTTCTTTTGCGGTGATGGCTCCGAGTTCGGAAGAGCTGAAATCTTTCAGTCCTCCGCCGAATTTTCCGAACGGGGTTCTGGCTCCGTCGACGATATAAACCATGAGATTCTCCTTTTATTTAGTGTATATACACTATCTAATCATCTTTTAGACGCTTTTCATTTCTCATTCGGGATCATTCTTCGAAATCGGATTGAAGAATCGGAAGTTTTCTGACTTCCGAGAGGATCGCAAGCGTTTCCTTGAATTTGGCTTTTCCCAAAGATTCGGTAAGCGAGTCCTGCGCCTGTTTCCAAAGTTCGATTGCTTCTTCCACTTTGGATTCTCCCTTTTTCGTAAGAAATACGGAGCGGACGTTTCCGGATTCTTTTTTTTCGATTCGGATCAGTTCGTCCCTTTTTAAAATTTCCAAACTTCTTTGAAGAGTGGTTCGATCAATGTCCGTGATTTTGGATAAGTCCGTGATGCTGCATTTCTGTTCGTATGCGATGCTGACTAAGATAGTGAATTGAGTGATGCGCAGTCCCGCGGGTTTTAGAATGAAGTCGTAATAGGACGTGATTTTGCGGGTGGTTCTTCGTAAGCTTACATTCAAACAGGAAAGCCCTATCGTTCTCAGATCTTTGTTGGAAAGTTTCACGATCGTTTCCTCTAATAACCAATCTTAAATACCGTAAGAAAAAAACAACCGGATCCTAGTTCGCGAGGATCCGGTTGGCAAGTGAAGCATGAATTACTCCGATTGTAAGGTTTCCTGGAAGACTTCGCGGTTTCGGTCGTCGTTTAAACGAGCGCCGCTTCTTTCTTCGAAGAATGATTTTTGAATTCTCCCATTCTCTCTATTACTTCCGCCGGCAAGAACGCGGGTTTTTTCGTTTCAAAATTGATCCACATTCCGTAAGAACGAACTCGGCTCACGAGTTTTCCGTCGGATTCGCGTTCCAGTTCCTGATGAAAAACGGCTCTTGTCTTTTTAATAAATTCCACTCTGGTTCTCACGATTACCGTATCGGGATATTTGAGATCGCCGAGATATTCGTATTCGGCTTTGTAAACGATCGGTCCGATTCCTTCCCGTTTCATTTTTTCGAGATCGACTCCCGAACTGACAAAGGCTTTCATCTTGGCTTCGTCGCAATACGAATTATAATTCTGGTTGTTTACGTGTCCGTTTACGTCGGTATCGCTAAAACGGACCGGGATTTTGGATTCAAAGCGAAATTCTTCTTCCATTGGATTCTCCCTTGGCGGTTCTTTTTATATAGTGTATATGCACTATATAAAGTCAAGAGTTTTTTTGACTGCGATTCCGCGTTAAGATAAAACACGAAGCAGGAAATCGAAAGCAGACGTTGAATTTGCGTTTTGTTTTCGTATGCGCGTAAAATTTAGAAAAGAATTCCGGCGCGCGATCCGTAAATTTTTTCTACCATTCTCCCGTATTGGGCATGGAAACCCAAGGTTCTTCGGGCGGTAACGCGTGTCCTTTTTGAAGAAGTTCGACCGAAATTTGATCCGGAGAACGGATGAACGCCATTCTTCCATCGCGAGGAGGGCGGTTGATCGTAATTCCGCGGGATACGATTCGCGCACAGGTTTCGTAGATATTGTCCACTTCAAAGGCCAAATGTCCGAAATTTCTTCCTACTGTATAAGGATCTTTTTGTCCCCAGTTGTAGGTTAATTCGATTTCGGGTGCGTCGGCTTCGCCTGTTGATAAAAAGACGAGCGTGTATTTCCCTTCGGGATGTTCTTTTTTCCGCACGACGACCAGTTCCAGCGTCATGCAGAAGAAATCGAGAGCCTTTTCCAGATCTAAAACGCGTATCATTGTATGTAGGTATTTCATGTTTTTTTCCAAATCCACGTTTCTCAGGATTTGAAGATTGCACAATTCACAATTCGTTGTAAGGGGAATTATGTCGTTTTACCGGCTTTCTTTCCTGGAAATGGTTGAACTCCTTCGGTTTTCCTTTGGGTTATGATGTTTTAGCAGGTCGTAGTCTGTTCCTTTAACGATTTGGTTTTGCAGCATTCTTGGAGAATTTGATCGTAATTTGAGAGGGTTTTCTAATTTTTAAAAGATATTGCTGATTCTATTATCAAATTTTTTAAAACCTGGGTGCCTATAAAATAGGCAAAGTTCGATGGGTCTACATTTGTATGAATTTTCTCCAAAATACGACCGGTAAACGGTAAGGTGAATAGATTTTCCCAAATACGAATGCAGCCTCATTTGGATATTTGCTCATTTATTGAAGAATTCTGCGCTCAAACAGAACAACAGCGTTTTCTATAAGCATCTTCTTGGATCTTGTGTTTGTTGCGACCAGGTCTATAAGGAAAACTGCAAATACTAAGCTCGTTATCGTGAGTTTGTATTGTTTTGAATCGGTTGGCGAACATGAATGTTTAATAAATATTGAATATTCAAAATGCGTTAAGTTTCATACCCGTTTTGGGAATTTTTTTAAGAAAAAAGGGCTCTTGAATTTTTTTTGATTTATTTCTTCGGGATGCTTGGTCAGATTGGTATTGAAGATTCGGTCTTCAAAAAACAAAAACTCATCTGAGGTTTCAATCATGAAAACAAACAAACTGATTTCTGTAATTTCCCTTCTTGGCCTTTTGGCTACAAGCTCCGTGTTTGCCGTATCCGAAGAAGTTGAAGATCAACTTTTGGAAAAAGCGATCGTTGAAAGCGCAGTAACAAAAGAACAAAAAACTGCGGTTGGAAATTATCTGAAAGCCGTTGCACAACAAAAAGCCACCAGAGCTGAGGAACTTCGCGAACTCGCAAGAAGATCCACCGGCGGCAAATTCCTTGCAAGCAACGTTCAATCTCAAAAATATCTGAAACAAGCTCAAGCATTGGAAAAAGAAGCTCAAAGATATCAATCCGTTCTCGGAAGTCTTTAATCTTTCTTCGTTCGACCTGCTTTTCTTAGGTTGAATATAAAAAGGGCGTCCATTGAGGCGCCTTTTTTATTGTACGAATGTTGGGATGGTGTTTGTGAGGTTTGATTGCGGACTTCAAAAGAAAGCGATCGTCTCCCTTGGAACAAGAGTCGCGATTTGTCCTTACAAGATTTCGCTGTTGTCGCGTTCGCCCGGTTTGTGGAGTTTTTTGATCTTAGTTCGTCTTAGGCTTGTTTAACGCGGGTTCACGGTTGGGGTTTGGGAAACAGCTCAAAGAAAGGCCTTCCACAAGATAACAGATCGCATCCGGAGAAACGCATTTATGTCCGTCGTCGTAGGTCTGTCCGTTCACAATGAGTTCGATCTTTTGACAAACCATCTTCTCCTTAACGTTCTGGGTCGCGTCCTGTGCTTCTATTTTGGAAGAAAGTAGGATCGCGAGCGCAAAAGAGAGAATGAGTTTGGGGATTGTGTTCGGGTTTCGTTTCATGGCGATTCTTTAGATACCTTTCTTAGAATACTGACTCTTATTTAGCTTCTCTGTCAATCAAAGGATTCAGACCGTTTTGCATCTTCGGATTGTTCCGAATCCACAGAAAATAGATCGGAATCGGGGAGAGAAAAATGAGAATCCAAACCCAATTGATCGGAGATTTCCAGGATTCATTGATATCGGTCCAAGAAGGTAAATACGGAAGAATCGAGTCCGGTAAAAAACCGGTCCTTTGGGCCGGGTCCGGTTCCATCGTATGATAGAGAGAAGCCGTATGATCGAACCAGGTTTTACCGATCCAAATTTGATAAGCGACAAAGACGAATAGAGTTCCCCAGGAAATCTTTCGATAGGCGGCATTGAAAATTTTCCATCCGGCAAGGAACGGTAGAAAGAACAAAGGAGCGGAACTCCACTGAAATCTTCCCGGCAAGGAAAGGCACCCGTAAGAACAGGGGTGTCCTGCATTGATTCCTAATTGAAGAATCACGACAATCCCCAGGAGAATCCCTACCTTACGGAGTTTTTGATCCGAAATTAGAGCGATCCAACCGAACAACCCAGGAATCCAAATCAACGGATTTTGAAAGAAAAGTCCCTGGTTGCGGTCCATCCAAAGTCCGGAAAACACCGTGATCCAATGGGAAAGATCGGGATCGAAGGTTTTGTGGAAGTTGCGGCCTGCGCGCGCATAGGGGCCGACATAGGATCCGAATAAGAGAAGATTGTAAATCACGAGGCCGATTAGCGAAGCAAGCGCAGGTCCTAAAAGGATCGCTTTGGTTTTTGACGTCCATTCTTTTTTCGATAGGAAAGGCAAAGAGAGAATAAGAATTGCAACCGGCAGATTCTTGAGATGAAGCCATATTGACAGACCGATAACGGCGGAGCATATAAAAAAAAGAATATTCCTATTTTTGAATGTTGTATTCGTTTCAGATGAAAGGAGAATCGCGATTGCGGTTGTCAATAGAATGCCGCTCGGAAGATCGGGGAAGATTTGTCCCGCCGCCATCGGAAACGGAAGACTGACGGAGTAAAGAATCGATATGGCGGCGGATTGAAACGGCGAGAGATGGAGACTTCTTCCCATGGAATAAAAAAGAAAAGGGAGAATGCCTGCGATTAGAGTTAGCGCAATTTTTGATCCTAAAATTCCGAAAGTCTTGTATCCGATCAATGAAAGTAAAGACGTTCCAATGGAGTGAATGCTGTAGAATTTTTTGTGCCCGTAGTTTATCGCGTTTGAAGGAACAATAACAGTGTGGTTTTCCGCATCGACCGGTCCGATAATTCTGTTCGTTTTAGCGTCTTGCTCGTAGTTATTTTTTAAATCGAGGTCGCCGTCAACGGCAAGGCTTTCCGAGATCATTAAGTAATGAGGCTCGTCTCCCGTAATCGGGAGTTTCTTCTTTTTCTCCCAACTGAGTACGGTTCCAGAGTAATAAAGAGCGGGTAAGCAAAGAATGAGAATTAGGACAAGTTTTCGCATCTTCGGAAGAATCTTTTCGTGAATCGGATTGTCAATCACGTTGTGTTTTCCGTTTTTCTTATTGAGATGTCGCGTCGGTAGTGGTGATCAAATCAATTAAGGATAAGGAGGAGGATTTTATTTGAGTTTTCGGATTTTTTTATGAGATAGGGCTCCTCGAGATCGTTTGGGGAGAACCGTGAAAGGTATGGAATGGATACTTTCCGATTCGCATCATAAAATCGAGTCTCCTTTGGTTGAAGAAACGAGTAAGGTTGTCACGTTGCTCGTTCCGGAAAATTACTACGATCGGCTGTCGCCGGAGAATCAATTGAGTTTGTCGAAGAAGCTTCCTTATCTATTGAGGAGATATGGAAAATTTATTTCGGCTACGCGGCGCATCAATTCTAAAGCCGGAACGACTTTATATCAAGATCGAGGAAGGATGAAGCGGATCAACTTTAGAGTGAGCAGCGGATATTGGTCTATTTTAGGGGCCTTCGCGAACGCGCATGGAGTTTCGCGTTGCTACCTTTTTAATTTTCTGTTGGCCTTAGATGAGGTAGGGGTTGGGGATTCTATTGTGGAAACTGTGAACGCAGGAGTTCCAACATTTCATGAATATTACAGTTATATCTGGCACCTAGACCTGGCTCACAATCGAATCAGCAGACAGCTAAAATTCTCGCCAAACCCGATTCGGACTATATATGACACGAGTTTCCCGTGGTACCAAAAATTTTTAACCAACCAATCCACATCTTAGCCAACACAAATCGATCCCTATCGAAACGAATTTGATTCTTCTTCCAACCGAATCCCCGGTGGAAGAGGTTCCTCCGTTTCAATTTCCAAAACGCAAGAATGATCGTAAAAACTGAAACTCTCTGAGGAACTTTCTTCCCAACGAGAAAGAATTCTCCCGACAAAAACGCAAGATTCCCGACTTCTAACGCCGTAAATCGCACCTTGAATCAAATCACCTTCCGTCGCGCTCAGTTTTTGATTCACCGAAATTAGGATTCGATTCCCCTTTAAAAATAAGGGTGTGCCGATAAAAACTCCGGCGGAATCCATCAATTCCAAATAAAATTTCCGCGGATATTGAATGTTTCTAAGAATTTTCTTTTCTGACTCTGGCTGCATGAACGCAGAATAAGAAACTTCTTTTGCAAACGGATTCCAAATCCTTAAAATTTTCCTTTTTTCAATTACAAATCGATTCGCAAGAATCCCGCATTTCCGGTTTACAGAATGTGCGCCGTTTTTACTCTTGAGGCGTAGGTTTTCATGAATCCAAGCACGGTTCGACTGAACTTCAAACTAAATCTGATTCGTCATCTTAGGGACGGGAAACGAATGACACTGGAAGAACTTTCCAGTGTGACGGGTGTAACCAATCAAAAAGATTTAAAGGAACAGCTCGGAGAACTTTTTTTTCTCGGCGCGACTCCTCATGTTGCGGATTTGATTCAGGTCGATTACGATTCGGAAACGGATACATTCGGATTGATTCTTCCGTTTCGTTTTGATTCCGGTTTGCGCCTCAGCATTCGGGAATGGCTTACCCTTCGCAAAATTTTAGAAGAAGCCGCAGAAACAAATCAAGATCCGAACACCAACGCAACTACGCGTAAGATTCTTCAAAAAATCGTTTCGATCGTACCGGTTGCCGGACAAGAAGCCTTGTCCGCTTATAAAACGAACATACAAGAAGCGATTCGCCAAGGAAAAAGCCTCATTCTCGAATACCAATCTAGAAGCGGAGAAAAATCCTCTCAGAGAAAAGTTGATCCGTGGTTTTTGTTTCATTCTTTAGAAGATTATTTATTAGGTTTTTGTCATGAACGAAAAGCCCCTCGAAACTTTCGACTCGATCATATTCTCTCCTTAAAAATCGGTAACGATCCGATTACGCAACCCGCGGGTCACAAGAAATCGACATACATTCGAGAATTTGAAGAATTCAGAAAATCACAGGAGAATTCTTCCGGTGTAGCGGAAATCTGGCACACGAAAGAAGTGTTCTACAACTTAAATCGAAAACTCGGTCTCGAACGGACTTCCGAAACGAAAACCTTCGACAATGTCGTTTATCATTTATCAAAAGCGAAGATTCGCGAAGAAGCCTGGTTTTTAGAGACGATTTTCCCGTTTGGAAAAAACGTAATTCTGAAAAGCCCTTCTCATCTCGTAAAAAGAATCGTAGGCGAAATCGAATCCATTCTGCGTTAGGCTACAATGAAGTCGTTTGCAACAACAAAGGAAGAATCGTTTGCTTTCCCCCGCTAAGATCAACCTCGGATTGGAAATCCCGTTCAAACGGCCGGATGGATTTCACGAAATCCGAAGCGTGTTTCTCCGAACCTCTTGGGGAGACGATATCGAAATCGAACCGGCGGATAACGGAGTTTTCGAACTCGTTTCCGAAAACGAAATCATATTAGAAAAACGGAAACTATACGATCAGGTTTCCGAAAAGGGCGATCTTAAAAAGAATATTCTTTATAAGACCTATGAAAAGGCGCGATCTCGTTTTCCCGAACTTCCGGGAGTCAAAATTCATCTTACAAAACGGATTTCTCCCGCGGGTGGGCTTGGAGGAGGAAGTACGAATGCCGCTTCTCTTCTAAACTTTCTTTTTTCCTGGCGTTCTTTTTTTACTTCAGACGAGATGCGCGATCTTGCGGCTGAAATCGGCTCCGACGTTCCCTTCTTTTTAGGAGAAGGTCATGCGTTCGTCACCGGTCGAGGTGAAATTTCGGAAGAAATCGAAGTTCATCCGGGACAGGGAATTCTCGCCTTAACTCCGCAGGTGATGAATACGGCGGAAATGTACTCCTTATTGAAAAAACCTTTACAAGAGGGGGGCTCCCAGAAAAATGGGAATACGCTGTCAGAAAATCTGATTTCTGTCTTAAAAAACGGGGATTGGAGCGCTCTGCAGGGTAGGCTCTTGAATGATTTTGAGCCGGTTGCCTTCCAACTTCATCCGGAATTGGGAGTTCTCAAGGACAGATTCCTGGAGTTTGGATCCAGTTATTGTTCTTTGACCGGTTCAGGTTCGAGTGTGTACGGGCTGGTCCAGGGCCTTGAGATCCAAGAAGAACTGCTGCACAGGCTGAGGCAGGAATTCCCAAATCTCACTTTCGTACGATTCAACTTTTAGAAACTGGGCTGTCGCCAAGTGGTAAGGCAGCGGTTTTTGGTATCGCCATTTCCTAGGTTCGAATCCTAGCAGCCCAGCCAGTGAATTACTGACATTTATTAACGATGAAACCTACTCAGGATAAGGTCGCTGTGGTATTAGCCGCAGGGAAGGGCACCCGTATGAAAACGGATCAGCCTAAGGTTGCGGTAGAGCTGAATGGCAAACCGCTACTTCTTCATGTACTCGATCACCTGAAAGCGTCCGGCGTAGAACGGATCGTAGTCGTAGTAGGTTACAAAAAAGAATTAGTGCAAGCTCTCTGTTCCGGAATTTCCGGAGTCACTTTCGCGGAACAAACCGAACAACTCGGAACCGCACACGCTCTTCTTTGCGCCGAATCGGAACTCAAAGACTTTCAAGGTTCGGTGATCGTCGCCTGCGGCGACGTTCCTATGATTACCGCTGAAACCTTCGGCAATATCGTAAAAGAACACAAACAAAACGAATTCTCCGCAACGATTCTTTCCGCAATTGTTGAAAAGCCGACCGGTTACGGAAGAATCATCCGCAATTCTTCGGGCGATGTTACGGCTATCGTGGAAGAGAAAGATTCGAACGCGGAAGAAAAACTTATCAACGAAATCAATACGGGAACATACGTCTTTGATGGAGAAGGTCTTTTCGATTCTCTTCGGAAAATCGGAAACTCCAACGCACAGGGAGAATATTATCTTCCCGATTTAGTGAAATTATATAGAAGTTCCGGAAAGAAACTCGGTGCCATGAAATTAAAGAATCACCTTGAAAGTCACGGAGTGAATTCTCCCGAAGATTTACAGATGCTTTCCGCCATGATCAAAGGGGAGGCCGTCCATCCATGAACGGAGATATCGCGGTATTCGCGGGAAGTTCCAACAAACAAATCGCCGAAGAAATTTGTACTCATCTTAACATTCAACCCGGCAAGATTAACCTGAAGAAATTCTCGGACGGAGAAATTTCGGTGAAGGTGGAAGACAACGTTCGAGGAAGAGAAGTCTTCATCGTTCAATCGACTTCCGCTCCGGCGAACGATCATTTGATGGAATTGATTCTGATCATGGACGCTCTTCGCAGGGCTTCCGTTTCCAGCATCAGCGTCGTGATCCCGTATTACGGTTACGGTCGTCAGGACAGAAAAGTGGAGCCGCGCGTTCCGATTTCCGCAAGAGTCGTTGCGGATCTTCTCGAAGTCGTTGGTCTCAATCGTATTCTTACCATGGACCTGCACGCGGATCAAATCCAAGGATTCTTCCGTGTTCCGGTCGACAATCTTCACTTTGCTCCGGTTCTTGCGGACTACATCAATACGAAAAAGATCGAAGACCTCGTGATCGTTTCTCCCGATTCGGGCGGTGCGGAAAGAGCGAGAGCCTTCGGTAAAAAAGTGAACGGTTCATTAGCGATCATTGATAAACGCAGACCGAAAGCGAACGTCTCCGAGGTGATGAACGTGATCGGCGAGATCGAAGGGAAGAATTGTATTCTTCTCGACGATATGATCGACACCGCAGGGACCATCTGTAAGGCCGCGGACGCTCTTTTGAAACACGGAGCGAAGTCGGTTTATTGCGCGGCCACTCACGGAGTTCTATCCGGCGAGGCTGTGGATCGCATCAACGCGACGAACTTCACGGAAGTCGTTCTTGCGAATACGATCGCGATTCCCGAATCCAAAAAGATTCACAAATTGAAATCATTGTCCGTAGCTCCTCTTTTCGCGAACGCGATCAAGAGGATTCATACAAATCAATCAGTCAGCACTTTATTCGATTAAGGTTAGGTAATAAGAATGAGCCAGAGCACAATTCACAAAATCGCGGTTAAAAAAAGAACAGAAACCGGTAAAAACGAAAACAATCGTCTTCGTTCTTCGGGCTTGGTTCCCGTAAATATCATCGGCGCCGGAGTTGCAACTTCCGGAGCGGTGAACGAGAAAGAACTGGAAAAGATGGTTCATTCCGGAATCCGTCAGTCCACTCTGATCGAACTCGACGTCGAAGGCCAAGGCGCACAAAAAGTATTCGTAAAAGAAATCCAAAGATTTCCTGAACTCGACAGAATCCGTCACGTTGATTTCTACAAAGTCGTTCCCGGTCAAAAGATCATCACCAAAATCGGTATCGAGACTACCGGTGTTGCGAAAGGTTCCAAAACCGGAGGTCAATTCGAACATATCATTCACGAGATCCGCGTTAAAACGATCCCTGAAGATCTGGTCGAAAACCTTACCATCGACGTTACCGATCTCGATGTAGGCGATGCGATCAAGATCAGCCAATTGAAAGTTCCTGCAAGCTGGGAAATTTTGATCAACGGAGATCCGATCGTTACTTCCGTAAATAAAACGAAAGCACTCCTTGCCGCTGAAAGAGCGGAAGCTAAAGGCGCCGCTGGCGACGACAAAGCTAAGAAAGGAAAAAAATAAAAACGGAACTTCAATCAGGTCTAATCTGATAAAAACAGATAGGTATTCATGAAGCTGATCGTCGGACTCGGGAATCCAGGGGACAGATACAACAACAACCGCTCAAACATCGGTTTCAAAATTTTGGATGTTATCGCGAATAACATCAATGTTGAAATCAAGACCAAGAAGAAGAAATCTCTGATCGGTCGCGGTGATTTTGAGGGGGAAGAAGTTGTACTCTTAAAACCGCAGACGTTCAGCGATCTGTCCGGCGAATCCGTTCTTTACATCGCTTCGTTCTTAAAAATCCAAGTGGGAGAAATTCTGGTCATTCAAGAAGACTGGACTCTTCCTCTCGGAAGAATCGTAGTCGATAAAGGAACTCAAGAAACGGATCATCCCGGTGTGAAGTCCATCATTCAATCTCTTCGCTCTCCGAATTTCATCCGCATTCGAATCGGAATTTGGAACGACGGATTCGATCTCAAGTCCCGCGATTCTTTTTTAAAGGAAGATTTCGAGCCGATGGAAAACCTGAGTCTGATTCAAATCATCAACGACGCGGAAGCCGCAATTCGTTCGATTTCTCTCGGAGATATCGACGACGTGATCGAAAAATATCACCTTTGACGTAAGAACCTGTCTCGTATTTACTTTGCAAAGGCCGTTGCTTCGCTGCGGCTATCTCGCTTTCTGGTCGCTCGATAGGGACAGAACCTTGCAGCTTAATTTTTCTGATCGAGAAAATCAAAATTTTTGAGGCGTTGTAAAAAAATCCGCGCGATTTCCGTTTCCCGCCGATTTCCTTTTAGCGTTATCGGTCAATTCTTCCTTGCCTTTTTGAAGAAACGTGAAATCCTATCAGAAGGAACCTCTTGCCTGTTGATTGTTTCTTACAGGCGTCTAAGTTACAGGAGAACTCCATGAACAAGAACTTGAAAAACGTATTCTTTGTCCTAATTATTATGATGGTCGTTTTGATCATCGCTTACAACTACGAAAATAACGCGGGCGCCACTAAGGATATCTCCTATTCCGATTTTTTGAATATGCTGGAGCCGGTGGAAGGTAAAAAACCTCTCGGTAAATTGTATAAAGGAAGCGTAGACAAATACAATAAGATCCAAATCGAGAAAGACGTCATCGAAGGATTCTACATTCCATCCGAATACGCGGAATCCAAAACGGCTAAGCCCGTAAAATTCAGAACCACCGTCGCTCCTTTGGATAAGGATCTCATCGCGTCCTTAAGAAGAGCTAACGTGTCCTTCGACGCTCGTTCCGCGGAAGAGGGAAAATTCTGGAGCGTCATCGGAAGCAATATTCTTCTTATCGTAATTTTGATCGGTCTCTTCTGGTTCATCATGATGAGGCAAATTCAATCCACCGGAAACAAAGCGTTCTCCTTCGGTAAGTCGAAGGCGAAGATGACCGTGGACCCGAAAGTAAAAGTCACCTTTGAAGACGTAGCGGGCTGCGAAGAGGCAAAGGAAGAATTAGTCGAAATCATCGAGTTCTTAAAAGATCCTAAAAAGTTTCACGCGATCGGCGCGAGAATCCCCACCGGTGTTCTGTTAGTCGGTCCTCCGGGAACCGGTAAAACATTGCTCGCAAGAGCGGTTGCGGGAGAAGCGGGAGTTCCTTTCTTCTCCATTTCCGGATCGGACTTCGTGGAAATGTTCGTCGGGGTGGGAGCTTCGAGAGTGAGAGACTTGTTCGACCAAGGAAAGAAGAATTCTCCTTGTATCATCTTTATCGATGAGATCGATGCGGTCGGTCGCTTAAGAGGCGCGGGACTCGGCGGCGGTCACGACGAAAGAGAACAAACTTTGAACCAGATGCTCGTTGAGATGGACGGTTTTGAAAAGAACGAAGGCGTGATCGTGATGGCCGCTACGAACCGTGCGGACGTTTTGGACCCGGCTTTGCTCAGACCGGGCCGTTTTGACCGTCAAGTAATGGTCGATCTTCCGGACATCAAAGGAAGAGAAGAAATCCTAAAAGTACATTCCCGCAAAGTTCCGATGACGAGCGATATTTCCCTTCATTCTATCGCAAGAGGAACCCCCGGTTTTACCGGAGCGGATCTGGCGAACCTCATCAACGAAGGCGCGTTGCTTGCGGCTCGTAAGAATAAGAAACGAGTCACTCAGGAAGAACTCGAAGAAGCGCGCGACAAAGTGATGATGGGACCGGAACGTAAATCCTTCTTCATTTCTGAAAAAGAAAAAGAAGTCATCGCGTATCACGAAGCGGGTCATGCGATCTTAGGAACCCTTCTTCCTTATACCGAACCGGTTCACAAGGTTACGATCATTCCAAGAGGACGTGCACTCGGATTGACGCAATCTCTTCCAAAAGAAGACAAACACATTCTTCCTAAAACCTATTGGCTCGACCAGATCGTGGTGGCTATGGGAGGATTTATCGCGGAAGAATTCAAGTTCGGCGTCACATCCACGGGTTCCAGCAACGACATTCAACAAGCGTCGAACATAGCACGCAAAATGGTCTGCGAATGGGGTATGTCCGAAAAACTAGGAACCGTGAATTACAGCGGCGATCAGGCTAACGTGTTCATCGGAAGAGATATGGGTCATAGCAGCAAATACTACTCCGAAGAATTCGCGGCGATGATCGATAAAGAAGTTCGTGAAATCATTCAGACATGTTTGAACAAAGGACGCGATCTCGTTCGCAAGAACGCTTCCAAATTTGAAGGACTTGCAAAGGCTCTTCTGGCTAAAGAAACCATTTCTCACGATGAGCTGATGACGATCGTTCATCCGGCCAACGAGGAAGGTGCTAAAAAAAAGCCGGAAAAAACCGTTAAGTCCAAAAAACAAAACGGTATTAAAACGAATCCAGCTTACAACGCCGGAATGGAATGAAGCACTGGCTGTTTAAGACAGAACCGGACGTCTTCTCCATCGACGACCTCTACAACGCTCCTTCCCATATCGCTCCTTGGGAAGGGGTAAGAAATTATCAAGCCCGCAATTTCTTGCGTGACAGTATTAAAAAAGGGGATTTAGTTCTCTTTTACCATAGTAGGGCGAACCCCCTTTCCATCGTCGGAATTGCAGAAGTAGTAAAACCCGGTTATCCGGATCATTTCGCTTTTGATCCATCTCACAAATACTTCGATCCGAAGAGTAAGGCTGAGAATCCGACCTGGTATATGGTAGATATAAAGTTCAAAAAAAAGTTCCCGAAACCTGTCACGATGGAAGAAATGAAAACACAGAAAGCGCTTAAAAACATGGTGCTTTTGCAGAAAGGATCTCGCCTTTCGATTCAACCGGTTTCTCCCGCGGAGTTTCAGTTTGTTCTGGGACTTGCGGGCGTGAAACTTTGAAGCCACGCATATCTCTCTTCTTCATTTCGTTTTGTTTCGGAACTCTGCTTGCGATTCCGGCTAACGTATTTTCTCAAACTCAAACCTCTCTAAAGACAAACTCGTTAACGGAAGAATTCGTATTCCCTCTTTCCGGTGAAATGAAAGGGGAATACCTCGGAAAGAATCTTCAAATCTTAGAAGATCCTAAAAACGAATTTCGCATCGAGGATTTTTCCAATCTTAACTTCAACCCGGATTGGAAGAAGTTCGAAAAGAACAGCCTTTCCAAAGGGTTCACGCAATCCACGTTTTGGGTCCGTTTTAAAACGCGTTTTAAAAATCACGAGTTCGGTTCTCATCCATGGTTTTTGGAGCTTGCCAATCCTGCCGCGGAAGAGTTCACCGTTTACAGAAAAATTTCCGGTTTTCCGATTCGCTACGAAGAAGTTCAGAAAGAACAAAGCGTCCGCTATTTTCATCCAGTCTATCGTCTGGTTTCCAAAAACGCCGCAACCGATGAGTATCTCGTTCGTGTCGCGACACGAAGATCTTTGATCTTAAATTTCAAGGCTTGGAGCGTTTACGAGTTTATCGTAAACGTTCAGATTCAGAATATTCTCTTCGGATTATTTTTCGGTGCGATTCTGGTGATGCTCGTATACAACGGATTCGTTTTATACACGGTCAAAGAAGCCGGTTATCTTTTTTACGTTCTCTATCTTTTGTCCTTCGCGTTGTGGCAGTTGTCCGTGACCGGCGTCGGGAATCAATATGTTTTCCAGAATTCTTTAAAGACTTGGAACAACGTGTTGGTTCCGTTCGCGTATCTTGCGATCGTTTTTTCCCTTCAATTTACGAGATCGTTTTTGCACACCGATCGGAAAACGAAGGTTTTGGATCGGATTCTGATCCTTTTTATGTTCCCCGGAATCGTGGGAGTAGTGCTTTCCTTCTTTCCTATATTCTATTTTTGGAATATGCAAGCTTTGACCTTGTTTCCGATTCTCGCCTCGGTCATCGTGATCTATGCGGGGATCGATCGGTATCGCCAAGGCTACAGACCGGCGCGGTTCTTTTTGATGGCTTGGTCCGTGTTGGTCGTTTTTATTCTCGTTACCGTTTTGAGGAATCTTTCAATCCTGCCGAGCAATTTGTTTACGAATTGGGGTTCTTTGATCGGTTCCTTGTTGGAGATGACGTTGTTGTCTTTTGCGCTCGCGGATCGATTCAAATCCTTACAGGCCGAAAGTCTGCAGACGAGCATCGACGCGTATGAGAATCAGATTAAACTTTCGGAACTCGAGCAAGAGTTGAAAATCGCGAGAGAATTGCAGGAATCGATTCTCCCTGATAAACTTCCGAAGCTCGAAGGAATCGAACTCTCGGTCAAGATGGAATGCGCAAGTTCCGTGGGCGGCGATTTCTACGACTTTCACGATTACGGCGATGGAAGACTCGGCGTTTTTATCAGCGACGTTTCAGGACACGGGATTCCCGCAGCGATCATCGCATCCATGGTAAAACTCGCGTTCTCGATCGAAGTGCGTAAAGCGGTCGAACCCGCGGATCTGCTCAAGAACGTGAACAGGGCTTTGATGGGAAAATACGGAAAACATTTCATCACAGCCGCCTATTTGATCGTGGACCTGAACAAAGGCATCATAACGTATTCCAACGCGGGACATCCGCCGATCGCGATTCTCAACCATTCCAAGGGAGAATTCAGAGAGATCTTTTTACCCGGTTGGATCATGGGACTCGACGGAAATTTGAAAAACGGCCAGCTCATCATTCCGATCAAGAAGAACGATCGAATCGTTCTTTTTACGGACGGTGTCACGGAAGCACGCAACAAGTTCGGTCAGATGTTCGGTTATCAGAAATTTTACGATCTTCTAAAATCGCATTCGGAAATCCAAGGCGGCGTTTTGAATCAAATCGTGTTCGACACGGTGCGGTCTTGGTCTGGGAGAGGGGATCAGTTCGAAGACGATATTACGCTTTTGATTTTGGATCTGAACGGAAAAGCCGAGAAGGATACCGGAGAAGCGATCGCTCCTCCCTATCAAGAAATTTCCAAAACGGGAAGTTAAACCGAACCGAATTCGATTCGATTTTTTCCGTTTGAATCCAACGGAAATTTATTTCTTTAGTTCTTTTAGATAAGTGATCAATTCTGGGGAAACTTGAATCGGTCGTTTGCGGTACGTTTTCTTGTATTCCTTTTTGAATTCCTTATGACAAGACTTGCAGGATTGCTCATAGTCCTTCGACTTTAACGCTTCCTGAGAAATTTCGTTCCACTTCGCTTTTTGTTCTTCCAACGCGAAATTCGGAAGTTCGTTTAGGATCTTTTCGATGTATTCCGGTTTTCCTTTTTTCGCTGCTTTGACGGCGGGTTTTGCATAATCTTCCATAAAATCATGAACCGTCGTTTCGATCTTTCTTTCGGGCGCGGTAGGACCTGCGCTTAAAGAAAACGTAAACAAGGAGACTAACGCAAGAGAAGAAGATAAAGTGAGAAGGGAAATATTTTTTTTCATGAAAATCCTCAAGTAATGTTCGGTATCCGTGGATCTTTAAATGTTAAAACTCTTAATTCGTGAGACAAGTCTTTCGCTTTTAAGTTCCGCTTTTTGTGGGAGTTCCCACGAATTTCAAGAGAAGATTCGACTTTACGAAACCGTGATTTTCTGATAGAGGAAATTTTGTCGAAAATTTCCCGCCGCCTCTCCACCCAACCAGGGCGGGGCCGTCCTTTGTTTTCACGGTAAATTTGTCGGAGTTTCCGTAAATTTCAATCCAAGATTCGATTCCATTCCCGATCGTAATAACGAACCAAAGCCTGATTGTCCAAACGATTGATCTCCACCGGAATCCTGGACATATCTTCCGGAAAAATCTGAATTGATTCGAGTTCTTTCGCATTTAAAAAGCGGAGATGATCTGGAAATTCCGGTTTGAAACGGATCGGTCTTTGACCCGCGAGAACGAATCCCCATTCTCCGAAAGAAGGAACGTATACGTGTAACGGAAGCGTCTGATAACCGAGGGAAGCGATCGTTCTTTCTATACACCAGTACGAAGAACGCGCAAACAACGGAGAAGTCGATTGGATTTCCAACACGGAAGACGAATTCATTCTTCGCTTTAACACGTGAAAGAAGGCGGTCGTGTAAAGTTTTCCCAAGGAGAAGTTGCTCGGATCCGGAAAGTCGATGATGACGACGTCGAAAGTTTTGTCCGATTCCTCGAGCCAAACGAACGCGTCCGTGTTGATCACTTTCACTTTCGGGTTTTTTAAACTTTCGTCGTTGAGTTCCTTGAGGACTCCGTGATCCGTAAATAGATTCGTGACAGCCGGATCCAAATCGACCAGCGTAACCGATTCCACGCTTTTGTGTTTGAGAATTTCCCGCACGGCAAGACCGTCCCCTCCGCCGAGAACCAAAACCTGTTTGGGAGAAGGATGAGCGAGTAACGCAGGATGTACCAAGGTTTCGTGATAGCGATATTCGTCCCGGGACGAAAATTGAAGATGTCCGTTTAAAAAAAGACGGATTTCGTTTTTCCAGCGTGTAACGATGATTCTTTGGAATTGGGATTGTTTGGAAAGAATGATCTCGTCCGTGTATAAGGATTCTTCGCTGTAATAGGTGATCAGATCGGAAAAGGAAAATCCCAAGATCAAAAGCGTTAATACGACAACGGATTGGGCGCGCAAAAGGATCAGTCTCGAATGTTTGAGCGGTAAAGCCCAGGTTCCCCAGAGCGCGACTCCGGCATTCAAGATTCCGAATAAGAATCCGGTGCGGATCAATCCGAGTTTCGGCGCAAAAAAGATCGGAAATAAAATCGAGGCAAGCAAGGCACCCACGTAATCCAAACTCAAAACCCGCGACACGAGTTCCTTGAATTGAAGTTCCTTCTTTAGAATTCTCAATAGAACCGGAATTTCAAGACCGACCAGGATCCCGATCAGAATCACGAGCAAAAACAAAGGAATCTGAAAATAACGGATTTGTCCGAAGCTCAAATACAAAACGGCGGAACTAAAACCTCCCACGAGACCGATCGCGAGTTCGATTTCCAAAAACTTAGGGATGAGATCCTTTTCCACATACTTGGACAACCAGGAGCCGACTCCCATCGAGAAGAGATAGGTTCCTATGATAAGGGAAAATTGTGTGACCGTTTCTCCGAGAAGATAAGAGGCGATGGTTCCGGCCAGAAGTTCGTAAACGAGGCCGCAGGAAGAAATGATAAGAACGGAAATATAAAGGGCGGTCTGCAAACGGTTTTACTTCCCTCCGGAATATCTCATGAAGTTCGCGTAGTGAGAGCGGTAAACTCCGGGATTTTCTCGAACGGTTTTGGGAACGTTCTCCACTTCGTCCACGTTGCTCGAACCACCCCCGTAAAAATTGTTATACGTGAGATAGCCCGTAAGCCAGAGAACATACGCGGGATATAATAATTGTTTAATGTAGCTCATGGTCGCCTCTTAATAAAATCGAATAGAATTCTGTCGAACTTTTATATTTTTCCATTAATCGTCGCTATACGAAGAATCGTCGTCGTCCGAATCGTAACTCGAAGTCGACGGAGCAAAATCGCTGTTCTCGTTTCGCGAGGTCTCGAAAGAAAAACTTCGGAATAACGAATACGGAACCGGAAGCCAGATCGCGATCAGGAACAGAAAATAATATACGGATTGATCGACGTCGCGCTTGACCGTTAAGGTCACGTTCGCACCGCTTCCTCGAGGAAAATCCGATTCCGATTCAAGGCGAAGATAGTATTCTCCGGCGGGAACTTCTCCGATGATGATATCGGCGGACTTATCCCCTTCGGACCAGCTTTCTCCGTCCTCGTAACCTTGGTAATAACTGATTTCCAAGCCCGTATCGTAAGCGATGTCCGTTTTGGTATTGATCAACGCCAAAGAATAATAGATGTAATGATTGGAAAGTTCGGGAACGTCCATCTTGATCTGCACATTCTGTCTGTCGCCGCCGCTCAGTTGAAACGTCTCAGTGACGAAAGAGGAATCGGTCGTTCCGCCGGGAGCGGGATCGCGCACATAAGCAAAGTCCTTCTTAAAAACTTCCTTCTCCTGCGCATTCCAACAGAAGCCGATCTGAACAAGCAGCATGATAATCGATAACCAACTTGCGATCTTTACGTTTCGCTTTTTGATCTTTGTAAACGGATTCGGTTGCGCGGCGCCGATTCCCTCCGGTTCCGGAAGATTCACTTCTCCGTGGACGGCTTTTTTTAATTCGTCCACAGGAACGTATTCGCCGATCGACCAGAAAAGTTCGTTCTTCGTTTTTTCGGAGGAAAGCATTTTCGGCGGAGCGATAAAGTCCGCAAGTTCAGCCGTGTCACCCGCATGAATTTTATAATAGAATTCTCCGAACGCGAAATCGGTTCCCGCCGTGGAGGAGTTAAACAACTTATATTCTTCTTTTTGAAAACTCTTTTTCGGAGGATAAGATCCGACGACCGTTCTCGGAATAAACGGAACCGGTTCGAATACGGTCCAATGTCCGTTCGTTTCATTCAGCCAGTAATACCCGCCTGTATAATGCAGAAGATATTCCGTCCAAGGAAAAATTTCTCCGTCTGCGTGAACGGATTTTTTGACGACGCCCAACACCTCGCATTCTTTTCCTTTGAGGGCGAGCTTTGTTCCGGGAAGAAGATAAACGTTGTCCTTGATCACTTCCTGAAACTTGGAAAGAATTTTCAGTTCGTCTTTACTCGTATCCATTACGGTTCCGCAATATTCGCAGGCGACCGATTTGGAAAAATCCGGACTTCTTTGACTCAAAGAAGCTCCGCAGCCCATACATTGAATCGCCTTCGCTTCCTGAATTTTCTGAAATCCTTGGAACGCTTTCGGATCTCGCAGGTTGATGAACTGAATCTGATCGAAACTGTACATCATCCCGCGGAAATAAAGGGGAGGTGTATGAGAATAATCTAATGTAGCAAACCAGCCTTGATCGGTGGCGAGGTCTAAAAGAACGGAAGTGGTTCCTGTCTGAAACCCGACCGGCAATTCTCCTTCTCCGCCCACGCAGGTCGCGAGGCCGATTTCGCGGATCATCCAGAGTTCGTTGTCTAGTTTGAGAGTGTCCCCGGCTCTCAAGAGTTGTTTGGAGGTTTTGGAGGAGATAAAATATACGTCCGGAGGAGAATCCAAATCCCGAATCGGATCGTGTTCCGGAAAAACTTCGTTCTGAGAAGTCGGTTTAAGCTGCGTAATCATGAATTGGCCCTGCGCTTCCGCGAGCCAAATCGAATTTCCATCCTGAGAAATCGCGTGCCATTCGTTCCAAGTTCCGAGAGCGTATTGCTGTTGAATTCTTCCGACAACTTGAAACTGAATCCCGTCCTTGGTTTTACCGGAGGTTCCGATTTGGATCGGGGAAAGATCGGGGACCAATTCTCCGGCCTTGCCTAAACTTTCCAGAGACTGGTTCTTTTGAACGGTCAGAGTTTTGCAATTCGGACAGACTCCATAGATGGAAGCCTTGCTTTGAAACGGGACGGGCGCTCCGCAGTTGGGACAACTCAATTCTAACACAAGGATCGGTTGTATCTAGGGAAGAATTCCTTGTCACCTGAATTTCGAAAGTGCGATCGGAAAAAAGAATTTGGTCCGGAGGATTTCCAGGATCGATCGTGTGACGCGGAGAAAATCAACGTTTGGCTTGTCGTCTTAAACGGACGTAAGCCGCATCGACTTCGCCCAGTGGTTTTTCCAGTTCTTCCAAGGCAGGATCTTGCCAATATGTGTCGTACAGATTCTCGCCCGAATAGGTATGAAAGTGATTGTCAAAATGGATTCTCGCAAACTCGTCTTTGCGGGAAAACATCGCTCGATTGATCTCGTTCAGGATTCCCAAAAAATCCTCGGTTTCCGGATCGGGAGGAAAATCGGAAAGATATTCCATGGAAAGAAGGATCACATACTTTCTGGATTGTTTGAGCAATTTTAGAGATTCGTAAAGCAGTTCCAATTTGATCGGCTGCAGATACGGTCTTGAATTATCGGCGATCAATTTTTTCTGTTCGGCCGCCGCCAATTCTCTATAACCCAATTCGAGATGTTTTTTCGGTTTGGCTTCGGTCCCTCGAATGGCGCGATAACCGAGAGAATTCAATTCTCCTCGAATCGTCTTTTTACTCGATTCGATCAGACTCGAATATAGAATCACGAGCAGATCCTGTGTGCGTTTGAGTTCAGAGTAGGATTTTTCAAGATCGAATTGAAAGTAAAGCTGGTTGGTTTCTACGTGATGTTGAATGACTCGTTTATAAAGAGCTTTGTCAGCATCGGAACCGATGTTGGAAATCGAACTGTTGAGAGCCTTAATGAGAAATTCGTTCGTTTTGAGTCCGCGTTCGACACGAACCAGGTGCGTCGCACCGTTGCTTGAATAATCGGCAAATACGGAAAACGGCAATGCAAGAATAAACCAGATCGAAATTCCAAACGCCGTCCTCATACATTTATTTTCGGGAATCGCAAGGGGAGAATTCAATCCAACCTCGAAATAAGAGAGGCTTCTCTTTTTCTGAAATTATGTCCGCAAGTCATCTTACAAATTGAAAAGAGCATTTTGAGGCGGATTCGCGACAGGCTGTTTTGCATGTTCTCGGAATTATAATCGGGACGGTTTTTGAGAAGGATTTTTTGATTCAAAACGGATTGTATTCGATTTATAGTATATTCAAAAAATGATATATTATTGTTTAAATTTTTACGTTTCTCCGGAATCCGTTTGCCATCGAGGAAGCTTTCCATTTATCTTCCTTAGAAGAATTCAAAAGGAGAAACGGATTCGATGCTTTCGTCCGTGCCATTTCTTTCGTGAAAACAGTTTCATTTTTATTCGTATCAACGTTCCTAGCGGCATCGGTCGCTTGTTCCAGCACTCAAAAGGTATATCTTTTATCGCAAGGTGACTGGAATGGGAGAAAGCTTCCCGAAATCCAAGGACTCAAAGGTGAAATCCGCAAGGGGGAAGACTGCGGCTTTAAATTCAGTCTCGCGCAAGCCTTCGCAAATGCCCTTAAGGACACGAAATACGATACGATTCTCGATGCGGAGGTCACTCAATCCGCGAGCATTTTGGTTCCATTCAATTGTATTTCGATACAAGGTTTCGCCTTGGACAGCGGTGAGATTCATAAGGAGAAGGGTCAATGAGATGGTTTGCAATTTCCTTTTTGACGTTTGCAACTCAGATTTTGCTGAGTTGCGGAGGTTCACCGCCGCGTAGACTTTCCTACGTCGTTTTGGACAAACCACAATCGAATCTTTCTTCCCAAGGAAGCATTTCTTCTATCGAATCCGGCAAGTTTCGATTCGGGATCTTTTTTATTCCGGCATCGGGAGTTCATTCTTATTTGAAGGAAATGGAAACGCAAACCGGATCTTCCGTTTTGAGAAACGTCGACGTCGTGATGCGACCGGGCTTTTGCATCTTGCCTTTGATTCCCGTTGTTTGCGTTACGAGATATTCGATCGTTGCGGGCGACGAGGGAAAAAAATAAATTTAGAAACGTTCTTCGTATCGTTTTGGGTAAGAATGATTTGTTCCCTCGTTTCCGATCGGAAACCGATCTCTCATTCGCCGAACTCGTAGATCGCTTGATAAAACGGCAATGTATGCCGAAAACGATCCTCTTGGATCGGTCGAAATCCTTCCGCTTTCAAGACCGCGACCGGGTTTCGGTTGATGTTGCAGCCTTGCGCGAATCTTTTCCAAAACGGGTTTAGGATGTTCTGGAGAATTCTTCCTGCCGCCGATTGAGCTTGCACGTGTTCCAAAAGGAGAATCTTTCCGCCTTTTTTCAAACGAGAACGCGCAAAACGAATCGCATATTCCAAATCCGGAACCGTACACAAAACCAAAGTGAACACGATCGCGTCCATACTGTTCGGTGGGACGAGCGCCTCGGTCTCGGGATTTCCCAAGCCTCCGATCTCCATTCGAATTTTCGAATGTACGGATGAGGGTTGAAGCAAGTTCGCCATTCTTTCCTTAGCTTTTTCCATCATGGAGAGGGAAGGTTCTATTGCGATTACGTCGGCTTTGCTTCCATACAGTGGAAAGTTGATTCCGGTTCCGCTCCCGATTTCTAAAATTTTTCCGTGCAAAGGAGCTATCAGTTCTTTTCTTCTGTTATAAAGAACCTTTGTCTCGATACCGTTCATAAACCGATCATAAAACCGAGCGAACAGCCTAGCATACAGACTTTCCGGAGCGGTTGATTTTGAAGAGAAGCACATATCAAGATCTTCCTCGTTGGATGACGGCGATCAATCTAAAAACGAAAGCGGGTTTGGGTTTTGTTAAGCGAAGTAACGATTAATTCAGTTTCTTTTCTTTTTCAAAAAACTTCTTATGAATGAGTTCTTGGATTTCGTTTTTGTGTTCGTCCGCGATATTAACGAAGATGCTGTTGGCTTTTTTACCGGAAGAACGGATGATTTCGGCTTCGAGGGTTAATTCTTTGCCGTTGATTCTCGTGTGAAGATGAATGCGATCGCCTTCGAACATCGTCATTCTGGAATCCAGAGCGACTCCGCCCGTTCCGATATCGAGAATGGTGACCGGATGTCTTTCCTGTTTTCCTTTAATCGACATCTCCGCATCCAACGTGATCTTTACGCGCGCGTTTTTTCTTTTTTGCAGAGCTGGATCTCTATACTCGAAAGAGTCGTTGAATAAGGACTTTGTGTCGGCCATAAGTTATACTATTCGAATACCGAAAAATCCGTCAAAGTCAAATTGAAAACCTTCGGTTCCGGTGATTCACAAGGTTGGCCTTCCTGGTAGGTGAGCGTCAACTCATTCTCCGTAAATACGATTTCCGTTTTGGACACGGTATGTGCGTCCCTTCTGTGCATACAAGGGGAAAGCGCTCCTTTTTCAGGCAGATGAGAGGTCAGAAAATTTTTCGATAAGGCGAGGAATTCCTCCGCGTTGGGAAGAGTTTTCGGCCGGTAATTTTCTTGGAAGACGGCCTCTCTCGAAACCTGGGCCTTGGGTCCTTGCGTAAACGAACTTCCCAAGATTTGAAACGTACTCGTATCGGCGGAACGGGAGAATTCATTTCCGTCCCAGACGAAGATTTCCGTTTTTTCCAAAGTGATTCTTACGAGTTTGAAAGGATAGAAGTTCGAAAGTTCATCCGCTTTCAACAGTTCCGGTTTGACTTCGCTTAACAAACAGGAACGCACGAGCAAGCCGCGGCTTGTTGGATTTCTCAACAACTTCAGAGTCGCTTCGTAGAAATTCAAAAGACAAAAAATTTCACCCGAAGAACTCGCACCGATCCAAGTTCCTCCGTAATCTCCGTCCAAGGGAGCGATCGCATAAACCGGACCGTTGCCGATTTTGGTCGGAGCCAGAGACGGTTTTCTTTTTACGGATTCGTCTCTGTTAAATCCTAAACCGAAGATCTTTCGTTCCGGATTTCTGTAAATGATGGCGGTGCACATAACGGATTAAGGTGAAAGAAAAAAATCGATTCTTTGATTTTTATCGGCTTCGTATTTTCCGGAACCGGGAATTAGAGGTAACGTTTCTCCGTAACCCCGGAAACGAATTCTACCGAACGGAACGGACTTGGAAAAGAAGTATTCGAATGCGTTTCGGGCGCGGTCTTCGGATGCGACTTGATTGACTTCCTCGTCGCCTTGATGCGAGGTATGGGACTGCAATTCGATTTTATATCCCGGGAATTCGTTTAACACCGAGCGGATTTTTCCGGGCAAACTCCACCATCTCGCCTCCACCTGCGATTCGGGAACGGAGATTCGAAGAGAGCCTTCCTCTTCCAGGATTAAGATTCCCGTTTTGAAATCGGCGCCTTTACCGGTGGATTCTCTTCCGAAGATATCCGTATATTTCCATTCAAAATAGAATTCGCTTAACGATCCGACTCGAACACCGGATTCGTCGAGGCCTTCCCAAAGGATTTCCGAACCGGGTTGTCCTTCTCCGTTCCAGGTCTTGATCTTTCGTTTGAGAGAAGTGTACGGAGGAATTTCGTATAACGTGATTTCCCAGGATTGAAGCGGAATTCCGGAGTGTGAAAGAAGAATCTTAAGCAGATCGTTTTTACCGTCGTTATCCGGAGTGAATTCCTTTACGGAAACCGACACGTCCAAATCGAAGGATTCTTTGGAAACTTCGAACGATGAGGGAATGGATTGATGACGCTCGTATCGGCTATGCACCGTTAAACGATAAAAATAAGTTCCGCCGCCGACGAGATCGCCCGCTTGGTTTCGAAGATCCCATTTCCATTCCGCGTTCGGTTCGCCCGTGTCGCGGAAACGATAGACGCTCTTTTCCTCGTTGCCTTTCTTTTGAAAGATTTCGATTTCGTACGAATCCGATTTGATCTTGGGAGAAATATAAAAGGAAAACCGCGCGGAGTTTTTGGAGCTTCCCGGAAGATACGAATAGAATTTGGAATCGGAAAACAAATCCACTCCGATCGTTTCGGTGCGGATCGTTAAATCGGAAAGTATGGAAACGGATTCGTTTCGCGCTTTGTCGCTTCCCACCAAACGGTATTTGTAAATCCCGCCTGACAGTTGTTTGTTGGTGTAGTCGGTTCCGTCCCAACTCAGAATATAAGGGACGTCCTTTTGTTTCCAAGTGTAGGACTTAACGATCTTTCCTTCGGAATCCAGAAATTCTCCGGTAAAAAAATCGGAGGATTCTCCCGAAACTTTTTGGGAGATATTGAGGCGGGAGGAATTTCGATCTCCTCCTAAAAACAAGACTCGGGTTTTAGCGCTGATTTCCGAACTCGGCGGTCTTGAATCCAATACGACCGTTTTTTCTTCGGACAATAAATTCTCCTTATTCTCCGTAACGAATCTCAATCGATATTTGTATTCGCCGTCGGGGAGAAGAAATCCTTTCGAGTCTTCGCCCGACCAAAAGATCGACTCGGGAATTCCGATTTCCAACGGAGATAATTTCGAGTCGTCTTGTAAAAACGGTAAAAGGGAGAATCCTTTCTTTCTTCTATGATCCGCTTTGAACGTTTTTACAACGTCGTCCGCCGAGTTCTTAACGACGAGTTCCCAATCGGCGAGACGGGGAAGAGCGGACTTGGAAATCTTAAATTCGAGAACGTCGTTCTTTCCGTCCCAGTTCGGAGAAAATGAATCCGAGTTCGTTTTAATAAAGGAATCCGCGCGCAGTTGAAACGATATCAGAAGAAGAAAGAGGACCGCAGTCTTTGTTAAACGAATTCCGTTCCGCATGCAGTACACTCTAATTTAGTACGTTTTTTTTCCCATATTTTTTTAAGAACGGGTTCTGCGTTCTTCAGGATTCTTTCGGCGGGGTTTTGCGATCTCTGATGTTTCCGAGATGCAGGGAATTTTTAACGGGAGCATCCACGTATTTTTTCAAGGCGAAGTAAACCGAAGTAAAGGCGAGCTGATCCCAGGGAATTTCTTCCTCCGAAAAAAGTTGCACTTCTTCGGATTCGGAGCTAATGGAGAATTTTCCGTCCACCAAGTCGGCTAAAAAGAACATATAAATCTGACTGATATGAGGGATGCTGTAGACGCTCTGCAATCCGATGATGGAAATGTCTGCGTTCGCTTCTTCCTTGGTTTCGCGAATCGCTCCTTCCTCCACCGTTTCTCTGTTTTCGAGAAAGCCCGCGGGCAAAGTCCAAAATCCTTTTCTGGGTTCGATCGCGCGTTTACAAAGTAGAATCCGATTCTCCCAAATAGGAATGCTTCCCACGACCACTTTAGGATTGGAATAGTGGATCGTTCCGCAGTTGTCGCATACGTGTCTGGACCGGTTGTCTCCTTCCGGGATTTTGTAAACGACGGGCGATCCGCAAGAACTACAGAATTTCATACTTTTCTAATGCGATTCCAGGTTAGAACTGCTTCGACCAGCAGCCAAAGCGTGAGGACGATCAACGTTCCGCCGACTCCTGCCAATAGTATATTCGGAGAAGGGCCGTTTAAAAAGTCGAAAAAGTTTCGGATCATCGCCCAGAGAGTCACGGATAACACGAACAACATCGGGATAAAGGAGACTTTGATTCTTTTCTTGGACTTGAGGAGAAAAATGGTCACCACCAACAACGCAAGTCCAGCCAGAAGCTGGTTCGTCGTTCCGAAGAGTTTCCAGAGAGCAAGTCCCGCCGGTTTCTTCTTTCCGTCCTGTTCGATTTCCATAAACGCGAAAAAGCCGATCGCGGCGCACGCGATCAAACTCGAAACGTATCGGTTTCCGACGAGAGTTTGAATCCAAGAGATACGGGTCGATTCGGCGATCTCTTCGATGTTGTAACGAAGAAGTCTTGTCGCGGAATCCAGAGAAGTCAACGCAAAGCTGATGACGATCAGCGCGATAAATCCTTGTCCGAAGGATTCCGGAATTCCGATCTGCGATAAGAATCTTCCGGTCCCGTAGATATACGCTCCGACTTGAGGCGCTAAACCTTGAATGCCGGACCAGGAACGATAAAAGCCGGACCATTCTTCCGAAGAAGTGAAACCGATCGTGCAGGCGATCACGGCGGACAAACCTAACAACGATTCGCCGATCATTCCTCCGTAACCGATCGGTCTTGCGTCTATTTCCCGATCCAATTGTTTGGCCGTGGTTCCCGAGCTGACCAACGCGTGAAATCCCGAAACCGCTCCGCACGCGATCGTGATGAATACGAACGGAATCAGATCGAGTCCGATGGAGTCGGTTCGGATCGCTTCGGCGTTAAACGAAGGAAATTGCTGGAGCATTCCCCCCATAAAAAATCCGACGTAGATCAGAATGATTCCCAAATACAATAAGAACGAATTGATGTAGTCTCGGCTTTGCAGAAGCAACCAGATCGGAGTCACCGATGCCAGAAACGCATAGAACAACAAAATGTATTTCCATGTTCCGGTCGAAGGAGATGTTTCCACGTGATTGAGTCCGGTCCACGAAAGGATTCCGTCGTGCATTCCCAAGATCATGGAGAATAAGGTCGCAAGAACGCTGAAGATCGTAAGAGGAGTGAGATCCATTCCTTTTTTGTAATGTAGATATCCCATGATGATCGCCAGAATCATAATGGCCGCGGAAGGAATCACCGCTTCCGGAAAATGACTTCTCAACTTGATGGAAGGTTTTTCCTCCGTTCTGATTTCGCCGGGATGATCGTGCACTTCTTTGGATGTTTTAGTATCCGCGACGGTCGTCGCAGCGGTGGAAGCCGTCTTTTTCGTTTCGGAAGCGGGAAGCGTTGCGGTTTCATTGACGACCGGTTTGATGTGCGCTTTCGGGTCCGCGGAAAACATCTCGGCAAGAACAAGAACGAACACTCCCATCGCCAACGCGACTAAGAAGAAGATGATCGCGTGAAACAAACTTCTCGCACGATGACCTAACAAATCTTCCGCGACTTGACCGATGCTCTTGCCTTGATTGCGGACCGAAACAACGAGCGCGCCGAAGTCGTGTACGCAACCCACAAAGATGCTTCCGAATACGACCCAGATCATCGCGGGCAACCATCCCCAGATGACCGCTACGGCGGGACCGAGCACGGGAGCAAGACCGGCAATGGACGCATAATGATGACCGAATAATACGATGGGTTTTGTGGGAAGGTAATCCACTCCGTCGTTCAGCTTGTGGGAAGGGGTGCTTTCGTGATCGCTCTTTAAATCGAAGATCGATTTGGAAATATAGCCCGAGTAGAATTTGTAACCGAGAAAATAAACAAGAAAACAAGCAAGAACGGCGATTAAAGGAAGCATAATAAGGATGGATGAGGTTAAGAAACGATCCGAGCAAACCTTTTTTCGATGTTCGGGAAGATTTCCGTTTCCGATTCCAGAAGTCTAATTGGAAAAAGAATTGATGAACGGATTTGCAAGGGTGGAAAATCTGGAAGTAGAAGAGTATGCAGACTCGAAGTTTTGATCAGATCCGATCCTCGTTAGAGGATATTATTTTCGAAATTCAATCGGGATGTACGAATTGCGAATGGTATATCCCCGTGGAAAAGATCATAGCCGCTTTAAACATCCGCAAAGAAGACTATTATAGAATCTTCTACGATCTCCGAAACGACGTGCATTTTTCGTCCCGAGCCGCCGCGGGATTCAACGAAACGCACGCGGATTCCCTCATTCAGCTTTTATCCAAGATTCTCAAGATAGAGGGAATCGGGGATGAATTTGCAAAAAACGGAATATACTTCGACGATAATTATCTCGCCGAGCTTCAGATCGGTCTGAAGGAAACGATCCAATCGCGTTTGGAAAGACACGAACTCGATCGGGAACTACTCCTTCTTTTATCGTCCGCGACGTTGGACTTCGACGACGCGTTCGATTCGTACTTCGACGATAAGTTCAATTTCGAGAGAATCGTGGAAAACGGAATTTCCGATTTTATCGAACTGAAATCGATCCAAAACGATTACGGTGCGGACGTCTTTTTAAAGAATCATATCTTTTCGATTCTGAATACGAAGGTCTTTCATCTCCGCGAGATCACGAGAGAATATCGGGATCGCGCCTATTACGATCTGTTCGGAACCTTCCGTAAAAAACCGAAAAAGAAAAAGCCAGTTTCGGTTTTTCAGGAAATGGACCCGGAAACGCAGAGACATCTCGACGTTCTCGGATTCGACGGTCCTTGTACATTAGAAGAACTTAAAAAACGATTCAAAGAGTTGATTAAGAAATATCACCCCGACGTGAACAAGGACGGGTTGGAAATGACGCAAAGGATCATCGCTTCGTACAATTATCTGATCCTAAGGATGAATTAGTTTTGTTTTTCTGGGTGACGAGAGGCGTTTCGGAAACCTACGTTCCGCCGGTTCGACCGGAGATCGTACATCCTCTTCATTCGATCGCTCCTTCTCCCGCCGTTTCGAAAATCAAATCCGAATCTGAAACGGAAGTTCCGCTTCGATCCTCTAAAGTGGGAGAAGAGATCCGTTCCGAATACAAGGCCTCTTCTTCCTTGGGAAAGGTCCGCTCCAACAAAGGAGAATCCCTTTCTTCACTGACCGCGCGGGACTTGATGAGTTCTCCCGTAGTTTTTTTTCTCGAACAGGATCCGATCGCAAGAGCGGAGGAAATCTTTATCGAAAAACGGTTTCGGCACGTTCCCGTTCTCGACGATTCCAACACGTTATGCGGCATTCTTTCCGATCGCGATTGGATGCGTTGGAAACTCGGTCATTCCGACGAATCGGAACTCGGTAAAACGATCGGACAAATGATGAAAACCCGGGTTTTATCGGTTCAGATTCACGCGGGTATCGGTGAAATTTCGAAAGTTCTTTTCGAAGAAAGAATCGGATGTCTTCCCGTCGTGAACGAATCGATTCACGTCATCGGAATGATCACGCGCAGCGACGTTTTGAGGGCGATCTTGCGAGTGAACGAAAGGGAATTTCTCGCTTGAGTCGAAGCGAACATGGATTAGCCTTGTGCGAAAAAAAGAGAGAGTAACCCATTGAAACCTTCCCTTCAAATCCGTCCCTCCGAACTCCAAGACGTGGACGCAATCGTTCCTTTGATTTATTCCTCCGGACCCGCCGCTTGGGATTACGTATTCACGCAAAACGATAAGACTCCGTTCGACTTTTTACGTTCTTCGTTTATCAAACGCGGCAATACGATCTCTTATACGAATCACTTTGTAGCTGAGCTTCAGGGAGAAGTCGTCGGCGCGATCCTCAGTTATCGTCAGCCTTCCTTCCTGCTGCTCAACGGAGGCACCGCGCTTCGTATTATTTCCGTATATGGTCTTTCCGCACCGAAGGTTATGGGTCGCGGCTTGACGACCGAAGGAATGATCAAACCTCCCAAACCGGGAAGATTGTATCTCGGACATATCGCCGTTTCGGAAAAGCACAGAGGAAAGGGAATCGGAAAGGAACTCATTCGGTTTATGGCGAATTGTTTTCCGGATTTCAAAACGCTTTCTTTGGACGTTTCGCAAAAGAACGAGGCCGCCATCGCGCTTTACAAAGGACTCGGGTTTCGGACGATCGAAGCGAGAGCGTTTTCCGGACCTGCCGGAAAAATTCCGGATCATTACTATATGGAAGTCGAAAGAACATCCTTAAAGTAAAAAAGTAAGAATTTTAAACCGAAATGAAAATCCGTTTTGCTAAACCGAATTCGATTCTTTCTCCATGGATCGGATGTTATTGGGGCTGGGAATCCGAATCCGATTCGGATACGACGATGCAGGACGGAACGGAATTTCCGACGATTTTTGCGTCGGTCGAAAACGAACTTCATATTTCGTACGGAGATCCGATTCGGTTCAGTTCTTGGAAAAACGGAAAGGAGGAATGGATTTCATCAAACGGACATATCGTAGGGAATCATCTTTCCAATTTTAAGATCGCTCCGAGTGGAAGGGTCGGATTTTTTAACGTTCGATTGTTTCCGGGAGCGTTTTCGTCCTTGTTCCGGATTCCCGCAAAGGAAGTGAACAGTCATCTTTCCGATTTGGAAATTCCGGGGACATCCGAATATTCCGATTTTATAAAACGAATTCGAGACGCACGAACCTTCGAAAACCGCGTTCGCATATCCGATCAGTATTTTAGTAAATTATTAAATACTCATAAGTCGAACGACGCTTTCGTGAACGAGGCGGTTCTTCGGATTTTCCACGCCAAAGGAAAAATCAAAATCTCCGAACTTTCCAAACATTTGGGCTTGGTCAAAAAAACCTTGGAGCGAAAATTCCAGGAAAGAATCGGTTACAATCCCAAGGAATTCGCGAGAGTCGTCCGTTTTCAAAACGCCGCTTGGATGCGATCGGAAGACAGAAGTTTAAGCGATCTTGCGTTGGACGCCGGTTTTTACGACCAAGCTCATTTTACGAAGGAATTCGTCGCGTTTTCCGGTTATTCTCCCTTGATTTGGTACGGATTGAAAAACCAGGCTTTGTCCCTTTTTTACAATACAAGACCCCAGCTTTTCCGGTAGAATATCCTAGGATATTTTAGAACGAAGATCCGGGTTGTGCTGTTAAAGGAAGGATAAAATGAAGTCGATGAAAGAAGTAATTATGGAAAAAGATCGTATGCAAGTCGATTCGATTTTTGTGAAAGCCGGCCCCGCTTCTTTTTGGAAACGATTCGTATTTTTCGGAGCGATCAAAAGCGGAAACGTCTCCAAAGTTCAAAAGGTCTTGGAGAAAGGGTTGGATCCGAATGCGAATCTGTATCACGGTGTAACACCCTTATCGCTCGCGATCAAATACGAACGGCTTGAAATCGTCCGAACCCTTTTGAAATTTTCCGCCGATCCCAATCTCGCCGATGAGAACACCGGCTTGACGCCGCTTTTACATTGTATCATTGAAGATTCTCCCTTGGAAATGATGAACGTTTTGATTCAAGGAAACGCTGATCTGAATCAAAAGGATAGAAACGGAATGAGTCCGTTGCATCACTGCGTAAACGAAGGAAAGCTGGAGCCGTTTCGTTTGCTTTTGGAAAGCGGAGCCGATCCGAACGTACAGGATTTCGACGGAGTCACTTGTATGAATCTCGCAAAGTCTTCTCACGGTATGTCCGAGTTTGCCGAACTCCTTTTAAAACACGGAGCCGATCCGATGATCAAGGACAAACACGGAAAAATCTATCTGATGTGATTGACACGCCGCGAAGGCGCGAAAGCCTGAAAGGAGAATGAAACCTCCCGCGAGTCAATCCTGTCAACACTACCCCGAATGCGCCGGTTGCGACCGATTGCATATCGGTTATGAAAAACAACTTCAACACAAACAGGAAGAGATCGAAAAACAGTTCGGCGGTTTTAAAGGGCTCGATATACGAACGATCGTAAAAAGTCCAAAGGACCAGATGTATCGTCATAAGGTTCAGTTGCCTTTCGGTCATCGCAAGATCGGAAAAAAATCCGTTCTGACACTCGGTTTACACAACAAGGAAAACACTTTCATCATCGATCAAAAGGAATGTAGAATTCAGGACGCGGATTTGACGACCGTCGCGGCGGCGATTCGTCATTGGGCGAGGACGGAAAACATCAGTCCTTACTACGAAAAAAACGGAAGCGGTCTACTGAGGCATATCGTACTTCGAAAAGCGCACGCAACCCAGGAAATTCTCGTGGGAATCGTCACGAACGCAGCCGAAATTCCCGGAAGAAAAAATCTGACCAACAGTCTGCATTCGTATATCAAACAATTCTTATCTAAAGAGAAGTCGAAAGCGGAAGTCGTGGGCATTCTCCAGAACGTAAATCTGCGGAACACAAAAGTTGTGTTAGGCGATAAGGAGACGACCTGGTTCGGAAGACATTTCGTGAAGGAAAAAATCGGGCATCTCGATTTTCAGATCGGTCTTTCCACCTTCTTCCAAGTGAATCCGTTTCAGATCACGAATCTGTATGATCTTGTCGTGGAGGATCTACCCGCGGATTCCGTCGTTGTGGACGCATACTGCGGAATCGGAACGATTTCCCTGTATGTGGCTTCCAAATCGAAACGGGTGATCGGTCTTGAGGAGAATCCGAATTCGATTCGTTCCGCGATCGGCGCGGCCAAAGCGAACGGAATCGAAAATGCGGCCTTTGTCAAAGGAAAGGTTTTACAGTCGCTTCAGAATGCGATCGGCGAAAAGCCGGACGTGGTGATTGTGGATCCGCCGAGAGAAGGGTTGGATCCGGAGACGAAAAAGATATTATTGAATTCTAAAGTGAATCGTGTGCTGTATGTCTCTTGCAATCCGGAAACGCTTCGAAGAGACGCGCTCGAACTGACAAAGTCGTTCCGATACGAGAAACTGACGCCCGTGGATTTATTTCCTCACACGAGCCATCTCGAAAGCGTTTCCGTGTTTACGCGTTGATCAGATTTCCGGGAACGGAGAATCGAGGAAAACCTTATCCGCTTCCAAAGAACATTTGGATTGAAGCACGATCGTAAGCGCAGAACCGATCAGATATCCGCTGAGCCCTTTGATTTCCGCAACACAATCGTCCACTTCGGATTTCACATAGGTTCCGTCCGATTTGATACCCGAAAGTTGATCCGCCAAAAGACTGAGGATAGAAACGCTTGCACGTCCGTTTAAAATCGTCGAATTGATCAGGTCGGTTACGATCGCAGCGTCGCGGATATTGTTGGCCGCTTCGGAGCCTTTGATTCTTCCCGGAGCCACTCCGAGCGTATCAAAGAGTAAACAGTTATAAACTTGTAAGAGAAGAAGCGCCAGAAGAATTCGATGAATGAGCGTTTTCAAAATAGACCTCGATTTATTATTTTTTTATAAAAGCCTAAAAAGAAGAATTCTTAAGTCAATTCGAAAATCATGATAAAGGAATCTTCTTCGATTTCGGAAACGAATTTGCGATGATATCCGCTAACTCCGCTTGTTTCGTAAAGAAGCAGATCTGATAGTCAGTCTCTTTTTGAAATTGTTTCAGATATTCCAGTGCGGATTCGATTCTTCCCGGATCGAGATGTACAAAGGGTTCGTCGAGTAATAAGATTCCGTTTTTAGGGACCGTCTTGCGCGCTAAGAACAATTTAAAAATCAGATAAAACGTAGCGACCGTTCCTCCCGAAAGATGATCGATGGATCGCAGATTACCGGCCTGATCCTTCATCTTGATCGATTCTTTTTTGTCGATCGCTTCGAAAGAAACCTCTCGTTTCGGAAGCATTCGATTGATTTCTTTTCCGATCTCGGAGGCTACGAACGCGAACTGCATCGATTGATCTTTGGAGATTTCTTCCACGATGTCCTGCGCGATTTTTGCGGATCTGCGTTTGGATTCCATTCGGGAGAATTCGATTTCCTTTTCGGCGATCGATTGGATCGTTTCGATCAAAGCCTTTTCTTTTTCCGGTAAGGAATCCTGAATGAGCGCATCCTCCACTTGGATTGCAGTATTCAATTTTTGTAATTCCGAGTTTAGGTCCTGCAGTTCTTTTTCGAGTTCCTTTTTTTTCGTTTCTCGAAGATGTCGTTCCGGATCGTTCGGAAACTGGGTCGGAATTTCCTCCATCGTGGAAATCGCCGTTTTACAGCGGATCTCCAAATCCTCCAAGGTTTTGGCTCCGTGATCGGTGAGAATCTTTTTGAGACCTTCGGAAAAACTTTTGGTCTGCGCCTGAAATTCGGCGATGAGTTTGTGGTATTCCTGAATCGTGGAAGCCCTTCGATCGTTCAGCCAAGAATTCCGTTTGGAGGTAAGGTTTTGGATCTTTTCGGTTTCCAGACGAATCGTGTCGCGGATCTTATCGGTGTCTCCGCTAAACGTCCGGATTTCCTTTTCCAAAGATTCGATCTGGTGGTTCTTTACTTCGTTGTTTTGGATTTGTTTTGCGAAGAATTGTCTTAGGTTTTCTATTTTTTCTATCAAAGGAATGGAATATTCGGGAAATGTTAAGTTCCATTGACCGGAAATTTTTAATACGAAATCCTTTTCCTTTTCGGAATTGTATCGGACGGATACGAGTTCCTTTTTTCGCGTGAGAAAGTAGATTCCGAGCGCGACGAGACTCGTGGAAATCAAGGAACCGGAAAGAATTTCAAAACCTCCCAGGTTTGCGAAAACGAGAGAACCGATGACTCCTAACCAGCCGAAACAACCGAGTCCCGTCAAAATCATTCCCAAAATTCTATGAGCGGGATTCGATTCGCTGGTGCGGATCTCTTCGGTAAATCCTTCTTCGCGGAGAACCTTGTCGATCCTTTCGTTCCATTCCTCCGCTTTCTGTTTCATCTTTTGAGAAACGCCGAGCTGATTTTGAAGGGATTCGATTTCCCTCTTTTTGGAATCGATCGCGCTTTGTTTGTCTTGGAGCAGGGTTGTCGAAGCGGAAAGGTTTTTTTCCGACGTCTCGATTTCCTTTTGAAAACTTTCAAAACCGGAAGATTCGTCTTTGGAATACAGAAGATTTTTATTCAACGTTTCCTGAGCGGTTTTCAATCGAAGAATTTCGGAAAGAGTTTCCACGAGTTTGATCTTCTTTTGGATCTTCGCATCGAGGGCCGCGTTTTTTTCGATCGTTTCGAGTTGTTTACGGATTTCGAGTTCTTTGGATTGATCCCGGTTGTGCCGTTCTTCTTGCGCGACTTTGGTCTTATTTCTGGCGTGAAGCGTTTCGATGTTCGTCACGAGTTCGATTCTTCCGCTTTTGAGTTTTGCGATCTCTTCTTTGAGTTTGTCGAACGCGTTGGCCGGAGCGCTTCCCTTTTTGGGCGAATGAATTTTGTTAAGCGAACTCGAAATTCCTTCGAGGTTGACTCCGTTGTTCAGCAGTTTACTGCGGAGAAAGTCGGGTTTGATGATCTTGTCGTTGTGAAACGCGAATTCCAATTCTCCTTCGCGAAGGGAAACGCAGTGAACGTATTGAGGCGCGGCGTCTTTGGAAAGTTCGGGGACTTCTCCTACAACCTTGTAACCGTCCAAACTCTTTTCTCCGTATCGGGAAAGAATGCTCTTTTTCGGTTCTTGACTCGCGGTAAGAAATTTGCTTCCGATCGCGAGTCGTAACGCGTCGAAGATCGTCGTTTTTCCGGATTCGTTTTTTCCGTGAAAGATCGTGACGGATTCGGAAAGCGTAAATTCCGCCTTTTCGAATTTGCCGAATTTTAGCAGTTGAAGCGCGGAAATCATATCAATTCTTCCCCGCGAAGTCTTCGATTTGTTCCAAACCCAAGACTAAGATTTCGTTCCAATCGGGAGGATTGTCTCCGTTCCATTTGGATTTTTGATCCATTAGCTTTTCATAAAATAGTTTAGCGACCGGGTTGTCGATCAAGACGCTCGAAGTTCTCAGGTCGCCGGTTTTGACTTCTATTTTTCTGCAGTCCGCGGTTTCGGGAAATCGTTTGAGAAGTTCCGTTACGTCGTGTTCGTCTTCCACGATTCCGGAAACTTTGATCCGAACGGAATCCTGTTTGGAGATCGACGCGGGAAGTTTTGCGAGATCGGGAACTTCTCCCGTTAGGGTCGCGGTTAGGGAGAATTCTTTGTATTCTCCGGCGGAAGAAAGAATTCTTTTTTTGAGAACCGGCGTTCCGTTTTTTCCGAGCGTTACGATGTTGACCGTGCGCGGACCGAATTCTCCGGAGGAAACGACCCGAGGCGAACCGGGATAGGCCTTGATCATCGCGCCGGATGTGATCGAACGTTCGGAATGAATATGACCTAACGCGAGATAGTCGAACTCGGCTTCCTGAAACGGTTTGGAATCGAGAATCGAATCCGCCTCTTCGGGAGAAGGTCCGAGATATTCCACGAGTTTGGTTTCGGTTCCGTGGAGCAGTGCGATCCGATACGTTACCGTTTTTTCCTTAAATTGAATATTCGAATAATCTAAAATTCTATTGAACGGAAATCCGAAGAATTCCGCTTCCACTCCGCCGATTTCCTCGGTCCAGAGTTTATAGGATTCTCCCTTTTGCGGATAGGAAAGGGGAGAAAGATCAGCCGTGATCGGATAGGCGCCTTCGGCGAGTCCGAGTTCTTCGTGGTTCCCGGGGATATAAAAGATTTTTCCGGTAAAGGAAGATAGGATCGTTTTGACTTCTTCCTTAAGAGCGGCGATGTCCGAGTTTCGGTCGAACAAATCTCCGCAGAAGAGGATATGCGTGCATTCTTCCTCTTTTGCCGCCGCGACGATTTCTTTGAGAACGGAAAGGGAATATTCCTTTTCCTTTTGGCTGAGGTGTACATCCGCTGTGTGTAAAAATCGAATCATGTTCTGCTTCCTGCCGTCAAAGTTTATCCTTGTCCCCGGACAAATTCGGAAGGTTCTATTAAGCCTGATCCAAAAAAGGGATCAGATTTTGTTCCACGTAATGAATGACTTTTTGAATTCGGTCGGATGCGTTCCATTTTTCGGAGATCATCCGAGGCGCGCCCCAGAGAAAGATCGCTTCGATGAATACTTTGCGCGGATCGGGAAAGAAAGATTCGATCTTGATTTCGATTCCGTGGTCCTCGGCGTCCTGCGGATTCAGGGGAGGCAATACGAATCGAAGTCCGCCGCCTAAGATCGGTCGCCCAAGCTGCTGCAGGCTGTCCCTGCTTTGACGCAGCCTTTTTTCCCAGATTTCACCAAACGCGTGTTCTGTGGAAGAATCGATCAATAAGCGGATCGTAAGATCGCTTTTTACGACATTCTTCCCTTGAATTCCCCAAACCTGATCGAACGCTTCGAGAACCCGTTCGAAATCCTCTTCGATCGATTCCAAGGAACCGTCCGGGTTTTCGGAGATGATGAGCAATTGCGTAATGTTCTGTCCCGCGTTGACGACCTGGATCGTCAGCATGGATTGGGAAAGTTGTCTTGTGAGTACGTTCTGATTCGGTCCGTAATTGGTTCCCGTGATTTCGATTCCGAGTTCTTCGAGTTTGGATTGAAACTGAAAGATCTCGGATTTGGATCGGACCACGATCGGTAGAAATAAATCGCTGAGTCCGACGTGGATGATGTTTCGATTTCGGTTCATGAGGGTCGCTTTTCAGTCCTTTGTCTCAAACCGATCTTTTTTGAACAGAAAAGAAATCGAACGAAAGCGGCTTAACGGTATTTGACGAGGAACAAATCCTGGGTTCCGTTCAATGCGGTTCCGTTCATCGGCGCGTTCGTATGACCGACCGAATACATCGTTCCTTCCAGATCGATGACGATTCCATAACCTTGGATCGAACTTCCCGAGACGCCGGTCTGACGGACCCATTGCAAATCTCCGTTTGGGTTGTATTTTGCAAAGAATGCATCGTTTGTTCCGGTGCTGCTCGAACCGCCGGTGATCAAGTTCGCGTTTGTGATTCCTGTGACAAAGATATTGCCCGCGAGATCCGTTCTTAGATCGTAGACGGAAGTCTGAGATGACGCGACGTCCTCACCGAGTTGTCTTCCCCAAAGAAGGGTTCCGCTCGAATTATATTTTAAGATCGATCCGAAGTAACCTACTCCCGTAGCTCCGGTCCCGAAATCGGCGTTACTTTCTGCTCCCACGATAATATTTCCCGAAAGATCGGTGGCAATCGGTCCCGATAAAATCTCTCGTCCGCTCTGCGCTTGGTAGACGACGAACTGTCGATTTCCGCTCGAGTCGTATTTGAAGATGAACATATCGTTTCCGCCGATCCCGGGAGCCGTTTCCGTTTGAAAGTTGGCTCCGCCCCATCCGGTAAAATATACCGAACCGGAAGCCGCATCACACACGATACTTCCCCCGTTCGAGTTCGCGCCTGAAACGAAAAATTGTTTAACCCAAACTTGGTTTCCTTGGGAATCGAATTGAGCGACGAACGTATTCGTAGTAGCGCTATAAGCCCCGCCGAAGGGACCGTTCGAATCTCCGGAGGCATAGACGTTTCCCGCGGTATCCACGCAGATCCCCAGTGGATTTACGAAGTAGCTTCCTCCGGTCGGTCCTGCTTGTTTGATCCAGATCGGGTTTCCGTCTACGGAGAGTTTTACGATGAATAAATCCTGACCGCTGCTTAGCGGACCGGAAAAGGGCGCGTTCGTATAACCGAGCACGTACGAATTTCCGGCCGAATCGGCTGCCATACGGGATAGGGTAAGCGTCGCGGCCGCAGCGCCGAGTTGTTTCGTCCAGATTCTATTCTGGAACGAGTCGTACTTTGCGACGATCAAATCTTGAACGCCGATTAAACTACCGGTGAAAAGATTCGTATTCGTTTCTCCCATAACGATCGGCAAGAGAGAAGGATCCAATGCCAAGTGTTTGCCGAGTGTGGTTCCTCCCGACTTTCCTAAAAGCTCGGTCCATTCCAAGGTTCCGGTGTTTTCCCGAAAGATGAGAGGATGAATTCTTCCTAGGATCTGAGCCAGCCAATACTCGGTCGTTCCCGGATCGCCTACGTTCATGTGATTGGCCGGCATGCAACCGTGCAATTGAATCCAAAGGATGAGAATCGTAAGATAATATTTCATATTAGCTGTTTTTCCAAATGGAGAATTCTTCCGTCTCAAGCAGAACATCGCCTTTCCCGTTCGCATTGTTTCAGAAAGACGATATTCGAAATTCGTATCACAGTTTGATCCGTTTGGAAAGAAATTTAACGCGAATAGGGGAATCGAAGCGATGCCGTTTCAGCGCAATCCGTTGCGATAACGCAGCTTTGCGGAAATTCTCCGTTTAGAAACGCGTTAGAAAGAAGTCGACTTCCGAAGGGCGACCGTGGTATCCGTATTGAATCCTTAAAAAGAGTTTTTCCTCAGATGAACTTAGAGACTGAAATCAGACAAGAAACGAACCTTTGCGATAAATCCGGAAACCTAAACTTGAACGCCGTCGGCTGGTCCAAAAAGCCGTTACACAGATGTAATCTGAGCGGCCACTACTTAAGAAAAAAGAAATGGAACTATTGGTGTATCTATGACGAGAACTTCTTAGCTTCGTTCACGATTTCGGACGTGGATTATGCGGGAGTCATCTTCGTATATTGGCTCAATCGGAAAACGGGCGATTTCGAAGAAGGAACGATCATCACTCCGTTCGGATCGGGAGTCAGTCTCGGACAATTGTTGGGAAGCAACGCGACTTATATCGGAAACAATGCACGTCTGCAATTCTTCAGAGAAGAAGAAGGTTACCGATTGTCGATCAACTTCTCGCCGAGCAACAAAATCCCCGTGCAGGCGGAAATCTTCGTTCCCGTTCCTGAAACTTGGGAAACGTTAAACGTTGTCGTTCCTTGGTCCAAAAGAAGATTTCAGTTTACGGAGAAGTTGTTCGGAGTCGGAGCGGAAGGAACCGTTCGTTACGGAGCGATGGAATACAAGTTCAGTCCGGAAACTTCGTTCGCTTGTTTGGATTACGGAAGGGGGGTTTGGCCGTATTCCACAAAATGGAATTGGGCGTCGATGATGGAGCATAACGCGAACGATAAGATCGGAATGAACTTGGGCGCCGGTTGGACGGACGGAACAGGCACGACCGAAAACGCAATTTTAATCAACGGAAGAATCTACAAGATTCCTTCGGATGCGGTGTTTGAAATCGATCGTGAAAATTGGATGAAACCTTGGCGTCTTTATACGAAGGATTCACAAGCGATCGATCTGCAGTTCGTTCCCGAATTTCACAGAAAGGCCGCGACGAATACCGGATTGTTCGCGTCTTCCGTTCATCAGATGATCGGAAAATTCGAGGGAGTGATCCGTCTCGGCAAAAACGAATATAAGATTTCCAACGGACAAGGTTGGGCGGAAGATCATATCGCGCGATGGTGAATTCTTCCGAAGAATGGATTTATAATCTCGCCGCGAAGAAGGATTACGAAGCGGCGTTGCAAAACGGATTTTATAGTACGGAATCCTTACGTACGGAAGGGTTTATCCATAGCTCTAAAAAGAATCAAGTCGAGGACACGGCCAACCGGATCTTTTCGGGAAGAACGGACTTGGTTCTTTTATACGTAAAAACCGATCGATTGAAATCCCCTTTGAAATACGAGGCTTCCGATTCTCCCAAGTTTTCCAAAGAAGACGGGAAGAATATTTTTCCTCATATCTACGGACCTTTGAATACGGATGCGATCGAAAAGGCGGTGGCGATTTTGCCCGATGCGGACGGAAAATTTCGGTTTCCATTTTTAGATTGAGGCGAATTGGATTCCATTCCCGGCCCGGTGTTTTAGGCGTTCTATTTTTAACATTCAATGTTTGTTCGATCGGAGCTGTGTTACGAGATCACTTTCGATTTTATTACAAGTCTTATTTTGTTTGATCGTTTGTCGGACCAATTTTAAAAAAACGATTTACTGTGTTTGTGATATCTTTCACCAAACGCAGTTTCGTTTTTAAGGAGCTTGCGGAAGATGAAGAAAGGAGTCACTCGTTGCACTTGGGCCTCGAAAGATCCCCTTTATATCGACTATCACGATTTGGAATGGGGAACTCCGCTTCACGATGATCGAACTCTGTTCGAGTTCTTAATCTTAGAAGGAGCGCAAGCCGGACTTTCCTGGATTACGATTCTGAAAAAAAGAGACAACTACCGCAAGGCCTTTGATCATTTTGATCCCGTGAAAGTCGCCGCCTATTCCGAAAAGAAAATTCAATCCTTGATGAAAGACGAAGGAATTATCCGCAACGAATTGAAAATCCGTTCGGCGATCGCAAACGCAAAAGAATTTTTGAATATTCAAAAAGAATACGGTTCCTTCGACAAGTTTATCTGGGGATTCGTGGATCATAAAACGATCCATAATTCTTGGAAAACGACGCGGGATGTTCCGAGTAAAACGGCGGAGTCGGATGCGATGAGCAAGGCGTTGAAAAAACGAGGATTCAAATTCGTCGGGTCGACGATTTGTTACGCATTTATGCAGGCGACGGGAATGGTTATGGATCACACCCTGGATTGTTTTCGATACGAGAAGAAACCGAAGAAGTGAAACTTTGTTGTAGGTCCTACGATTTTATCGTAAAACTTGCAGGCCCCACCCTGTTTTGGGTGGGGGGAGAGGTGGTGGGAGGAAATCCGGACAATTTCCCCTCTAACAGAAAATCCCCGTCCCTTCAACAAAATTCCGATCTTCCTGTCGGAACAGTTGGTCGCTAAAATTCCAATTTTGTTGAAAACCGGCGCGCTTGCCTGCTCGCTTTTGGATAACTCGCTCTCTAAAATCGCGAACTAAGGAAAATTCTTGCGGACAGCATCTTTCGAAACATTGCCGTCCCAATCCATTTGAATCAAAAGAGCGTCGATATACTGCGCGGGTTTCTTTTTGGTATAAGAAAGGAGCACGTAGCCCTTTTCGTTTTTCAGAATTTTGTTGGCCATATAAAGACGCTGCGTATGTTTTTTCTCCCAGACTTTTTTACCGGAAGAATCGAACTTAATCACGGTCATCGGACCTTCTCCGCCCGCCAATACTCCGAAAAAACCCTGATCGGGCGATTCGATGATCAGACTTAAAAAGTTAAATCCGCCTAATCGTTGTTTGGTTTCCCAGATCGTTTCGCCTTTGGGAGAAAGTTTCAAAAGCCACACCGCGTCTTTTCCCGCACCGGAGATTCCGCCCGACAAAAGCAGATTTCCATCCGTAAGTTTGAGAAGGGAAATCGCCAAGTCTTCCGCTCCGGGAGTCGCAAATGTTTTTTTCCAGAGTTGTTTTCCGTCCGAATCGTATCGATGAACGATCACGTCTCTTTGCGATTCGCGACCGGACACATTATCCGTGCCTACCGCAAGCACGATTCCTTCCTCGTAACCGACGCTTGCATTCGGAGCGAACGAAAGATCGGGAATGTGTTTCGCGTTTTTAACGCTTCCGTCTTTTCCGAAAAGAACGTATAAAAAGCTCGTTTTGATTGCGTTTACGATCGTAGTCGTGTTTCCGTTCTTTTCTTCCGTTTCAACCCGATGAGAAACGGAAACAAGACCGCGAAACTTTTCGTTCGGAAGTTCTTGAAACGAATACAAGTGCGGATCTTCCTCTCCGCAAAATCCGTCGCAGATTTCCTTGGCGGGAATGATTCGATCGCTCGTAAGTTCTCCGCGATCGTCGTATTTCGAAAAGATCAGTTTGCGATTGTAGGTTGCACTGCCGATCGATCCCGCAGTTACAAAGCCTCCGTCTTGGGTTGCGAGCAGATTTTGGATGGTTTCGAAATTATGAATTCCGATCGTATATCCTTCCATATCCACGGGTTTGCTCGTAAAGAGATATTTCCACCAGACCGGATTCCCGTTCGTGTCGATCTTGGCGGACCAAGCGGTTCCGTAGATTTTCTTTTCGATCTTCACGTTGGAATCCTGTCGGCTGCAATCGTTTGCGGAACCGGTTATCACGAAACTTCCGTCTTTTAAGGAGACAAGTCCGGAGGGAAGTTCTTCCGGGCATTCGTTCGGTTTCATTCCGTTGTATTGTTCTCCGCCGAAGACCGTCTGCCAAAGCGAGTTGTTCTGTGCAAATAAAGAGAACGTAGAAATGCAAATAAGAAGAATCAAAAAAGCCGATAAACGTTTCATAATATCTATTCCTTGTGGGAGAGAAAGTCTCAAAGAGAATTCGAATTTGTAAAGAATTTATTTGCGCCAATGCAAAGAACTTTTTGTGAAAGTTTGAATTGATAAATAACGAAAGATCGATACATACGCAAGTCGTTTATCAAGATTGATGCAGAAGCAGGGTTCGAGGAAGAATCGATTCTCGACGTAAAAGGAAATTTCGATTCCGATCCGCGAGGGATCGACACGGAGTCAAGTTATTGCATCCTAAGATCCGAGTTCCTTTTTCGGTTTTATCTTTTGCAATAACTTGACTAAAGTGGAGAGCCCGACCGCCTGCACGTACGATTGAATCTTTCTTTACGGATTACAATCAGGCGGACGCGGCCGAGCTATGTACGGGAAGCTTTTTTATTAACGACCGTATTTCGCCAGCAGTTTCGCTTCTCCGATTTTCAAAGAGTTGATGTAAAAGCCGATCAATGCTCCGGAAGAATTTTGATCCGCAGGGATCTTATCTTTGAGCGCGTAAACGGTAAAGTAATAGCGGTGAGGTTTATCTCCCTGCGGTGGACAAGGTCCGCCGTAACCCGCCGCGCCGAAATCGGTTCTGCTTTGGATCGCTTCTTTCGGAAGAAGATTCTTTTCAAGATTTCCTGCGTTAGCCGGAATCGAAGTCGTAGTCGCGGGAAGATTGAATACCACCCAATGCCACCATCCGCTTCCGGTCGGAGCGTCCGGATCGTATACGGTGATCGCAATCGTTTTGGTTTCTTTCGGAAGTCCGGTCCAAGACAAGGACGGAGAAATATTTCCGCCGGAACATCCGAAGCCGTTAAACACTTGTTCGTTGGCGATCAGCTTACCGGAAGAAAGCTCGGGGCTTTTCAATTGGAACGGTTCCGCATGGAGCAGAGTCGCGGAAATCAGAAACAGGAACGCGAGTCCTTTGATTTTCATAAAACGAAATTCTCCTATCTAAACTTAAGTTTATAGTTCAACAGGAACTTAGACGGATTGCAAGACTTAGTTTCCGTTTTTTAGAAAAAATAGGGGTCGAAAGGAATATTCGCTACGTTTTCGGAAGTTGATGATTTTTGAATATGAAAAAGCCCGAAAATTTCGGGCTAATCGTTTCTTGAATTCTTAATTCAGCCAGACTTTCCGGTTGTCGTTCGCGTATTGTTCAAAGCTGATGGGTTCTTTTCCGGTGATTTGTTTTACCGAATCTACGATTGGAGCTGCGTGTCCTTCCTTCAAATTACCCGCGATATACACCAAAACGTTCGCGTAATCTTCGGGAACTCCCGCTCCCACCAAACCCTTCTTAAAGTCTTCGGGGGTGATGTCCGCAAAGTCGATTTTGAGTCCGGTCGCCTTGGATAATTTCTGAGCGACTTCGTCGTGTGTGATGGATTCTTTTCCGGTAAGCGCGTATTCTTTTCCGTTATGTGAATCGTCCAGCAGCAATGTAGTCGCGGTCGCTGCGATATCTCTCGCATCGATAAAACTTGTCTTTGCGTTTCCTGCGGGGAAGTAAATCTTCTTATCTTTCAGGATTCCGCTGATCCAAAAGGTTTGAAAGTTCTGCATAAACCAATTCGGACGAATGATGTTGTAAGGAAGTCCCGATTTTTCCAGGGCGATTTCCAATTTTCGAAACGGAAGATCTTCGGGTGAATGATCGATTCCGAACGCGGTCATGAGTACAACTTTTTGTAATTTTTTAGACTTTGCCTTTTCGATCCACGGATTCAAGACGCTGTATTGGTCAGTATAACCCGGAGGACAAAGAAAGAAGGCGCGGTCTACTTGATCCAAAACTTCCAAGCCTTCGTTCGGCTGGGAAGCGTCCGCTTTTACCCAATGCAGATTCTTTGCTTGTTTTCCGCTTTCGGGCTTTCTGGAAGCAGCATAGACTTCATGCCCTTTTGCCAATAAATTCTCCACAACGAGCCCTGAAACCAAACCGCTCGCCGCATAAACAAAAATTTTCATAATCGGATTCTCCTGAGGAAAAGAATAACCGAAAACCGGAAATCCGGCTATGTCCTATGATCTAAAAAGCATATCCAATCGTATAATTTACTCGACTTTTAGATATGTTGATGTAAACTCAAGATATGGACCTGCTTTCCGAAATCTTAACCGCCGCCGCTTGGAAGAACGACATTCTCGCGAGAACTTCGATGTATAAATCTTGGGGTTTAAAGTTCCCCTGCGACAAAAGCGGAGGTTTTCATATTCTTTCGCAGGGTTCTTGTTACGTTCGTTTTAAAGGAAAGTGTATTCCATTAGAAAAAGGTGATATTCTATTTATCGCAAAAGGATTCGATCATGAACTCGTATCCTCTCCGAACGATAAGACCATGGACATCGGAAAATTTCGGGAGATCTTTCCGAAAGAATCCGATCTGAAAGGCGTTCCGATCACGACTTTCGTTTCGGTTCGTTACGAGGTTCCGGAAACGAGTCAACATCCTTTCTTTCACGAACTGCCCGATCATATTCTGATTCGTTCGGGAGAAATTCCATCGCATCATCCTTTGCACACGACTTTGGTTTTGATTTCTCAGGAAGTCGATTCCGGACTCGGCTCCGATCTAATTCTGCAAAGACTTACGGATATTCTTCTTTATTATGTGATTCGTCATTGGCTCGAAACGCATCCGGCTCTTTCTCCAGGATGGAGAAGCGCTTTTAAGGACGAAAAGATTCTTGCCGCTCTCGAAGCGATTCATAAGAAACCGGCTTATTCTTGGACACTGGAGAATCTTGCGAGGGCCGTGGGAATTTCCAGAGCTTCTCTTGCGAATCGTTTTCGGGACGTTTTAGGTTGTACACCGATGGATTATCTTGCAAGACTTCGAATCGAAAAAGGAAGAAGTCTGATCCAGGATCAAGGCGCCACGTTGGAAGAGGTGGCTCGAACTGTAGGATATTCCTCCGCCTTCGCCTTTTCCAAAGCGTTTAAAAGAATCCACGGAGTTTCTCCACGAAACGAGGACGCTCAAAAAATCAGAAACGTTTCCTGAAAAAAAAGAACGTTTCGCATTAATTCTAACAGACAAACGGTTTCTTTGGTTTAAAATTATTCTCCTAATTTTTAGGAGGTTTTATGTTCGCAGAATTTTACGGAATTCGTCCTTTGTCCGTGATCTTGGCGACGGTAGCGTCCTTTATCGTCGGTATGATCTGGTATACTGTATTCGGCAAATTATGGATGAAACTTCAAAACGCTCAGGAAAAGGATTTGAATAAGGACAACATGGGCACGACGTATTTTACGGCGATCGCGATTTCCCTCGTTCAATTTTTGGTGCTGGATTGGATGATCGGAAGGATGGACTTTCGCAGTATCGGGCAGTCCGCTTTGTTAGGAGGAATCATCGCGTTATTCTTTTTGGTTCTCGATGATTTTTCCCGCAATTTGTGGGAGCCGCAACGAAAATCCCCCGTTTTTATCGCATTGAATGCGGGAAATACGCTCCTTAGTTTTATCGTAGGCGGTGCGGTACTGGGAATCGGTTAACGTTTTCTTGTTTGTGCATTCGTGAAAAATTATAAAGAAAATGGAATCATCGCTTTTAAAGATTCATCTTGGATGAATTCAGGATGAATTGCCCAGGATTGATGGGGCGAAAGTTCTAATAAATCTTTTTTTTGTGAAAAGGATTTAAAGCTTTTTAAAACTTCCGAAATTACTTTTATATCGGCGCTCATTTTATCCGGAATTCCGTCTTTGTTTGTATCCAATTCCATTCGTTTCATGGGATAAATCCAGAGATCAGATTTTCCATCTTGATCGGAATCGATTTCAATTCTTGCAATGATACCTGAGGTTAGTTTCGGCTTTGCGAAACGATTATAATATTGAGTCGTTTCGAAGAAACCGTCCGAATCCTTATCGTCTTTTTCGATTAATTTTAGGTTATCGGGTCCATACCAGATCTTAATATCGACTTTATCCGGATCTTTGGAAGCGATCTCGTTGTAAAAAGTTTGATACGACTGCGGATTCTTGCTGTCCATCTTCAACCAGGTCCAATCATCGGGGACATTCTTTTGATATTCGAAGGTTTCCATAAAAATAGAAATCTTCGAATCCGATTTCGTATAAAGCCGATTGTCGATTTGCCCGTCTTTGTTTTGGTCGTGGGAGGTCGTTTCAAATGGAGGATTGCAGTTTTGCACAGTAAAGAGTAAAAGAATCAAGAGAAAATAAGCAGTCATTTTTTAGATTATTCATATTTCTGAATTGTACAAGGTCATCCTAAAAAAAGATAACCTTGTTTACTTCATGTCGCTTAGTCGAATCAGAACATTTCGCTAAGAGTTGAACATTTCATATTTGCGGGAATCGCGGCATTTCCGTAGGAACAAATTCCGAGTCCGATTCCTGTTATTGTGGCTTTCGAAATGGCTGTCGGGTCGGCAAAAGAGAAACCTTTGAAATCGGCCGTTCTTTTGTTATTGAAAGCAGTTACGCAAGCCGCTTCTAAACCGGCAGTGCTGATCGCAGTTTGTATGTATTGAAATGCAATGGTTTGCTCAACGCTCATGCGATTGAGGGCCATTACTTCACTTTCTGTATAAGCAGGGTTGGAATTTGTCAATACGCCCATTAGCTCCATTCTCAGGTCGGCGACCGGAGTATAGCGAGTATTTGAAACAGAAGTATCGAAAGTCGCTTGCGTCATGGCATTGATGGCGGCGTTCTTTGCGTTCGTAATCGTGGTGATTGCAGCCGAAGAGCAGCCGATTGAGTTTGCAATTGCAATCGCTCCATCGTACTGCGCGGCTCTAATTGCTTTTGCGGAAGCTAAATCTGTTCCAGATATAGTAGCCTGGTTGCAGCCTCCTTTTGGAGTCGAAAGTAGAATTGCAAAATACTGTGTAGCATTAACCTTATTGATAGATGCGCAGTTTCCACTGGTTTGATCGAGAAAGTAAATTAATCCAGCCGTTACGACGTCATCGTTTCCATCGTCACTTTTCTTACAGGCTACTAATGCCATCGCAAGCGTTGCGACAGCGATCCATTTGGTCATGTTTTGTTTCATTGAAATATCCTCTTGGTGATTTGTGATTAAAATATCACTAATGAATCTATGATTCAAGGTGGTCATTATGGTCAAATAACAAAGCTGAATCACATGGAATCTGTGCATTATTTTTATCAATGTAAATGAAATAAATTTAGAATATTTATTATTCATAATATAATATGAAATTAATTAATTCGTTAATGATTATTTTTGAAAATAGAATTGATCAATAAACGTTGATAGAAGATAATTTGAGCAGTGTTTTGAATTATCTTTTTGAAAGTTTGCTATATGAGAATCTTTGATAAATTAAATGATCTTCGTTCTATAATGCGGTGCTTTTGCAGGGTTATAGAATTCTTTGATGTTGAGACAAGGTGTGAAAAGACTCTTTGGCAAGGGGAAGGTTTTGAAAACTGAGGATCGGTCTTGAGATCGTGTTCCGCCGATGGATGCAATTATATTTAAGAATGGAGACTGCTATTTTGCAGGATGCGTAAGATCATCCTGTTCTCTGTGGAAAGCCTTGCTTTTATGAATTAAATATTAAATAAATAGAATATTTTAAGTTTAATTCTTCGGAAATGTTTGTGCCTTTAGGTCTTGAGCATTTTAATGTTTGTAATTGTAGTCTTTTTTCTGTCCCTATGATTGAGATTTTCGAAGAAGTCATTCTTTGATGGGTTGAATAACTGGAAAATTTCGAAAATAAAGGTCGCGAACCCCAATTTTCTTAATTCTCCTGTTTCCAAGGACCAAGGGAATATTTTTCCGGAATCAATTCGAGTTCTCCCAAAGTATAAGGATCGCTCCCTTTGATCGGAGAAGTCGACAATCGCTGGATCGGTTTGGATTCGTCGTCCCAATCCTGAACGGTAACGCTCGCCAAAAACTTAAATCCGTTTCGGAATCTCGAAACGTTTTCTTTTCCGAAAACCGTCCACGGAATTCTACAGAGGATCGAATAACCGTCGTTTGTCGAAATGAGTTTCGTTTCGATTCCGCTCTTAGGGTTTTCTTTCCGATTCAGTCGGGTACGGACTTTCTTTTCTTCCGATAAACTCAAGGAAACGATTGCGGCTTGGGAACCGAGCCTTTTGCGAACACCGGAATTCGTATCGAAATCCAAAAGACTCGAGTCCGGGTCCAGAACGATTTCGATCGCGTCGCAGTCGTCCGATTTCGATTTGCAGAATTGAATCTTGTCGTCTCGAACCGAAATTTGCAGTCCGAGCGTATCGGAATTCCAAGCGGATCGAACTCGGAACGAAAGGTCCTGCGGTCCTTTCCAATCTTTGTTTTTTGCGGTCATCCAACTTTTATCTTGGATTTCAAACGGGAGAACGGACAACGAATCCCAGGATTCATCCATGGAAAGTTTTTGTTTGGTCAAAGCGGAAACGATTTTTTTAAACCGAACTTCGGCTTTTGGGGGAACGGATTCTTGTTCCGATTCCATTCTGCCTTCGTAACTTCGGGTGGAATCGAGGTTGATCCGGTTGAAGGAAGAACGCAATCCGTCTCCAAACGAAGTATGATAACTATGCGTATCGGTTCCGATCCATTCCCAACCGGAAGACTTCCATCGAATCGTTTCCGAGTTCGACCATCTCCAGTTCGAACCTCCGTAAGAACTGATCTTGATCTTTCCGTTTCCGCATTCGAGAGTTACGTCCGGTCTTCCGTAAACTCCTCCGCAGGAATTACAGGGAATCATCGGAATCATGGAATCGAATCGATAACCTCCGTTTGCATCTCCGAGCGCGATCGCTAAAAATCCGTTTTGATCCATCGCGGGACTATCCAAAGAATCCCCCGGTTTTACGCGCATGGTCATCGCGAGATCCTCGATTCCATCTTTGTTGAAATCGTTTTTGCAGGATTCTTCTCCGCTGCCGAACTCGAATTCGAACGGGAGATTGTTCTTGTTGACTTCTTCTAAAAAACGTTTTTGAATCGCGGAGAAATTTTCCGGTTCGATTCCGAATACGACGAAATTGGAAAGAATTAGGATCGAAAAAAGAAGACGTTTCATGGAATGAATAACAATCGATTTTGAAATTCTTGTAAAGAATGTTCTTTGTTTTCTTTGATTTGTATAACGGACCGGCCGATTCGGATTCCGCAAAAATCGAAATTGATTTAAGTAGTTTGAATATTCATTGACCTCTTCGTTTAACAAAGCATAATCTCGAATAGGTTCGAATTCTACATGAACGTTCTTCGCTCATTCGTTTTATTTCTTTGTTTTACGTTTTGCTCCTGCGATTGGATCCAACCCGTACCGTTTCCCAAAGCGGAAAAAGGAATTTTAGATCTGCAGGATTGGGACTTTGAAAAGAACGGACCGGCTCTTCTCGAAGGAGAATTCCGTTTTTTATGGAAAACCTTTTCTTCGGAATCGTGGCCGCAAAATTCTTCCTTTGCTTCCGTGCCGAAATCTTGGATCAAGCTTACGGACGAGGAAGGAAAGAATTTTCCTTCCTTGGGATATGCGACTTATTTTTTGAAAATCCGACTTCCGGATTCTCTCGTGAATCAGGAACTCGCATTGCAAGCCGATATTTCGGAAACCGCATACGAGGTGTATCTCGGTTCTCAAAAGTTAGGAAAGATCGGAGACATTGGAATCAGTTCGGAAACTTCCCGACCGGAATGGAACAAAAAGATTTTTTCCTTTTACAACACGGAAAAGGAACCGGTTTTGAAAATTCTAATATCCAATTTTCATCATGCACGGGGCGGGTTGACCGGAAAATTCTTTATCGGAAAGAGTTCGGCGATTCAATCGATCCGCGAAAAAAGATTAACGCTCGAAGTTTTCGTTTTCGGAAGTCTCGCGATCATGGGGCTCTATCATCTTACGCTGTTTCTTTTGAGACAGGATGAAAAATCGGTCCTATATTTCGGTATTCTTTGTCTGATCTATTGTTTTCGTTCCGCGAGTACGGGAGAAAATCTTATTCAGGTTTTGCTGCCCGGCCTGGACTATTCGATTCACTCTAAGTTCGTGTATCTTTCGTTTTATTTGGCGGTTCCCGTTTTTGCGGCTTTCTTTCGTTCCTTATTTCCGTCCGAGTTTAATTCGTATTTATATTACGGAATTCTAATTTTTGGAGGTTTGTCCGCCGCCATCGTTGCGATCACTTCTCCTTTGTTTTTTACGGCTACGATCGACGCGTATTATATCTTTACGTTTGCAGTGTTTTTTTACGGATTTTACATTCTGGTTGCGTCGATTCTCAAGAAAAAAAGCGGAGCGCTTCTCCTTCTGAGCGGGCTGCTCGTGTTCTTCGCGGTGTTTTTTCAGGACACTCTTTACAACAAAAGAATCATCAACACGGGTTATTTCTCTCCGATCGGGCTTTTGGCGATGGTTTTTTCGCAGGCGTATCTCCTTGCGAGTCGTTATTCGCAGGCATTCGGTGCGATCGTGGATCTGACAAAGTCGCTTAACAAAACGAATACTTCCTACGGTCTTTTCGTTCCGAGGGAATTTCTAAAAATTCTGAACGAACACAACTTTATCGATGTGAAACTCGGGGATGTCGCGGAAGAAGAGATGACGATTCTTTACAACGAAATTCGAACCGCGCAGTTTCTCGGGGATCAGTCTTCGGCAAAGGAGAATTTCGAGTTCATTAATTCGTATCTCGGAAAAGTCGGTCCTCTAATCCGGGATAAGAACGGTTTTATCGACAAGTATTTCGGGGACGCCTTTCTTTCCCTATTCTCCCAAAAAGCCGAAGACGCGTTGGAAAGCGCCGTAGGAATTCAAAATATATTAAAAGAAATTAATATGTATCGGATCGGAAAAGGAAAGGAAGCCGTGCGCGTGGGAACCGGACTGCACAAAGGACCGATTCTTCTCGGAACGATCGGAGAATCGGAACGTATGGAAGGCGCGGTGATTTCTCCTTCGGTTACGCTCGCGACGAGAGTCGGGCAACTTTGCCGTATGTTCGATTCTTCCATTTTGATTACGGATCACGTTTTATTCGGTTTGGAAAAACCGGAACAATATTCCATGCGCGTTCTGGATCGGATTCAATTGAAAGGCCACAACTCGGTCGTAACGATTTTAGAAGTTTTTAATGGACAATCGGATTCCGTTCTCAATCTTTTTATGGATACGAAAGAGGAGTTCGAACGGGGGATTTTCAATTTCAGACAAAGACATTTCGAAGAAGCCTGCGTTATTTTCAATCGGGTTTTGGAAAGAAACAAGTTGGATCAACCCGCCCGCTGGTATCTCGAAAAATCCATTCATTACTGCAGGGTCGGCTCTCCGAATAATTGGGACGGAATCACCGTCTTGGACGTCTAAATCGACGAACCCCTGCAAGTCGAATATTCAACTTGACCGAGTTAAAGAACGGATGAAAGAATCAAGAAAAGACTCCATGATTTCGTTCCACCTAATTCGAAGCCGTGTTTTCGTTTTCCTGCTTTTTTGTTTTTTATTCAATCGATGTGCCGCCGAATCGGAACGTCCTTTCGTTTCGGCTTCCTCCGGCGTGATCGATCTGAGTTCTTGGAATTTTGAAGAGCACGGTCCCGTTTCTTTGCAAGGAGATTGGACGTTTCGCTGGAACGAGTTCGCGGAACGATCGGAAGTAGAGCCGGAAAAAAACCGGCTTATGCCCGTTCCGAAGGCTTGGACTCGGATCAAAGACGCAGATGGAAAAAATTATCCCGGCACTGGAATCGCGACTTACTTTTTGAAAGTCATTCTTCCCGAAAATTATCCTATCGGCAGTTTGGCGATTTTGGCGGAAACCTCCGAAACCGCGTACGAGGTTTGGATCGACGCAACTAAAATCGGAGCGCACGGAGTTCTCGGAAAAACCGCGGACACTTCCACGCCGGAATGGAACGTAAAGATTCTTCCGTTTCAAGTTCAAAAGAAAGAATTTCAGATTCGAATTCCTATCTCCAATTATTATCACGCGAGAGGCGGTTTAACCGCGCGATTGATCCTCGGCAAAGAGGATCAGATCATTCGTTTGCGCGAACGAAGAATGACCGTGGACGTTTTTGTTTTAGGCTTTCTCATTGCGATGGCTTTGTATCATTTCACTCTTTATTTTTTAAGGAAGAAGGACGCGGCTCTTCTGTATTTCGGAGTTCTTTGTTTCGTGTTCTGTTTTCGGGAAATCACCACGGGGCAAAATTTGATTCAAGTGTTGTTTCCCGGCTTCCCGTATCTTCTTCATATGCGAATCGTATATCTGAGTTTCTATCTGATCCCTCCGATCACCACCGCGTTTTTGCGCGCTTTGTTCCCGGATGAAATGCGGAAAGAGATTCATTACGCGATCGTATTTGTCGCTTCGATTTTTTCTTTAATCGTAATTTCGCAGGACCCGGTCTTGTTCACAGGAACAATCGAATATTATTATGTTTTTACGTTCCTGTGTTTTGCGGTGGGTTTTTACGTTTTGGCGCTTGCATTGTTTCGGAAGAGGCCCGGAGCGATCGCGATCTTAATCGGAATGTCCGCGATCTTTCTCGCCTACAGTCAGGATATTTTTTACAATAAAAGAATCATCCCGACTTTTATTCTCGCGCCGTTCGGATTAATCGCGCTGATTTTTTCGGAAGCCTTTCTTCTCGCCAAAAGATATTCTTTGGCCTTCGATGCGGTGGAAGATATGTCCGAAAGTTTAAAAAAGGTGAATTCTTCCTATGGGCTTTTTGTTCCGAGAGAACTTTTAAAAATATTAAATAAACATGATATTTTTGACATTAAGCTAGGAGACATCGCCGAAGAGGAGATGAGTCTTCTCTACAACGAGATTCGGACCTTTTCCGATTTTTCCGAAAAGATGAGCGGAAAGGAGAATTTCGAATTCATCAATTCCTTTTTGGGAAAGGTGGGACCTGCGATCCGAGAACGGGACGGTTTTATCGACAAGTATTTCGGCGCAGGTTTTTTGGCGCTTTTTCCGCCTGCACCGGAAAAAGCCTTGGAAAGCGCGGTGGAAATTCAGCGCATTTTGAGAGAATTCAATCGGGAAAGAATCGCGAACGGAAAAGATCCCGTGCGTTCCGGAAGCGGAATTCATACCGGACCGATTTTACTCGGAACGATCGGAGAAGCGGAACGGATGGAAAGCACGGTCATATCTCCTTCTGTCAACGTCGTTTCTAAAATCGGACAATTATCGAGAATGTACGATTCATCTTTGTTGATTACGGACTCGACCTTATTTCGTTTAACGAATTCCTCCAAATATTATTACAGGGTTTTGGATCGGATTCAAATACGGGATCAAAGAAGCGTTTACACGGTTTTGGAAGTGTTCAACGGACTTCCCGAAAGTCTGATCGATTCCTATATGAATACGAGGGAGGAATTTGAACGGGGAATTCTTCTGTTTCGCGAAAAACATTTCGAAGAAGCCTGCGTCGTTTTCAACCGTATCTTGGAAAAAAACCGGGCAGATCAGGCCGCGAGAGTGTATCTCGAAAAGTCCGTCCACAACTGCAGATTCGGCGTTCCCGAAAATTGGCAGGGCGTCACTCTTTTAGGCGATTAAGCTCGATTCGATTTTGTAAATTTAGAATATTCTAATGTATGAATTTTGTTTCGAAGTTCGAAAGGAATTCTTCCTGGATTCCCGATTCGATCGCCCTCGGACTTCTGGATTCTCGGACAAGGGAAATCGCCTCTTCGGCTCGGAGTTTTTCTTTCCAGATCGTATAAGCGGCCGCGAGCGTTCCCGATCTTCCTAATCCGCCCACGCAATGAATGAGTAATTTTCCGTTTTGGGAAAGAGCTTGGTCCATCCATTGCAAAGTCGGAATCGCCTGATCGATCAAAGGAGCCATCTGGTCCAAGACCGGACAATGATATACGTTTAAGCCGTGCGTTTGATATTCTTTTCGTAAGTCCTTGACTCCGTATTCTAAAAATTCGTTTTCCGTTAAAAGACAGAGAATATGCGTGATTCCTTCCTTTCGAATGGTCGCAATATCGTTTTCCAAATTCCGATCGCGGTCCTTTCTTCCCGGAAGAATGGTAAGTCCGATTCGGGAAAGACTCGACTCCTTTCGATCTGATTTCAAGTAGTCGATGCGAAGAGTTTTGGATCGTTCGATATATTCTCGGATCGCGTCGATACAAAGACTTCCGTGATACAAGGCCCATTTCTTTTGCCATTCGTTCGATTCGTCGAAGGATAGCGTATGCATTGCGTAACGAAGCGCGCCCGTGTGGAGTTGATACGGATCTCTGTCCATTTGTATTAGAGAAGGATAATACGATCGAAGACGTGCGATGGCCGAATACGCCTTTGCGATCTTCGGATATCCGAAGGGTTGCCGGGGTTGAGACGGAATCGGAACTCCTAAATCCGGAATTTTCAAAAGTTCCTCGCTCAATCGAATCGCTTCTTTCCATTCGTCCGCGGTTTCTATTTTAGTGAAAATAAACAGAATGTCGTTTTCCAGTTTGATCAGGTCTTTTAGGATATGTCCTTTGTGCGTATGAAAGAAGTTGATCAGCCAAACGTTGTTTTGTGCGTCGAGAATAATGTTTGCACCGTTTAAATCCCCGTGAACATAAGAAGTATAATGAGCGACGGCGGAATATTCCTTCAGAGAAATCAAATCCTCTTCGTAAAATTTACAGACATTCGATATAAAAACGCCGGGTTCTATCTCCAAGGTCAAACCGTCGGCGGGTTTGCCGAGAATCGATTCGACGCGTTTGCGAACGCTCGAGGCGTATTTGGATTGAAAATCATAATATTCTAATAAATTTAATTTCTCCTGGGATGCGGCTTCGTAGAGTTTTCCGAGCTGCTTTAGGAAAACCGTATCCAAGATCGACTCGATTTCTCGGATATCTTCCGAGTTTTCGAACGTCTTTTGGAAAGTCCGCACATTTCCCTCGAGCATGGCCGCATAACGGTATTTAATCGCGCCTCTGCTTTCCAATTCGGCGAAGTCCACGATGGAAGGTGCGTTGTTACCGAGGACTTCCTCGATTCTTTCGAACGAAATTCTTTCCTTGGCGATCAAATCCCTCGGTCCGATTTTGATCACCGAAGGAACTTGGTTGTGTCCGATATGATCCATCGATTTGGATTTTAATACGACATTCCCCGAAAAACCTCCGTCCAGGCATCGAAACTCCACGTCTTTGCAATCGCGGAAAAGATACAGAAGAAGTTTTTCGTCCGTGTTGCCCACCTTATATCCGTCTTCGTATCGAAAATGATCCGATGAAATTCTGGAATGTGTGATTCTTTTTTCGAGATTGGGAACGGTTCCGCTCAGAAAGGAAGTGAAGGCGCCGATGGAAGGAAATATTTTTACTCCCAGAATTTCCTTCATCTGATCCAGCGCGATAAAGTGCATTCCGATGGAAGAAGACGCAGTGAGTGCGGGACAAATCGCGATTTCCCATTCGGGATATCGGGTTCGAATATCGTATGCAAGAAATTGCACCTTTGCTTCGGTCCAAACTCCCGAGATTCCCACTTTGATTGAATGTCCCTTTAACGGCGCGAGAATTTTTTCCAAGGTCGTATCCACGAAGTCGTTTAATCCGGATGCGTTTACGATGTGATGACGATCGTTTTCGTTTTGAATCCAAGGTTCGAATACGAACTCGGCGCCTTTGGTTTTTTTGATACAATGAGATCCGAATTGTGCGAGATGTTCTTTTTGGGACGGATCGGAAAGATCGTGCCAATCCCGAATATGAATGATCCAAAGATCCTGCGGATCGACGGAATAAGCCCATTCAATTAAGGAATGAATCGGTCCGTATTCGGTCATTTCTCCCAGAAGACGCTTCGCTTCCAGATATCCAACGTGAAGTGCGTTGGGGAGCGGATCGTATTTTTCTATTAAAGCGGTGAAGTCGTTTTGAAGGCACTGTGTGAAAAGAATCGCTTTCGGTGGATGCATATCGATCGGGATGGAAAGAATATCGATCCGATCGGAAAAATCAATTGGTTTATGAAAATAGAATAATATTAAAATTATCGCGCATATTTGTTAAATTCGATTATTTTAATCCATTTGTTAGGTAAAAAACTTTTTTTTGTCATTTTGTCTAAATTCTAAGCAATAATCGATTGACTGAAGATTCGATCTCATTAAATTACATTTTCCGAATGGTGGCTCTTGCATGAAAAGATTCGTTTTGTTTTTAACCGTAACCTCCGTTTTGTACGCGGGCGCCGTGTTTTATTTTTCGGATCAAATCATCCATTTTAAGAAAAAGACATTAGAAGAAGATAAACAAGAGCAGAACATCACATCGCTCGCTAAATTCGGATTAGACGATCATCCTCTCGAAGTCACGATTCCGTTGAATCAGGTTACTATCAAAGCTTGGCTATTCGAGCCGAAGAATAAAAAACGATGCGGTTCCGTTATCACGCACGGTTATACCGTAACTCGTTATGCGGTCTTAAAATACGCCCAGTTTTTTTATCGTTTGGGCTGTTCTTCTTTGGTTTACGATGTTCGGTATCACGGTCTTAGTACGGGGGATTCGTCCACATACGGTTATTATGAGAAGGACGATCTGCTCGAAATCATTCAATGGTTTAAGAATCGGACAGGGCTTAAATCTTCAGAGATTGCGATTGCCGGTCAATCTATGGGGGCGTCGATCTCCTTGCTCGCCTTGGCAAAATCAGGCGAACGATTTTCCTTTCTGCTCGCCGATTCACCTTACAGTAAGGCCACCGTAGTTTTTCGGGAACGTGCGATCGTAAAGTATTCTTCCTTAATCTTAACGATGTTGCCTTCCGCGATTTGGCTTGCCAGTGTTCGATCCGGCGCCGATTTAAAGGATTCTTCTCCCGAACACTTTGCCGAAGATATCAAAACTCCTACGTTGCTCATGCATTCCGCCGCGGACATTGCGACTCTACCTTCCCATTCAGAGAGGATTTTTTCCAAACTAGCCGTGCAGGAAAAGGAAATCCACCTAACAACGTGGAATGCGAAACACAGCGAAAATTGGAACAGAAATCCGAAGGCATACGAGGATATCATTCGAGCTTTCATCGCTCGATATCGAATCGCTCCGTTCTACAATCTCATTCCCCGTCAAGGATTCTGATCAATTCCGTTATTTTTTCCGTTTTCGGACTGATAGTTGTCGATGAATCGTTTTATGATTTCATAATCCAAAACTTTTTGAACGATTCCCGATTGTATGATCCCTTTTTGCGTCTGTTTTATCATCTGATGCGAGTTATCCAAGAACTTAGCGTATTCGATGTAGGTTTTATAGATCGGCGATAAGATTTTGTATCCCATCGTTTTCGGAAGCGCTCCTTGCCCGTCGAGATATTTCGACATATCGCGATAGAGTTCGTTCCAGCGCATCGGGTCCAATTTCAAACCTCCGTAGGTTCCCACTCTGCGATGTACGATGATTACATCCAAAACCAACTCCCTAGTTTTGTGAAGCGTATATTTGATTCCCGTTTTTTCGAAACCCAAAGGTTCATAGACTTTCCAAAGATACGGATCGGAAGCCGCCACGATATAGGATTTGTTGGTGGTTATAAGAACGTGAAAAATCCGCTCGAATATTCCCATAAGAATATCGCTTTTGCGATAATCGTGATGCATGCATAGACCGACGACTTCGATCATATCTTTCGGATTCGGAAGCTTTTTGAATTCCTCCGGTTTGATATGTCTTTGCAGTTCGAACGGAATGTCCTCTCCGTTTGCGAAGAATACGTTCGCGCTTCCGATCAAGCGATTGTGGTGCCATGCGGTTATGATTCTGCAATTCGGATCATACCAATGAGAAACGTCGCTAAGATCGGCTTCCTTGCTCAGTTTTTTCACGGCTGAATATGCAAGTTTTCTTAACTTCAAAACTTCCACGTATTCCTGCTGCGATTTGACGAAACGGTACGTCATGATGTTCTTAATGTTCGCAGTGTTGAATCCGAGTTTACGCAAAGCGAACGGACCGATGTCGATCAGACGCAAAAAGTAACGTACGATCGCCTTTTCGGTGTTCTCCGAAAGAAAATCGATGTTTGCGAGAAAACTGATTCCTCCGGGAATCGGGCGCACCGATTCGACTTTTGCATGGATCGGTTCGTTGCCCGAAAATAGATTGAGGCTGAACACGATTTCCATAGAGGGAAAGATCGCAAGGGATTGATCGTAGTTTTCGATCAGGAATAGTTTTTTGGAAATTCTTTTAACTTTGATAAGCGAAGTTTGGTCGTACAAAAACGGATGATCCATTAACCCGAACAAAGGAATTTGATCGGAAATTTCCATCAACGCGTCGAATTTATCCGTGAATATATCTTCCGATCCCAAAATCCGATGCAGGCCTACTCGAAGCGGCTGGTCCGGTGCGTGCGATTTGTTGGCAACTCTGCAAACGAAGCTGTAGGGATTCGCGTCTTTCGGCGAAAGTCTGAAATCCACTTGGATCGAAATGTTTTCCTGAAACTCTTCGTTTAACAAACTCGGATTCTTATCCAAACTTTCGATTCCGAGACCTAAGGAGGAATAATCCAAGACGCGGAACTCTCTCGGTTCCTTCCAGTTCGGGTGAGAGGCGAATAAGAGAATATCTCCGCCCATGCGAACGTCGATCCGGCCGTGTTCCCTTCTTTCCGAAGCGGGGGCGTATTGTTTTACTTTTTTAATATTCGAAACTAAGGTTTCTTCACTGTTCACTGTGGTTTCCGTTATTCTCATAATATTTTGCCTCGTTGATCAGCATCGTTGCGCGGCTTACGTCGCCCGCAGTCTGGTAGATCTCCGATAAATGAATCAGATTTTGTTTATGTTCCGGATTTCGAAGTCTGAGTCTTTCTCCGAAGTCGGTCGCGTTTTTTATGTTTCCCGAATTTTTATAACATTTGGAAAGAATGAAGAGGCAATCCGAATCCTCGGGCGACGTATTGCTGTAGTGCAATGCGATTTCCGCCGCTTTCTGATATTGCTTTTTTTGAATATAGGCGTTGGTAAGCAGCTTGAGAATTTTTCTGCTTCTACGATAGATCGGATCTTTAGCGAGTATGGATTCGAGGAGGGGAATCGTGTCGTCGTAATTCTTCTGTTTGAATTCTTGACGGGCCTTCGTATAAGTTTTGTTGACCTCTTCGGATTCCGCAGGCTCTATCATTCCGGCTAATTTGTATTCCACCCGGATCAGGGAAATATCGTCCGTAACTTCTCCCATTCGTTTGATTTCGCGGACGATTTCCTGAAGGTTTCCGTTTCCTCTTTCAACACAGCGTAAAAAGAGTTCTTCGTTTTCGTTCATGTTGCTTCCGCTTTCGTCGGCGATGAGAATATCGTCTCTTCCGTCCGAACCGATCAATAGAACGTCGTTCGGTTGAAATTGGAACGTATTGATATGAAGGCTCGTTTCCATGTTGATCGGCATTCCGAGTTTTCGATAAAAGAATCGATGCGGTAGAAAATTCGCGACACCGTCGCGATAATAGGCGGGAAAGGGATGTTCCGCATTCATGTAATAGAGAAGACCGGATTCTTCGTCTAAGAGACAAACGAATACGGATACGAGCATCGTGCCGTCAAAACTCGTGAATATATTATGAAGTTCTATAAAAGTATTCTTTAACCAACGTTCCGGAAACAGGTTCATGACGTCGAAGGAATTTCTCGAACGTTCCAAGATCGCTTCGAATACCGAACCGAGTACTAAGGCTCCCCCGGCTCCCTGCATGGATTTTCCCATCGCGTCTCCGTTGAGAATGACGGAATAACTTTTTCCTTTGAGAGTGATTTTGCTCGAAACGCAAAGATCCCCTCCGATCTCCGAAGCCCAACGTTTGAATTGAAATTTCTTTTTCTGTTCGGTTAAGAATTCGACGAATACGTTTTCGGACGAGGATTTGTTCTGACCCAAGGGTTGAATCAAAAGGGAAGTTAGATAATAATCAGCGTCCTGTTTGGTTTTGAGTTCCTGAACTTTTTCCAAACTCTGTTGAAGTTCGTGAGTTCTCTCGACCACTTTTTCTTCCAGTGTTTCCGCATAGTCCTTGAGTTTTTCCTGAGCGGAACGAATCGATTCGACCATGTGGTTGAAGGATCTTGATAAGAATCCGATTTCATCCTCCGCTTGAACGGGAACAGAAACCTCGTATTGACCTTCGTTCACTTCTTTGACTCCGCTCAACAGGGACATCAAAGGACGAATCAATCCTCCGTGAAATAGATAAGGAAACAGTAATAGGATCAGCAAAGCGGTAAAGACGATCAGAGTCGCCATCTTGACGACGATCGATCCGACCATTTCCATATAAGAAGAATAGGGATAGGCCACTTCGTAAATGGAATCTCCGTTTTTGAATAAATAACGAACGAGAAGAATCGTTTCTCCGTTCGCTAACTTAAGCGAACGATACATCCGATTGGAAACCGAAACGGACGCGTTTTCGTCGAGACCGTAGTAATCCTTCCATTCGTTTTTGGAGGATAAAACCTTCTTTTGAAAGCGATTGATATACTTTCCCATTTCAGCGGCTTCGCTTTGAAACAAAAGTTTCGATTGAACCGCATTCAATTTTTTGTGTTCCACCTTAAAGCTTGCGGCGAATAAGCCGTCGCTTTTCGGGCGCGATGACACGTATAATACGTTTTCCGGAACTACGGTTTTATCCAATTTACCGATGTTCTTGATGATCGTTTCGATCTCTATATTTCTTGCTTCGTCAAAATAGGTTTCGTTGATTCGGAACGTGATTCTCGAAACGATGCTGAGAATCGTTAAGGTCGTAACCAAAGTTACTCCGACGATCTTCACCATAAAGGAGGAAGGCTGCGGAGAATTGTTGAGATAGATTACCGTATAGATAAAGAGCTGAATGCTGGTTGCCGAAGTCAGAATCAACTGGAAATCGGCGAAGGAAATTTTGTTCGCCGCGTATAAAACATACACCGCGGAAAAGCAAGTATGAAGAATGACCGCGTAACCGAAAGAGCGGAGCATCCTCGCGTTCGAAGATAAAAGATGAAAGAACCGGTTATCCGGGTTGTTTTCCCTTCTTCGAAGTTCCCTTTCTTCTCCGATCGTTTTACGGACGATGATCGTAAGAATCCATAGGAAAGTCAGAAAGTGAATTAGCCCCATCGGAGCCGTCGATTGCGGCGTCTGAAATTCGAACAACTGCGTATCGTAGTTGTAGAATACTTCAGAATTAAGATTTTGTAATATATAATACGCGTAACCGTAGATTCCCAATCCGGCTACAATGAAAAAGGAAATATAAGATTCCTTTTTGTTGCGGTTCTTAGGAAAGGAATAGATAAAAGAAAGTAGCGCTAAGTTGGAAAAGCAGGTATAAAGTGCGATGACAAAGCTCGCAGGTTTCGCGATGTCCGGCGTAAATACCGAAGTTCTCAATACGAATCCGACGTTTAGAAGCAGTGCAAAAAAGAAATAACCGACTAAAATCCAAGTTTGCTTGGACTTCCCCTTTAAACTCAAAAGATAAACCAATAGGAATGTGGAAAAGATCGTTCCGGATATATAGCCGATCGAGTAATAATTGAGCTGGAGAAAATTCGTCATTGTTGTCCCTTTTCGAATCGAAGGCGTGAAAAATTCTGAAGGGATATTAAATGGAGTTGAAATAATTGAGTCAAACTGTAAATTTATTTCCTCGTTGAAATTTGATTATTATAGAACGAGCGAAATGGAAAGGAGAGTCGCGTTTATTTACAGTTAGATTATAAGTACATTAGAGTATTCCGTTATCGGACATTCGAATATAGTAAAAGAGAATATTCTAATTTTAATGCAACGCAAAAAATAAACGATCGTAGATCTAAATTTAAGAAGGTGAAAAATGAGCGGATATGTGGGAAAGGATTATATTAAACAGGAATATTTGAATATTCTACAGAGCGGAAAGTTAACGGAATCCGAAATTGAATCGTTCCTTCAAAGAAAACCTATCGGTGAAGATGTAATCATTCAGGCTTCCAGCGGAAGCACTTCCGAACCGTTGTTAATCCCTCGTTCCAAAGCCGACGTCGCCGACATCGCAAAGCGGGTTATTCGGCCTTATGTCGAATTCTATCAATCCTATCCGGAACGGATCGCGTTATTCGGCGGGATCTCGCATACCGAGGCCGCCGTAAAACTGCAGATGGGAGCGATTTCCATGCGATCCTTTCAATTGGACGAAGTCGATCAGTTGGACGGTTTCGATCCTCACGTGATCTCCTGTTATCCGAGCGTAGTTCGCGAATTGATCGACGATTCTTCGGTTTCCCTTTCCAATCTCAAAGCGATCAAGTTAGGCGGGGAAAGAATTTATTTATCCGATATTAAGAAAATCTTTCAGAGGTTTCCGGGGATTTTTCTCATCGAACAATACGGTTCTACGGAGATGCCCGCCGTTGCACTGCGTACGTTTACGAGCGCAGAAGACGAATCCGTCTACGTTTTACAGAAAGAGCGGTTTTCGTTTCAAATTCCTCTGGAATCGGACGGCTGGCATCCGTTGATCGTTCAGGATAATTTTCCGGATCTTTTGTTTCCGATCGGTAAGTTCTATGATATGGGGGACGACGTATTTTGCAAATCGGGTAAGATCGTGGACGTTAGAAGGAGAGGGGATCGGTCCTTCGACTTCAGAGACGAGGTGGAACAACTTTTGAATCTCGGTTTGACCAACGTGCAGATCAGCACGGAACAGGCTCGGGTTTTTTATTCGGGCGATTCCGCGAACATCGGTTCTTACTCGATTAAGGGAAAAACGTATTCTCTTTTGAAACAAAAGCTGAATCGGATTCATCCTTCCAATAAGCTGCCCGTTTTGGTTTGAAAACGGACCCGAAATATTTTACTTTTCGAGCATTCAGTGAGGCTTAATCGTTCCGCGAGCGATCGAAGCGTGGTCAATAAATTGAGTTATTTTGAATTCATTTTTCAATTTATTGACCGGAGCTGAGAGCGCGGTCCGTCGTAAGACGGACGCGGCCGAATTCCCCCCTTAAAATAAAAAACCCCGAAAGCGAATCGCCCCCGGGGTTTGAAATCGAATCGGAAAAAGAAATTATTTCTTTCCTAATCCGGGTTTTTCGGCTCCGACCAGGATGGACATGTTTCCAGCCGGGTGTTTGTTTTCCTTCATCAATTGGTGAGAGTGTGCAGTCTCGTTCCATGTGAAGGTTTTAGAAAGACAAGGATCTACTTTTTTGTCGATGACCAAGTCGTTCAGACCTTTTGAGTTTTCGTCGTTCGCAAAGTGAGAACCTTGGAGACGTTTTTGTCTCATCCAAAGATAACGCAAGTCGACGGTCGCGTTGTATCCCGTGGTTCCCGCGCAGATCACTACCATACCGCCCGTTTCGCAAACGAACATGGAAGTAGGAATGGTGGTTTCACCCGGATGTTCGAACACGATCTTCGGGTTATTTCCTTTTCCTGCGATGTCCCAGATCGCCTTTCCGAATTCGCGAGCGGCCTTCGTCCATTCTACGAATTTTTCCGTCTTGTTGATTTCGGAGGTAAGGGCTCCCCAGTGGTTGAACTTCTTACGATTGATTACGCCTGCCGCGCCGAGTTTCATACAGAAGTCGATTTTATCGTCTTCGGAAACGACTGCGATCGGGATTCCGCCTGCGGCTTTTACGATCTGAATCGCCATTGCGCCCAGTCCGCCCGCACCTCCCCAGATCAGAACCACGTCGCCTTTTTGTACGTCGTTCGGTTTCCAGTGGTGGAGCATTCTATATGCGGTAGCTCCTACGAGCATATAGGCGGCGGCTTCTTCCCAAGTCAGATGTTTCGGCTTTGGAAGGCACTGATGATCTTGAACCTTGCAGAACTGTGCAAAGGATCCCCAGTTGGTTTCGTAAGCCCAGATCAACTGAGAAGGGGCAAACATAGGATCTTTTCCCGCTTTGACCCAAGGATCGTTTTTATCCCAAATTCCGCAGTGAAGAACGACTTCGTCACCGACTTTTACGTTCTTAACTTCGGAACCGACTTTGTAAACGATCCCGGATGCATCGGACCCGCCGATATGGAACTTTTCCGGTTCGCCTTTTTTGTTTCTTGCGGCGATAACATCTACGGGAAATCCGAGAGCGGCCCAAACATTGTTATAATTTACACCGGCTGCCATTACCGCGACGAGAACCTCGTCCGGAGCTATTTCTGGAACATCGATGAGTTCTTCCTGAATTGCTTTGATCGGATCGCCGTAGCGCTCGGGACGAACGACCTGCGCATACATTTTTTTAGGAACCTGTCCCAAGGGTGGGAGGGTTCCGATTGGTACGGATTCAATTTGGCTCATGTGCACAGATTTCTGAACTTTGGTATTTGATCTACACCAATTTTAGGGGGAGTTCCTACGTTTTTAGGGAGAATCGGCCCGTTTTTGAAGGAGTTCTGACGGCTTCGGAAGGGGAATTATCCCTTAAGTTATGAAACGTTGGAGTTCCTACAGTCGCGGGAAGAACGGAATTTCTTCGTGCGACAAAAATGTAAGAGTTCCCACAAAAAAGGCCCCTCCGGAATCACCGAAAGGGCCTTTTCCGCTAACCCAGGAGTCAAAACTTACTTTTTCAAATGAGAACGGTCGAATTCCCGATTCGGGGAATGTTTCTTTTCCAATTGGCCGTTTGTGTTGTATTCCTTCAGGGTTCTCTGGACAAAACCCCCCAGGTGAGAATCGGTTTTGAATTTTCCTAAAAAGGACTCAACCTTCGAAGATTGGCCTCTTTGTGAAATCGCGTAGCTACGGATCGCGAATTTACGGACGGAATCATGTTCGTCGTTGGCGGAGATTTTCGATTCCAAGAACTGCGCGTTTGACTCCGAGGAATAAAACTGAAGCAGATTCAAAGCTCTTGTGCGGATATAAACCCTGGTTCCCGGTTCCTGAATCACCGCGATCAAATAGGGAGAAGGGTCCGACGCGTAGGATTCGAGTTCCGTTTTAAGTTCGTTCAGGTCTTCCTGATGTCTCGTAACGGAAAGGGCGCGTTTGATATTGGAAAGTTTTTGTTGGTCCAGATTCTCCGCAAAAACCGGAACGGAAAGAATCAAAATCGAAAGAATAAGGTAGATTAAGCGTTTCATAATTTAGAATTTCCTAATTGAGTTTAGTAAACGAGGGGGTTCATTCTTAAAACCCAACCCTGTTCTCCGGTGAGCTGCGTTTGTTGAGTCACGCCGTCTCCTGCCCAGAACATTAGATTCAAAGCGCCCGAGTCGAAAAAACCGGTGCCGCTGCATTCCGAAATGTCCACGACTCCGTTTCCGTTCGTGTTTCGGGTGGAAGTGCAAAGAGGAGTTTCGATCAGAGGATCCATCGTTCGGTTCGGATAAGTCGACCCGCTTTGACCTGCGCGTTCCACCGTATGAAACAATCCGAGAAAATGACCGGCCTCATGAGCCATCGTATCGCCGAGAAAACTTTGGTCCGTGGCGCTGAGAATGGAACCCACCGTCCCCGAAGAACGATGCGGTTCGATAAACACGATCATCCCGGATTGAGGCGTTCCTTTGAGACCGACGCTGCCCGGAACGCCGCCGGAAATACCGAGAACCCCGCCGACTTCGGTTTCATCTCTTGCGATAAAAAGATTTAAAGCCGTATCCGATTGAATGGAAGAAGTGGATACGAATAGTTTTCCCAAACTTCCGGCGACCGAATAAAAATCCGTGGAAAGAGAAGAAAGGGAAAGAAATTCCGAAGAATCCAATTCCGTGACCGTGAATTGAATGTCGATTTTCACCGAGTTTTGAGAATAGATCGATTTCCATCGATCCAAAGCGGTTTGTAAACCCGCTTCCGTCGGATTCGGATAAGCACGGTTGATTCCGTCTTTGATAAAGATCAGATTCACATTCAATTTTCTGCGATTGGTCCAAACCTTGCTCAACCCGTTTGTGTTCGAAGAACCTCCGCCTGTGGAAAAGAATTGTTCATCAGAGTCCAACTTTCTACAGTTCGTAACGATCGAAGCACTCGCGTTTGTCGTGGCCGGATTGACCGGAAAATTAAAGTCCACCGCGTTGAGTTGTCCCGAGGAGGAGCTGTTGCTTACATACTTATTCGCATAATAAAAACCGTTGGAGCCGTACGGAGCCATCGAAGCGACCGTAAACACGTTCCAAGGTTCTCTATTTAAGAAATTGTTACCGGAAGAATCATAAAAGGTCGGAAGTACGGGACGATAATCCGTATTCGGATCGTTGAAAGAATGATCCTGTTTCGCATAAAAAATCGAAGAAGGTTTCGATGGAGATAATATGAACGTTTTTGCGCTCGAGTAATAGTAGGGAAGTCCGCTGAAGGTCCAAGCAGTTCCGCTGGAAATCGTAAACGAATTCTTTTCCATACAGGGAGCTGCAGCCGGTGTGTTCGGTTTGTTGCTGCCTGAATTGGAGGTTCCATTACCCATAACCAAGAAAAGAAGGGAGGACATATCCGAACCGCCACCGCCTCCGGGGCAATTTACGAATGAAACACCGATTAAGAATGAGAGGAGAAACTTTTTAAAATTCTTTTTCATATAGGGAACCTTTGTCTATTCCTATCGAAGTGGATGGAGAAAGCAGACAGACCGTTTTGATTTTTAGCGGAGGTGTCCGTATTTATAAAATGATATGTGCGTAAGTGTCGCATTCTTTCGAATCAATCGATTGCGGCTGAAGCGTCTTGTTAAAACGAGTTTCTGTCATGGGGTAAGATTTAAATTAAAAAAAGAAACAGGTCGTGTCTTACTTTAGGGCTGAATCGATATAAGAACTTTTCCTACTCTTCAAAACGAATCGCTTTACCTTGAAAGAGAATACGGCCTTTATCCGTTAAAGCCTTTCGCAAAATGCAGAAGTTCCCGCAAAAACTTCTATTCGTTCCCAATGGAGAATGTAAATTCATCCCGCGATGAATCCGAATTCACTTTCATCCATACTGAGCCAAACCGCACATCGACCTTGGGCTTTGCCGAAAGCGAAACCGTTCATGATTCAGTATTGGGAAGAGCTCGCCTTCCTTCACTGGGAAATTCCGATCGGCTTTTTGGAAGAGGTTCTTCCGAAAGGATTGAACGCGGACACGCATCAAGGAAAAGCCTATATAGGATTGGTTCCCTTTCGCATGAAAGGCGTACGGCCTGCCTATCTTCCGCCGCTTCCTTGGCTTTCTTACTTTCCAGAATTGAACGTCCGAACCTACGTTCGAGCCCAGGATAAACCCGGCGTATATTTCTTCAGTTTGGATGCGAGCAATCCCCTGGTTGTTGAAATCGCGAGAAAATTCTTTCATCTTCCGTATCTCAACGCGGATATGACATTGCAAAGAAAGAATATTCAAAAAACATTTTATAGTGATCGAACCGATGCTCGCGCGAACCACGCCAGATTTTACGCGGTCTATCAACCGATTTCCGAACCGTATCGATCGCAGCCGGGAACGCTGGAGCATTGGCTGACCGAACGATATTGTCTTTATTGTAAGGATTCTTCGGGAAGAATTTACCGCGCCGAAGTGCATCATCTTCCCTGGCCGTTGCAAAAAGGTGAATGTAAAATCTACGAAAACACGATTCTGCAAAGTCATAGAATCCCCGTTTTACAAACCGAACCTTTGATTCATTACTCGCAATCTTTGAAAGTAGCTCTGTATCCGATGATTCCCATGACTTAAGGCTGATGGAATTTGAATACGAAGAGTCCATTTGCGGTCCAAACTAAAACGAAGGGATTAGAAGCGACGAAAATTGAGGAAAGAATTTGCGGTTTTCCTTCGGAAAATGTCGGAAAAGGGTTTGAAAAAAAAGCATTCGCACGTCTATTGATGCATCTTTATTCACAAAGAATTCACTGATTGAAATCTCGCGTTTAAAACGGAACGAGGTTTATCAAGAATCGACAATACCATTTCGGAGAAACGAAGGCATGCTGGCACACATACGACCCGATCAACTTATCTGCAAAGACTCTGATCGCGAAAAAAGTCTGAAAACATTAGGGATGATGTTGGAACTCAGCGAGAAGTGTTATGTCTTTGGAAAATATTTTTTGATCGATGCTTTCGATTCCGAAGAACATCCGTTTCTTCTGAGAAAGGGATTCGATCTGATGGGAATCGGAATGGATGCGGAAAACGTCCACAATATCCTGAAAGGTTATATCGTTTCCGGAAATTACGAAGGAAAAGAATTATTAGATAGAATCATCATACTCGAAGGAATGGAGGCGATTCAGAAGGAGCTGCACATTACCGTGTTTCTGGAAAAAGTGGCTTCTTATTTCGGGGAATCGTATCAGGAAAGTTTTTGGAATTTCGTAACTCAGAAAAGAAAGGAGATCGATACGATCCTTCTCAACGATTTTTACGCGGAATTCTGCAATTCGAAACCGCAGATCGATTCGGACATACTGTTGAGCCGCGCGTTTCATTCTCTTTCTTACAACGAGCTGAAGGATCTGTTGAGACAAGTGAGTCTTCCCGATCTTGCGGAGGCGTTGAAAAGCGTGCGTGAAAAGCTCGTGATTCAAGTATTAGATTTTCTTGATAGAGAATCCTCCCGCTGGCTCATGAAGGAATTGATGAGGTCGGACGATTCTTACGATAGCTCGGAAAAGGTAAAGGAAGCGCAGTTGAAAATTCTCGGCGTCTTTGCCTCTAAAAAGGGAATGAATCGGGCCTTATAAGAACCTGTCCCAAAGAAAACTCAATGACACTGCTCTCTAAGGATCGCAGCGTCAGGGACAGAACCTTGCAGCTTGCCTTTCTATCAAAGTATAATTAAGATTTGAGACACGCTGTAAAACGACAACCGGACTTCTTAGTTAGGAGTTGAAAGGCCGAATGTTAAAATTCGGCCTTTTTTGTTTTGCGGATTGAGAATTTCATCGATGACGTTTTCGTGATTCTTATCCGCAAATGCAAGTCGTCTCTTACACGTTCTTATTTGCCGATTTAAGAAACGATCTTTTCCAATTCTTTGCAAAGAATTTTGGCGATTTGATAATTGCGGAACCATTTCTTATCGGCGGGAATCACGTTCCATTCTTTTTCCTGTTCCTTATATCGAAAGATCGTCTCGTACGCTTTTTGATAATCGTCCCAACGGTCTTGCGTCGTCTGATCGGACGGATCGTATTTCCAGGTTTTATCGGGATCCGATAGGCGTTCCGTGATTCTTTGTTTTTGCTCTTCCTTGGAAATATGCAGAAAGAATTTAAGAATCAGAGTTTCGTTCTCGCGCTGAAGATGTTTTTCGAAATCGCGGATCGATTCCAATCGTTCTTCGATTCTTTTTTCCGAAAGAGTTCCTAAAATCTTAGGCATCAACACGTCTTCGTAATGCGATCGATTGTGAATGTAGATCATCCCTTTCGGAGGAACGTATTTGTGGATTCTCCATAAAAAGTCGTACTGGATCTCTTCCGAGTTCGGCTTGGTCCAGGATTTCACGCAGCATCCTTGCGGATTGATTCCCGCAAAAACGTGTTTGATCGTTCCGTCCTTTCCCGAAGTGTCCACTCCCTGCAAAAGAATCAAGACCGAACGTTTTTTCTGCGCGTATAATTTTTCCTGAAGTCCGGAAAGTTCTTTGAGATACTCTTCCGTTTTTAGAAGGACTTCTTCTTTGATTTTTTCTTTGGGAGGAAGAGTGTCTGCGTTTTCGAGATTCATACGTTCCGGTTCCTGCGCGTTATTGTTTGAAAAGATCGATTATGGATAGAATGGATTTGCGGACCGATCGAAAGATCGGCAATGAGGAAAGTTTTAAAAGTTGAAATACAAGATCCAAACCCTTATCCAAAAGAAGTTCGGTCTTTTTCTTATGAGCCGATCCGTCGAACAGCCAAACATAAATGATTCCCATTTGAAAGAGCCAGAACAACGAGGGAAGTTCTTCCTTTAAATCGGAAGGCAGAGAATCCTTGGAGGAATCGATCGCGTTTTTAAAAAGAGAAATCGCGTCTTCCCGAATCTGCTTCGTTTCTTTGCTGAAAGGGGAAAGAGGATGCTGGGGATCTCCTCCGCTCCTTGCGAGTACGTGCAGGAATTTTTCGTATCCTTGAAACTGGCTCAACTTGTATCGAATGACGTTTTTAACCCTGGCCTTCAAGTCGGATTCGATTTTGCAATATTCGTTATTTTGAATGTTTGCGTCGTCTTGAGTCTGTCTGTAAAACTCCAGAACGATGTCTTCCTTCGTTTTAAAATGATAATACGAAGCGCCCACCGCAAGGCCCGCCTTTTGCGCGATGGCGCGCATCGTGGTTTCGTCATAACCTTCTTTCTGAAATAAGGAAATCGCGGTTTTAAAAAGAAGAGACCGGGTCTGTTGCGACTTGCCGGTCTCTTTTTGCGTTTTCGATTTTTTCCGAATCATGCGGGAACTTCAGCTTCTCCGAAAGTGTGGGAAATTTTCTTTCTGAATTTTGCGAACAGGAAGAGATTGAAAAAGTGCATCGCTCCCAGAAGCAAAAGTACGACACCGACTTTTGTGGTGAGAATTTCGATACATTCTGCCAGGTCTAAAGGTTTTTGACTGGAGGTCAAGGAAAGGCTTATATAGCCGATGTTGATCAGATAAAATCCGACGATCAAAAGATGATTGATCGAATCCGCGAGTTTCTCTTCCCCGTTGAACATCTGGATCAGAAAAATTCTTCCGTTGTTGAAAAGAGTTCTCGCAACCCAGATAGTCATTAGGATGCTGATGATCAAATATCCGACGTAAAGTCCGATGGTGAACGGACCCGAACCCGGCTTCGAATACTTAAGACCTTTCGCCAACAGATACGCGACGACGCTGTTGTTTCCGTAATGGGATGCGATATCGAGAGCGTTCTCTCCGTTGCGTGTCAGATAGCCGCTGAAAGAATCGCGAATCAAAACCAAATCAACGATTTTGCTGTCCGGCATTCTCGCTGCGTAGTGAATCGGATATTCTCCCGCGTTATCAGGTGTGTCGATCCTGTTGTTGCGATCCAACACGAACTGAACTACGGAAGGGTTTCCGCTTTCGATCGCGTAAAAAACCGCGGATCTGCCGCGACTATCGGTGTTGTCGAACATCGACGGACTTTCCGAATAGATTTTTTCCAACTTCGCGAGATTCCCGATTCGAACCGATTCAAAGAAATCGGATTGGGAATCCGCAAAGGCCGAGGCGCTGATTCCGAAGAATAGAGCCCAAACAAAGATGCGTTTCATAATTTAACTCCAAATTTGAACATGTTCAAAAAATAACACCTTCACCGAATTTTTTCAATCAAAAAAATTGAACATGTTCAAAAAAAATCCGTGGAGCTTTTCCAAATGGAGAATGACCCGAGTTTTTATCGTGGTTTGCGTTTCCCCCAGAGAATTTCGAAGTGAAGATGCGATCCCCGTGTTGGAACGAAAAATTACTTGTGTCCGATATGAATATATCTATAATGGATATATATGAGAGCCAAGGAAGAATTCTCCGAAATCAAAGGAATCACTCCGGCTATGTTTCATATTCTGCTTTCACTGGCGGAAGGGCCGCAGCACGGATATGGAATCGCAAAATCGGTCGAGATTTCTTCGGAAGGAAATTTTCGTTTAGGCCCCGGAACTCTGTATCGAACCTTGGAATCGATTCGCGGTTACGGTTGGATTCGACATTCCAAACGAAAACTCGAACCGGGGGACGACCCAAGAAGGCTCTATTATGAAATCACTCCGGATGGAAAAGAGATTTTGATCCACGAATTGAAAAAGATGGAATCCGCATTAAAACGGGCCAAGAAATTGGATCTTCTGGAAAACTAAGATGATCTTTCGATGTTTTCAACTCTTCGTGGAATTCGCTTATCCTTCTTCTTATTCCAAAACGTATAAGAATGCGATTCTGAGCGGTTTGGAGGATTCGTATACGGAAGGAAAATTTAGAATATTCGATTTGTTTGATATTCTTTTGTCCGGTTTTCGGGAAAGAATTGCGAGCGAACAAAAGGTTTTTTCCCTCGTTTGGAGGCACAATCGCAGTACTGCGTTCGGAATCTTCATTCTGATTCCTTGGGATTTGTTTTTGCTTTCGATCTTCGCGAGTTTTTTCGTGGGAGGGGAAGGCTGGCTGAAATTCTTTCACAACTTTCCGTATGAAAGAAACAAGTCCGCGGAGTTCTTTCTTCCTTTCCTTTTATTCGTCGCCGGATTTCTTTTGGTTCGCGACTTGTTCTTCTCAAAAAAGAAACGAACCGTTTTGAATCGATACTCGTATTGGCTGTATTTGAATTACGGTTTGATCGTTCCCTTCTTCTTAATTTTAATTCTTTGAGGTGGTTATGAAAATTCTCGCGTTGAGTATTTTAGTTTTGGGCGTGGCGCTCGTCGGTTTTTTGTTTTATATGGGCGCATTCGATCGGGTTCAGGTTCGGGAAGAAACACAAGGGCCGTTCTACATTCTTTCGCACGAGCGAATCGGAGATTATCGCAATGTCGGTTTAACGTTCGAAGTTCTCCAGAAGGAACTTCCCGAAAAAGGATTCAAGGACTTTAAATTATTCGGGATCTATTTGGACAATCCGAACGAAGTTCCGAAGGACAAACTGCGTAGCGAAGTCGGGGCTATTTTTGCGGAACCCATTTCCAAAATTCCGGACGGTCTTTCCATCGAACTGAAGGCGAGAACCATTCCAGCGAAAAAATATCTCGTCGCGGAATTTCCTCTTAAGAATTTTCTTTCGATCTTTTTAGGAATTTATAAGGTTTATCCGAAGATTTTCAGAGCTTGCGAAGAAAAAGGATGCGATATCAAAGGAAAAGCTTCGATGGAAATCTACGAACCCCTTACGACGTATAAGACGACTTATCTTCTTTCGTTGGATTGACTCGGTTTCTATGACGTTCGTTTAACGTTTTAAGAATTCGACCAATTTTGGAGCGACTCTTTCCGGAATTTCATAGTGCGGTATATGACCTGCGTTGTCTAACGGTACGAACTCGATTCCGGGAAGAAGTTGCAAGGCAAGTTCGCTGTTTTTAAACGGAACCACCTTGTCTTCTTTTCCCCAAATTAATAATTTAGGAATTTTGAATGTTCCTAAACGTTTGTATTCTTCTTCGAAGGATTCTAACGGCATGTTTCTCAAGCTGGAAAGAATCGCTCGTTTAAAACCCTTGTATTGCATTTGTTCCTGAAAAAGGGAACCGAAGTCGGGAAATTTCTCGGGCTCGTAAAAACTTTTCTTGGTTCCCTGGAGCAATGACCGATCTCCGAACGACTTCATCATATAATCTCCCAAAATCGGAAGACGGGACAATTTTGCCACCAATGGAATTTCCATCGGCAATCCGGCAGGGGCGATGAGTCCGAGCGTTTTCACTTTTTCCGGATATTTGAGGGTGAAATGGATCGCGACCAAGGCGCCCATAGACGTTCCGATTAAATGTACCGGTTTTTGAATATTCAGAGATTGGAATAGATCGGAAAGCTGTCTTTCATAGAGATCGTTGTTATACGGAGTTTCCGGTCTATCGGAAAGTCCTCTTCCGTATAAATCCATTCTTAATACCCGAAATCCTTCGCGTTGCAGAACGGCCGATATCGGGCCGTAGATAAAAAGCGGCATGGACAAACCGTGAACCAAGACTACGATCTCGCCGTTTTCCGGACCTTCGAATTGATAATGAATCGACCCGTCTCTTCCTTGTGCAAACGAACCGCCGCTTCTTGCGCGAACTTCCGCATCGATGACTCCGTTTTCTCCGTCCGCAAGAAAGGGAAGCGCGAGAAGAATAAAGACCGAAAGGGATAAGACTGCGATCGTGATTCGTTTCATGATCCGAGGAAAATAGGGCTTTAAGAACGAAAGTCAAGGGTTTTTCTCCCCTTGGTGATTGCGAAAAATCCGAGTAAAAAATGCCTATTTTCGATTTATGATGCTTAAATAATTGTTGCTTAGGCAACAAAATGAGTCTAAACTTAAAAACAGAATCAGAAAGGAGATTTTTATGAAACTGAAAACGGGAGACACGGCTAAAGATTTCGCGGTGCGGGATTATCTGGGAAAAAACATCAGTCTTGCGGATTTGAAAGGTAAATATACGCTTTTGGCCTTTTTTCGAAACGCGGAATGCGCCCTTTGTAATTTACGGGTTCATCAGCTTTTAAAGGCGTATCCCGAACTTGAAAAAAAGGGGCTTCGGATTCTGGCGGTTTTCGAATCCACGCCCGAAAGTATTCGGGAAAGCGTAGGAAAAAAATCGATTCCGTTTTCCTTAATCCCCGATCCTTCCGAAAAGTTATATCGTTTATACGGTGTGGGCACTTCCTGGCTCGGAGTTTTCAAAACGATTCTTACTTCCAAAAAGGAAATTAAGGAAGCGGAAGAAATGGGTTTTGAAATGAAATTGGTTCCGGGGATGAAGATGGATCGAATGCCCGCGGAGTTTTTGATCGGTCCGGATTTACGGGTGCAGATCGCCAAGTTTTCCAAAAAAGTTACGGACCATATTCCGCTTCAGGATTTGGAAACTCATTTGAATTGAAGTTCAGATCCTGCCGTCTAACACGTTCGCTTCGATGGTTTCCGAGATCCGTTTCAAGGTTTGAAGATCGGAAGGGCTCAATCCTTTGTAGATGAGTTTTCTCTCTTTCAGCATTCTTGGAACGGTTCTTTCCAAAAGAGCCTTTCCTTTTTTAGTAATAACGACTTTGAATTTTCTTCTGTCTTCGGAGTCGTCTTCCCTTTGAACAAGATCCTTTTTTTCCAATCCGTCCAATAGCCGAGTTACGTTGGGTCTATCCTTGAACGTTTTATCCACAAGATCGGTTTGATACGCGCTTCCGGTTACGGAGAGTTGGTTCAGTAAAAGCCATTGTTCGACGGTGATGTCCTCTTTGTGATCGGTCATCAGCTTGGTGAAGTGCAGCCTCAATAGACGATCGGTTCGATGAAAGTAATATGCGAACGCGGTTTCGATCAAAGAGGAGGTTTTGGTTTCTTTGGAAGAGGACATGGTTCATTCTCCGTAAATCCATAGTTGCTTCAAAAATCATTGCTTCAATAATAAAATTTGAACCGCGTTTAAGAAAGCGGCTCGCCGAGCGTTTCGACGAATTTCATTTTCGATCCGGATTGCATCAAAGACACGTATGTTTCTTTCGAAATGTCCGCGTATTTTTTTTCTTCTCCGCTTCGAAAACGGATTACAAGATCGCCGGTTTCCAAGTCGTAGCCGATCGATTCGATTTCGGGAGAGGATATGTAGTGCGTTTCGAGCATACCGGATTCTACCCTAATCGGAACGGGAAATTCGGAAAGAGTTTTCCGTCCTTTCCTAAAGAAACTCGGACATCCAACTCAGGATTTTTCCGAGTTTGATTTTTTCCAGGTTCGAATTGGAAAACCGGATCGGTGCGGTCTTTTCGATTCGGATTCCCGTCGGTCGGCTTCCGGTTCTGAACTCGAAAACCATTCGTCGAAACGGTTGTGTTCCGAAATTCTCCTTTTCGGGTTCGAAAATCGAATGATTCAATATTTCTAATATTTCTTTTTCTGAATATAGATCCTCGCAAAAATCGCGGATTCCCGCGGAGAGATCCTGAAACAGATTTTCGCGTTTGACGTCGCGGATTCCGATTACGGGAGGAAACACCGCTCGTTGGGGAAGATTCCTTAATCGATCGACGGTTTCCCTTACGTTCGTTCTTTCCCAGTCGACGAAAAGAAGTCCGGGTTCGTATTCCTTAAATCGATCGTTGAGCGACGTTAGCTCCCTGCAAGGAACCGTTTCCCATCCCAATACTTTGAGATGAGCGCGGATTCGTTGGTATAAAAGCGGATCGGGTCCGATGACGATCGAAGTTAATTCTTTTTTTTGAGTAAGCGTTTCGAGAGGAACGTCAACGATTTGTAGTCGGTTTAGATCGAGAAAGTAATTCAATCCGTGTTCGAAGAGATTTTTGAGTAGGGCGGATTCGATTCTTCCGATCAACAAAGGTTGTTTGGACCAATCCATCGCCGTTTGCAAAGAATCGGGTTCTACCGATTTACGAACGACGATTTGTCCCGGTCCCGTTTCCGGAAATCTTCCCGCTCCTGCCCATTCCTGCGTTGAAATTTCTTTCCAATCCAAGAGAGAGAGGAGAAGCTTCTCTTCTTTTTTGGTAAGTCCGGTTAAGAAGAGACAATCGAACAGTAGGCTTGCCATGGGTATTTTGCTTGACCGAAGGCTTTTCCGGCGAATTCTAGAATTGTGCGACGCGTAAAAGACGCAACCAATTAAAATGAAACTTCTGAAACGATACGCGAATCGACGACTCTACGACCCCGAGACGAGTAAGACGATTACTCTCGAAGACGTCGCGGAGATGATCATCAACGGAGAAGAAATCCGTGTGATCGATAATATGTCCGGTTCCGATATCACTCCGAAAATTCTCGGACAAACCTTTCTCAAGGTTTCTCTCGGTCAAAGAAACGAAGAATTCTCCAACTTCATGCTTTCCGCTTTGATCCGCGAAACGGGTAAGGACATAAGTTCCTTGTTCGGAAGGTTGGTCTTAGGCGGAATCGGTGCGAGTTATCTGACTCGCGATCGTTTGGAAAAAATTCTTCAATCCATGATCTCCTTGGGCGAACTCAAGTTGGAAATGGCGACCGAATACCGCGACGACCTGTTGACCCACATGGCCAGCCGCGCCTCCGAAAACAAACTTAGAATTCAAGAAGACCTCAAAAAAATCGGAAAAGAGCTGGAAGAATCCGCCGAAACCGATTTACCATTGGAAGACCTTTCCGAAAAAATCCGCAAAATTGCGGAAAGTGTAAAAGAAAAGGAAGCCTGAAACTTTAAGCCGAAGATTTCAAAAACCGATATTACAAGAGAGGGAATTCCATGTTTAAGAATATTTCGATCTCTATCATTTTGTCTTCTATCAGTGTTTTGCCTTTATTTGCCGGCGGCGATAAGGCGGTAGAATACGCCGATAGAGCGTATTTCGAACAGATCCGAAAGCTCGATACCGGCTCCTACGAGGAAAGAGTCGACGCCGCGGATTATCTCAAGTTTGTGAATAACAAACTCGCCGTTCGTCCTCTTCTGAACGCGCTTCGCGGAAATCCGAAAGTTCCTAAGTCCCTTGAAAATCATCCTTATCTCAAGTTTACGGTCGCTCAAGCGCTCGCCGTAATGGATCAGGAAATCGCGATTAAACCGACCATCGAAGAATACAAGAAACTCGAACCCACCATCCAAGAAAAGGACGAGCCTTATTTTACGTCTAAGGATGATTATACGATGGTGATCGCGGTCGGCGAAATTTTAAGAACGATCGGAAGTTATCCTTATGCGAAAGAATCCGAAGACGTTCTCGTAAACGCTCTCAGTCACCCGAACTATTACATCCGCGCTTCCGCTGCGGACGGTTTGAAATATATGAACCGGAAGGAAACTGTGAACTTTCTCGTTTCCACTTTGGAAAAGGAAAAGAACGATTTTACGAAAGCGGCGCTTCTCAACTCGATCGTTAACATCATGAAAGTCGCGGATAAAAGTTTTTATTCACTTTGCGATATGCTCAAAAGCGAGAATCCCTCCGTTCGTTACAGAGTTTCCATGGCTCTTGGAGAAGTGGATCTGAAGGCTGCCGAATTTTATCTTCGTCAAGCGCTGTTGATCGAGGACAAACAAAACGTGCGCGATCAAATTCGGAAAGATCTGTCGACCGTTCTCGGTTTTAAACTTCCGACTATCTCCGTGATCTTTGCGGAATAAGAATCGAATTCTTAGAATCTCCTAAATCAAAAAGAAAGACCAAACCGGTATTGAAAGCTCCTGAAGTTCAGGAGCTTTTTTGTTGTACGGATTCTTCCGAAAAGTATAGATACGCGCCCGCAATCAGCGCGGCCGTTCCCGAAGCCGCCAATGCCGCGGTCGAATTCCATTGAACCCACAGATAACCCGTGATCGAACTCGCGAGAATCATACAAAGACTTTGAAACGCATTAAAGGTTCCTAATGCGGTTGCGGTTTCCGTTTTGGGAACCAGATTGCTGATCCATGCCTTCGAAATTCCTTCCGTGGAAGCCGCGTACACTCCGTACCCCGCAAACGCGATCCAAAGGATCCAAGAGGATTCTCCGAATCCCATACTCCAATAAACGAGCGCGTAACATAGTAACCCGAAAAGAAACATCTTCTTCAATCCCACCTTATCCGCGATCACTCCCAACGGATATGCAGCGACCGCGTATACGATGTTGTAAAAGATATAGGCTCCGATGGAGGAAGAATCGCTCATGCCCGATTCTTTCAAACGCAAAAGAAGGAACACGTCCGAACCGTTGAACACGGTAAAAAACAGAATTCCCCGCGTTAGATTTTTATACGAAGGAGAAGCGCTCTTCCAGTATTTGAAAAAAAGAAGAATCGAATATTTCTCTTCCTCTTTGGGAATGAGCGGTATCGTATTCTTTTCGCGGATCCAAAAGGTAAATACGATCGCGAGAAGTCCGGGAATGAACGCCAACAGAAATAATTCTTTGTATCTTCCGGGATAAAAGTATAAAAACACAAGAGCGGAAAGCGGTCCGAGCACCGCTCCGAACGTATCCATCGATCGATGAAAACCGAAAACCGTTCCTTTGTTTTCGATCGTAGTTTCGTCGGAAAGAAGGGCGTCTCTGGCGGAAGTTCGGATTCCCTTTCCCAATCGATCCGTGGTTCTTACGAAAAAAACCCAAAACGGAGAGGCCAAAAAAGTCATCATCGGTTTGGAAAGCGCGCTGAGTAGGTAACCCCATCGAACAAACGGAAGACGTTTTCCGCTTAGATCGGACATTCTTCCGAAAGAACCTTTGCTGAATCCGGCGGTCGCCTCGGCGACTCCTTCCAATAGTCCGATCAGAAAAATCGAAAAGCCGATTTCTTTCAGATAAATGGGAAGAATCGGATACAACATCTCGGATGCGACGTCCGTCAAAAGACTGACAACCGAAAGAATCAGAATGGTTTTTGTGATGATACTTTTGGAAGGAACGAACATAAAGAAGGAAATTCGGCAACTCGTTTCCTATAAGCCGTTCATTTCGACTTTGTCGAAAACCTACGATAACTCTCCGTTATCTTCGATTGCCTCGCGCTTTACGAGTCGCTCGAAGCAACTCAGAGCGTGTCCGCTCTCTATAGGCCCGCGCTTGGAAAAACTCAGCGTGTCGCTCTCTATGGATCGCGACACAGGTGGTGGGAGATACTGGGATCGAACCAGTGACCTCTACCATGTCAAGGTAGCGCTCTAACCAGCTGAGCTAATCCCCCTTTGCCTTGCATTCCAGAATCTGCGTCGCGCTTTATTCGTAAAGAAGATTCCTTTTCTCCTTCCGGGGAAGAATCACGTAAGAATGCGTTCGGATCTTAGAATTTCGAACGAAGTCCGCGTCTTTTTCGAAACTTTCCCGAGAAAATCCTAGCCGATTTCAAAATCCATCAGGTGTTTCGGGATTCGGAAAGAACGAAAACGAAGGATCGGGTATCCTACTCGCCGAAATCGAAAAGAAAAAGAGTTCCCGGTAAAAGAAGAAGAGGTTTGGAAAATGAAAAAGCCGTTCGCAAAAACGATTGATGGGCAATCGCCTTCGGTCCGCAAAATGGACTTTGAAGGTTTGGAAAATCTTCCGAGACATTATTTCAACGATAACGCGATCATTACGCATGCGTTGAACAGTTTTCACGTGATCTTTCCGGAAGGGGAACGCTATTTTATCCGGAGCGTGAAACCGTTTCAAGATCAACTCAGCGAACCTTTAAAGAATCGCGTGAAGTCTTTTATCGGTCAAGAAGTGCAGCACGGAAAAGAACACGAACGGGTTTGGTCTGCAATCCGCAGATACGGTCTTCCGCTCGATAAGATCGCCAAGTTTTATTACACGACTCTGTATAAAGGAATCTTTCCGTTTCTAAGATTTTTATTCGGACCTAAGATCGATCTTTCGATCACCGCCGCTTTGGAGCACTACACGGCAACGTTAGGCGAAATATCGTTGAAATACGATCTGGCCCGCGACGCTCACGGTGATATGAGAAAACTTCTCGTTTGGCACGCTTGCGAAGAGATCGAACACAAATCGGTCGTTTACGACGTTCTTCAGGAAGTCGCTCCGAATTATTTCCTGAGAATTTTCGGTTTTGCGATCGCGACCGTTCTACTTTGGTCGTACGCGATTCTGTTTCAATATTGGTTCTTGATCGCGGACGAGGAAGTTTCCTGGAAGAAGTTTAGGGCGGATCGTTTTTACGCCCGCAAACATCTAGGAGCTTCGGTGCCTCCTTTGTTCCAAGGATGTCTGAAATATTTCAGACCGAATTTTCATCCGGATCAAATGGGCGGCTACGAATTGGCGGAAGCGAGCCTTTCCGCTTTGTAATCCTACATTTTTTTCACTAACGAATCCATCCGAAACACTTGCTCTCGGACTTCGGAGTTCCTCGGAATTCCGAAGTCTATTTTTTTTTAAGCGCTTCTTAACTTAAGAATTGAAAGTCAAAAAACTGAAATGGTTCGCGATATGCATCGCGTGCGCCAGATCGTATTCTTCCTTCGATAAACTTCCGTACGCGAAATGAGGTTTGAGTTCCCCGCCGTACGCTTGGAATTTCAAAATCGTTTCTTGTAAAACGCCGAGGCTCGCTTTCCAATCCGTGTCGGAATGGATCGGAGCCGCTCCAGGAATCGGAGCTTCCAAGTCGTGCGACATTTTTTGGGAAGAAGCGAACTTTAAGAATACGAGTTTTCCGATCGTGTTTTGAAAGAGAGCGCTTTTGTTTTCGGGATAACCTTGGATCGAATATTCGATCGATTGAGCGCAGTGAAGAAACACCTTTCCCGCGTCCCAGGTTCCGTATCCTTGAATCGAATTCGATTTTTTGAATGTTTCCAGTTCGCTTAACACTTGTGCAAGAGAAGCGAAGGTCAATCCTTTGTCGACGATTCCTTTCGGACCGGAGCTGCATCCGTTTGCGGAAGAAAGGACCGCCGCACCCGTGCCGCTCAAAATGAGAAACCTCGTGGAAGAACGGAGGAATTCCTTTCTGGATAAATTTTTAGATGTGAATGTAGTTTGGATCGTTTTCAATTTTAATTCTCCGTGGAAGGCGAGATTAGTCGTTTTTGAAGATCGAGTCAACCGTTTTGTCAACGCGCTAAGGATGCGGAGGGTGCGTAGCAGTTGCATCGCCGTTATTCTGCAAAGCCTTTCAATCTTTGCTTGTGGTCATCTCGCCTTTACGAATCGCGATGCAACCGAAGGCGGTAGCCGAAGCGCGTAGCGAGCCTGGCCTGCGCCTTCTTAGTTCGTGATTCGTAAATCGTCGTATCGGCGCAGGAGCGCCCTAAATTTTTCTTAGTAGGAGATTCCTACTTTCTTATAGAAATAACTCAGACACCACGCGGGTCCGATCAGAAGAAACTGAAGGTCTTTGAAAAAGGAAGGTTTTTTCCCTTCGATCTTATGGCCGATGAATTGAAAGATCCAAGCGACGACGAACACTCCCACGGATATGCTGATCAAAGTGGAAATTCCGGAAAGAGAAATGAAATAAACGCCCGCGAGCATAACGGCGACCATCGTCATCATTCCGAGAAACATGGGGATGGAAAGTCTGAGATAGAAAATTCCCGTCACTAAAACGAAGATCGTAGCCCAGTTCAGAAACAATCTGGTTTGTCCCAGGGATTCCGGAAGAAGGCTCTGAATGGAACCGGACGGAATGGACCAAAGCATTCCGAGCAACGTAAACATAATGGTCGGCACGGCGATCCAGTGAATTCTTTTGTTAATGATGTTTTGGTGGCTCTCCGCGTATTCGGTCAACCACTGTTCGATCGTTTTCATATCAACTCCCTTCATCGAAGATTGAAGCCGTGTTTCAATTTTCGGCTCCGTTTAGAGCTGCACATCATCCCCGATTTTGCAGAAGATTACTTGAACGGAACTGCTATTTTTCAAAAAAAGCGAGGGTTTTAAACCGAACATTTCCCGGAAGGTCCGGCTCATGTGGGCTTGGTCCGCAAAGCCCGCTTCGTGCGAAGCGACGGTCAGAGAATTTCCTTTTGCAAGGGAAAGTACGCAGGTCTTGATCCTCAGCCATTGAACGTATTTTCGGATCGGAATTCCGACCTCTTCTTTAAACAAATGCATCAGTCTGCTTTCGGATAAACCAGTGGATTGGGTCAATTCTTCGAGAGGAAGATTTTCGGGAATGGATTCGGAAATTTTTTTTAAGGCCTGTTTGATCCGAGGATCCCTTTCTTTTCGATCGTTTCCCTCTTTTCTAAGCACGTCGAGGGTTCGCTTCCAAAGAAGAACCGCTTCCTCTTCGTTTGCGGGAAAAGTTAAGAATTTTAGAATTTGTGAATATACTTCCGGTTTCAGTTCGAGAAAATCGGATCGGAAGTCGAAGATCGTTCCCTGAATTCGAACGCTGTCCGGATCGAAATGGAGAATAAAGATGTCCTCGTTCGGAGCTTCTAACTGCTGTTCGACGTTCGGACGGACGAGGACGGCTTTCGATTCCATCCAATCCGTAACGCCGGTTCTGAAACGGAACGGTTTTCCTTTGCTCAAAAGAAAAGAGGCGCTATAGTGTTCGTGAAGTTCGTTGGAGACCGGAACCCCGCTCAAGAGAACGTTGGACCCGATCAGAAACAGCTTTCCTGCCATCGCAGGAAAGCTTAGGAAGCATTCAACCCATTGCAACTCATTTTGAGAGCCGGTTTACCGATCTCAAACGGCCGCGATTCGTTCCTCGGCTCGGTTAGGACGCCATTGCGCGGTCGATCGCCGCGTCCAGATCGATGGTGATCCCGATGAGTTTGTCGAGTTTTGTAAGCTCGAAAATCTTCTGCAGGTGCATCGGAACGGAGAAGATCACGATCTTTCCTTGAGCTTCCTTAAAAAGTCTCGCTTGCGTGCTGATAAAAGCGGCCAATCCCGAAGAATCGATATGCGTAGTGGAGGAAAGATCTACGAGGAAGATGTTCACTCCGTTTTCGATTCTGTCGTTCATCGCTTCCTTGAATTTTTTAGCGGAGAATAAACTGATTTCTCCCGTCGTCTTCAAGATCGCCATGTTCTTTTTGAGAACTCCCTGAACGTGAGAGTCCGTGATTTCCTGAACTAAAAGTTCGTCTTTGGATGCGAGTCCGCCGCTTGTGTTTTGCATAAGTTAATTCTCCCTAAAAGTTATACGTCATTTTAAATTCGATGTTTCGTTCCCTCACCGCCGATGCGTAAGGAATATTTCTTTCGGTTGCGGCGATCGAAAAAACCGCAGGGAAAGAAATCAAAGCCGTGTTGAAAATATAGCTCAACGACAAGGATATTAGAAAAAGATGATTGAGCTGTTTGTGTCTCGAATATTCGGAGTTGTCCTGGTCGAATAAAAGGAACGTTCCGTTGTCCTGCGGAAGAAACATCGGTTGTTTTTCCTTTACGTTGATTCCCGAATAGTATTCGTAAGCGGCGCCCAAGGCGAACAATCCGGTGACTCCCATGAGAGCGTAGCCGGACTTCGTATGTTCCTTTCTTGCGAGGTAATAACCCGGAATCAGATAGTCCCAAAGAACCAGGCCCGTTTCCGGATTTTTCGGAGTCAGGTCCTCCAGTTTGTATACGATTTTTGAAATATTCTTATTTTCTAAAATAGTGGGGGCTTCTGTTTCTCCGCGCGTCAACATGATCGATTCGTCGTTGAGAATCGAAATCTTGGAAAGAATATCGTCTTCCGTTTCGGAGGAGACAGTGAACTTCAGATTCGTTTTGGAAAGCTGCTGGAGAATCCTCGGAGAAGGCTCGGTGATCTTCGCGTATTTTACCCGTTCGATCGCGACTCTGAGATATTCGCCCGCTTCCGTGACGTAAAACAAGGTTTGTGCGTTGATTCGAGTAAGCTTGTGCGTGCAGGTTCGCTTCGGATCCTCGTCCAATTCCAAACAAAGGATGTTTCCGGCTTCTTCGAAGCGCATTTCGGAGATTTCGCTCTTTTTAATCTTTCTTTCGCCGTCTCCGGTTTGGATCGTAATTTCCTCGAGAGCCGGATCGTTATCGGTAACGTTACCCGAAATCTCTTCTCCGGATTTTAGAATGATCCGATGAGCCGAAATCTCGAAGGATAACAACAGAAAAATCGCAACGGAAAGTAAAAAAAGAATTCTGCTCACTGAATAACCTCTATCTTAATCGCAGAATTGATTTGAACTTTCTTCTTGGAAACCTTGTCCATAAGAGTAATCGAATCGTCGTCTACGGAAGCTTTTAAAAAAGATTGCTTGTTTGAGTCTTTGGTCATGATCAGCTTGGAATTTTTCGTGGCGTTCTTATCCATCGAGATCGATTCGATGGAAAAGGTCGGAAGGGTGATCGGAAAGTGGGATGAGAAAAGTCTCGCCTTGTCCCCTTCGATCACGATGTGGTTCGCATAAACGGGATCCGAATCGGATACGACGATCTTGATCATCGCTTTCGGCGGCGGAGGAGCTTCCGCTTTTTTCAGAAACTGATTCGATTTCTGAATCACTTCCTCCAGCATCGCTTGATTCTGTTTGGAAAGATCCCTTTCCAAAATTTCGTTTTTCGATTCGGAATCTCCGTTGCCGAAAAGGCGGCTCGGTTGTTTCAATTTTTCGGAAGAGGTTTTGATTTCCTTCGCTTCGGAAGAGTCTCCCAAACGTTCCGCGTTCTTATCGGAAAGAGAAGCGATCTCCGAACCCGCATTGTAATAATAACCGAGCATCAACAATCTTCGGTTCGCCTTGATCGCGATGTCCTTGTTCTTGTCCGAAAAGGCGAGGGCGGCATATTCTCGGATCGCCTCGGATTGATGTCCCGTTTTTTCCAGAGAATAACCTTTGATATAATTTATTTCCGGGTTGTTGATCTTCGCTCTTTCGATTTCTTCAAGAGCTTTCGCGTAATTCCCTTTTGCAAAAAAAGCCTTGGCTCTTTTTTCAGGATCGTCCAGATTGTTTTCGATTTCTTTCGCGCTCTGTTTCGCTTTCAGAATCAATGAGATGAGAATTTCCGCGTCGCTCGAAAGCAAGGTGCCGGGATGATTCGCTTTCACTTCGTAGAGAGGACGCAAAGCGGAATCGAATTCTCCTTGAACCGCAAGACAAAAACCCTGATGCAACTGGATGAATCCGCCTTCCTCCGATTGTTTACCGAATTGATCGAAGGATTCCTCGTAAGTGCGGTAGGCTTCCTTATAGAATTGATTTCTTTCCAAGGCGAAGGCGTGTTCCAAAAGACGGATCTTGGATGAATTCATATGAAGATTGATTCCCGCTTTTAAGGAAAGGGAACGGACGGAGTTGATCAATACGGCGCCGGTTTCGTGGACAAAGTTCGGTTCCAAAGAAAGGGTTGTGTTCGTGTTGTTGATCATGGAACTCTGCAAGTGATTCAACTTCATTTCCGCCTTGATGTTTTCCTTGTTCGAAATGATTCCTTCGAATTTGGAGCGGAGAATCTCGCTTGAAAAAGAGAAGTTAAGAATTTTACGTCTTTCTAATATGATTCTCAACTCGAAAAGTTTGGTTTCGAGTACGATAAACCCCAAAGGGAGAATCAATAAAAATCCGATTAAGGCTATGAATACGCTCTTCTTCATAATGATTATTGAATTTCGATGATTCCAAAAGTGACGTCGTCCGGGAAACGGTCCGCAAACGTGTCCATTTCCTTTTTGATTTCGTTGGTGATCTGTTTTGCTTCCTGATGAACGTTCGCTTGGAATACTTCGAGAAGACGATCGTCTCCGAATTGTTCGCCCGTTGGAGCGGTCGCATCCAAAATTCCATCCGTGTAGATAAGAACTTTGTCGCCCGGTTCCGTTTTGATTTTAAGAACCTGATATTCCTCCGGAATACCGATGCCGAGGATATGTCCGGTGGAATTGAGAGTAACGATCTTATTCTTGCTCTTTCTGTAATAGTAGATCGGGTTATGGCCCGCGCTGCAGAAATAAGCGAATCCTTCCTTATCGAACAACATAAAAATCCCGGTCGCAAAGAACGAACCTTGGAGCGTGTCGAAAAGTTTTTCGCTCAATCGCGTGAAGATGAAGGAAGGATTTACCGTTTCCTTCATGATGTTTTCGATGTTGAAGTGAATGATCGAGGTGATAAGAGCCGCAGAAACTCCGTGGCCGGTCGCATCGGCCAAGAAGAATCCGGTGCGTTCGTCGTTGATCTCGAGAATGTCGTATATATCGCCGCTGACTTCGCGCATCGGTTTGTAAAAAATATCCGCAGTGATCAGATTGAATTTTCTTCTGCGGCCGGGTAGAAGACATTCCTGAACGTTCTTTCCGATTTCCAACTCGGTTTGAATCTGTTGGTTCTTATGTTCTAAACTTTCAACCTGAGAGGCGATTCTTTCGACCATTCCGTTGAAGGTGCTTCCCAAAAGATCGAGTTCGTCCTTGGAGGAAAAATTCCATCCGGCCCGTACGGTCAAATCACCGGAAGCCATAGTCTCGCTCACTTCCTTCAAGATGAATAAACGAACGAAAATTTTTCTGTAGAGAAAGATTCCGAATAGAATGTGAAAGACCACTCCCCACAGAAGAAGAAGTGCGAGCTGTATATAAAGAGAATTGAGACGATCGAGGATTTCCTTTACGCGAACCTGCGAAACTAAAAAGGTTTTTTCCGTAAGATAAAAGATAAGATTTACGATGAAGTTTTTCGAATCAAGTTCGATGTCATAGGAACTGTTGATCGCTTCCTTTGCGTTGATGATGGTCGCGAGCTTTCCTTTCAGATAATCGATGGAAATTTTGTTTCCGTGTTCGAGATTGATTTTGAATTTTTCGACGGAACGGTCTTCGACCGAGATTACGGAAAAATTTTCGACTCCGATACTGAGCAGTTTACTTTCGATGTCGGCGAGTTTGTCCGGATCCTCGTAGTTTTGAGATTCTAAGCCTTCGATCTTTTTGAGAATTTTTCTCGCGATCTGATCCGACTCCAGAGTGAAATTATCGATGAGCAAATCGGTTTGATTTTCAAAGATCATTACCGCAACGAACGTGAGATTGATCACCGTCAGCAAAGAATAAATGGAAATAATCTGAAGTCGAAGTGATCGTTTCATACTCAAATGAGTATACTGAACTAATCCTTTATTTTCTTCGTTTGTTATAATTTGATAATCGCCGAATATATAGTGCTACTAGTGACTCCAAAGGGTGTGATACGGTGATCTTTATTTATAAAAAAAGGGGTCCGCTCTCGAACAAATCGGAGCATCACTCATTCACGCGTGAATTGTTTCATTTTTATGGCATCCGTACTCTTTGCTTTTCTTTTAATACAGAAATTTCTTTCCTGAACGGATTCAAGAACGAAAGACGTACGCTTGTACGGTTTTCTTCTTCGTACAAGCCCTTGATTTCTTTATTTTTCGAAAATCAAAACCGAATTCGAAACTGGTTTCAAACTCATCAAATAATCGAAGATCGCTCCTAAGTCTTGGTCATTCATTCCCGAATATTCCAACCAAGGCATAACGCTGTTGAATTCTCCCGCTTGAATGGTTGGATTGGTTTTTGCTCTGAGCTGATTGGCGCGAAATCTTGCGATAAAACTTTCACGAGTCCAGTTGCCGATTCCAGTTTTGCGGTCGGGAGTAATGTTTGCTCCTCTTACTTTTCCTCCGGTCGAGAGCGGAAATACGGTTCCTCCCGCGAACTCCATTCCTGCCACGGCTTTGCCTTCGATTCTTTGCGTATGGCAGTCGTCGCAGCCGGCAAAGGTAGTTAGATATTTTCCGTAGGCGACCGAATCATTCGGATCGGGTCGTTTTTGAAACTCGGGAGATTTTGGAATCGTTCTCATGATGAGATTCACCGGAAATTTCACGCTCGACTTTTCCACTTTGTTTTCGATCGGTTGGAGAGTTCTTATATATGCGATGATCGCAAAGATATCTTCCTTGTCCATTTGCGAGTAATTCGGATAAGGCATGATCGGAAAAAGAGGACTTCCGCCCTTGGAGACGCCCGCAGTAATCGCGTAAAAAATTTCCGTATCGGTCCAATTTCCCAATCCGGTGGAGGCGGAAGTGATATTTTTAGAGTAAAAAGTTCCGGGTAGACCGAAATTGTCTTCCGCCATACGGAGATTTCCCGCTCCCACGTTATGCGTCACTGGATAGAAGAGTTGCTGCGGATCTCTATCTCCCGTGTGACATCCCATGCAACCCGCCACGGATTTTACGAGGTATTCGCCGCGGCGGATTTGTTCCGGTGTATGCGCGATTTTGATTTCTTCCCTCTCACCGATATCCGGAAATTTTAAAAAGAGAAAGCTCAGCGCTCCGAGTGCGATTAGGACCGCAGAGAGCAAGGTTCTCTTTATAATCATTCCTAATATTTTCATAATATTCTCCTGTTGCTTTTAAAACAATCGCAGGAGATGAATTTGAAATTATAAAAAATTATCCTCCTCCCAGATTATAACTGCTTGCCTACTTGATAATTTTTGAATTCTACCGAGTAAGAGTTTCGATTTTCCTTTTGGAAGAATAATACGAGGACATCATATCCGAATCGATTCGAAAGACGGACATCAAATTCGAAAAAAATAAAATGTTCCGCAAAATGTATTCAAAAACGTTGATGTTTCGTTGTTTCGAGTTATATGATAAAAAGAGTTTCCTACATTTTACCGGCATTGATTTTATTCTCCTGTGCGACCGCACAGACCCAAGAGCCGGAAAATCAGAATCAAATTGAAAAGATACAGACCGCAAAGTCCGTAGTGGTGGAATCCTTTTCCCCCGCCTCGATCCGCGAAATTTGCGAGAAAGCGCCCGATCCGGCCGCAGCAGACGTAGAAAGCGAATCCTGTATTCACAAACGACAACAAGAGTTATGGAAAAAAGTTTTCGCGCCTTCGACCAAAGAAAAAAATCTTACGAAGGCTCTGGAATTGGTTTTAGTGCTGAAAAAAATCTTTCCAAAAAAGAAGATGTTGATCGGAAAGGGAGCGGAGATCCACGTTAGACACGTTCAACAAAGGGTGGAATACTGCGATCAGGCCCAATCCAATTGTGTTCCCGTAATTCACAATCTGATTTCTTTTTCCGATTCGGACGTTCACGAAGTCAATAAGACGTATACTCTGATTCCTCAGTTGAGTTATCTCGAAAAGGAAGACAAGGTTCTTCCGGTCGCAAAGTGGAACGAGCGTTTGGATTTGATTTCCAAAGAGAATATCGAATTCATGCTGAATGCCTGCTTTGTCATCGAATGATCGTTTGAATTTCGTGAAATCCAACTTCTACGAAAACGATCGGATGGGAAGAAGTAAGAGAAGAGCGACGCCCGCGATTTCGGCGGACGTCGTTTTAAAAAGATCAGTAAGGTCCGGTGACGCAGCGAACGTATGCGTTGTTCGATTTTCCGTATTCTACCACACCGCCTACGGTAAATTCCACGATGTAAGCCATCGATCTGTAATTGGCGCCCTGCGGAATTTTATAGTGTTGTTCTGTGTTCCCCGGGTTGGTCACGTATTGTTTCGGGTCCGTCGTGCCTGTTTCGTCGGTAGGAGCGCTTGGTAAAACCGGACTATTTCCCGCTACGAAGGAATTCGTGGACGTCCAGAATCTTCCTTCCGCCGTATTGGGAAACAAGGTCGGATTGATGATCGGCTTTGTCGATCGGCTGTAATCCACAATCGAGATGAGTTCTTTTACGGTGGGCAATCTCCATTGTCTTCCGTCACCCAAGGTCGTTCCGAGGCTGCTGCAATAAGCGACCGCTGTCGCCCAATTGCTCGTTTCTGCCGGACCGGAAACCACGTTACAGTTCGTGTAATTCGAACCTGCAGTTCCCCGTCCTCTTCCGCATTTTCTCCAGAGCAGACGGTTTCCCGTATCGTTGATCGTTCCATCGTTCGGATCCGTATAAGGTCCTCCGATGGCGGTTAACGTTTCAATGATTCCGAGTAAGATGGTAAGAAGTATAAACGTTTTCAATAGTTTCATGTGATTCTTCTCCTTAATCAGCGATGCACATCGCGAGCGCCATATATCGATTCGGCCAGTTCCAGGAAGTCGCTTTCCCTTTGCTGTTGATATGAGTTCCTCCGCCGAAAACGGAAATTTGCCAAGCGCCCCAAGCATTGGAACCGTTTCCTAATTCGCTTCCCGTGTAACCGTTCAAAGCGATCGAAGCGCTGACTGCATTCGTAGAGGTCCAATATCTTTGGTAATCGTTCTTAATAAACCCGGGGAAGCTCGTATTCTGGATCGTTTCGTTTCCGATAGATCCTTCATAGGTGAGAATGCTCATCTGTTCGCTGAGAGTCGGAAGTCTCCACGTTTTCACTCCAGCAAATCCGGCCCCGGAGTTTGCAAGATTGAGTTGCAAACAGTATTCTAGAGAATCCCCCCAATTCAGATCCAAAACCCCCGATCCGGTGTTTCTCGCGATGAGAGCGGCGTTATAAGGATCCACTGCGTCTTGAACGCAGGTTCCGCCGGACCAAACATAAGTCGGAGGACAGGTCTTCCAGATCACATTGTTAACCGTATCTCTTGTGATTCGATCGTTCGGATATCCAGGGTTTGTCGTTGGAACTCCAAGACCGTAGGGCATAACACTGAGTTCCGAGTCCTGACCGGAACCTGCGCAAGCAATTGCGTTTCCGGTAGAATCGTAACAGTTTGTTTGAGCCGTATCCGTAACAAGAGTGACTTTTGTTTCGGTTAACGATTTATAGTTGAGCTTGAACACTCCACCTACAATTGCAACGGGCGTTGTGCCTACGGCGTTTCCTGCTTTATCCTTAAACCCTGTAGCGGTGAATTGCAGGTAAAACGTATGTAATTCCGGTAATTTACTATTTAAAGCTAAGGAATAGGTTCTGGCATCCGTCCAAGTTCCGGCCATCGTAGGCCAAGCGATTTGAGGATTTCCGCTCACTCCGCTGTCGTGATGCTCAGGAAGCGGTTTAAGACTTTGATCCATATCTTCGTTGAACGTAAAAACAAATGTGTTCTGATCAACGCTTAAAGAAGTGGAGTTATTTGCAGGCGTGGCAGAAGTAAGAGTCGGCGCCGTATTGTCGATATTGATCGCGGTCGAGTTAGATCCTACGTTGCTTCCTGCGGTAGTAAGACAGATTCGAATCGTGTTCGCACCGACTGCGAGAGGGGCGGCACCGCTGATCGTTGTGGTGATTTCCGTGTTCGCCGCCGCAGAACCCGTGAGGGATAAAGAAGTTCCGTTTGTGCCGGCACTGCAATTCGTTCCACCCACTCGGATATCGTAGTTTCCTGCAAGATCCGATTGCCATTTGACAACGCTGGAATCGACGCTTCTCATATCGGCTTTGGAAACGGAATTGATCGTGATCGTAGGGTTTCCTACCGCAACGACGTATTGACTTGTGCTGACCGCACTCGCGTTACCGGCCTTATCCACAGCGATCACTTTCACGTCGGTCGTGGCGTTGTTTGCTACGGCAAACGCGGAGGAATATCCTGTGGATCCGGATGCAACCGTTCCATCTGCGGCTATGCCGGGATTGGTCCCGTCGTTTCGGTAAGCGATTCCAAGACAACCGGATCCACCCGTATCGGTGCAAGAAAGAGTAATATTCGGAACAGATGAACCGTAGGTTCCTCCTGCAGGGGAGAATCCGATTGATGGCGCTACGTCGTCACGAATTCCGGTGATGCTAACGGTATCCCAAGCGAGAGTTCCATCGGGACTTTTGAGACAAAGTTTGATTCCGTTACTTCCAGCGCTTAAATCGGATGCGTTGATTCGATCGGTGTTGGAGGTGGATGCGGTTACGTTTCCGCTGGTATGAACGCTTCCATCGCTGCAATTGGTTGCCCCTTTGCGGAGCTCATAGAATGCTCCAAGACTGGAGGACCAAGAAATATCGTAATACTGAATCGCTCCCGCATTGTTACTCACATAGAAAGTGGTCGCGGAACTGTAAGTAATATTTCCCTGAGGGGCAACCGGAGTTGTAAGGATCGGACTATCTTGAATTCCGCCGCCAGGATTTGAAATGCTGGAACCTGGAAGAAAGAAAAAATTGAACCCTTTTTTCCCTTCACCTACCAAACAATTGGAGAAAGCGATGCCCCAGCAAAGGAAAAGAATGTATAATAAGCAAATTTCTTTTTTTAATTTCGCATGTTGTTTTTTGATTCCCTGACCCATAAAAGACTCCCACAACATTTTAATCCGAAGAATTTGAATTCACTTGGGAGTAATTTACTTCTTTTTTTTAAAGAATACGTCATCGCATATAAGTAAGGAATTCTTTGATTATAATTTAGAGCTTAGCGCAAAATTCAATGCAAGAGCCATCAACTTTGTCTGTAATGTTCATGAAAATTCTGTTTGTTGTTATAAAAAATATGGGAAAAGTATGTTCCTTACGTTCCAAAAAGTTGTTTGGAATGGTTTAAATAGAACCTGCGTTATGAAAAGATTGACTAACGTGCCTGAAAAAAATATTTTCAAAAGAAAACGATTGTTCATTTTTTTGACTTAATTTTTCCATCACAACGAACCCAACTTTCCTATAATTCAGGAGTTCGAAATTCTTTATCAAAATGCCGATTAGAAGCATTTTAATCTGTTCATTTATTATTTTGAATTCCAAACAAAAAATTCAAAACTGCCTAGTTCATAAATTTTTTTCAGGAAATTACGAATTATAATTCTAAAAAAATAAAAAATGAGCAAAAGCTCGGAAACCTTTTGTTGAGTAATCAAGAAAGCTAAAATTGTCTGCAATGGGAGAGACAAAGAGAAATTCCTCTTCCATCGAAAGCGAAAGCTTTCTTGCCGAAATAAAAAGTTGATCTGGGAAAAATACAAACAAAACGACAAAAGGATTCGGATGTGGAAGAGGTTAAATATTATTCATTAGCGGCAATGTTATACTTTATGATTGCCGCATTCGGAGTTTTCAAAAGGGATCGGCAAAAGAATTTCAGCGCCCCTGCGTTGTTTTTTCTGATGGCCTGCGTTTTTTGGTCGTTTACGGCCACGATGTTTATTACGGAAAACACACTCGCAAAAAAATTAGCCCAGTATTTTTACGCTTACTTTTCGGTAACCGTCGCGTTCTTTTTTATGAACCTCGCTTCAAATGTAAAGAGCGGTAGCTTTCAGTGTATCGACTCTTTTAGCGCGTTCCGAAAATTGCTTCTTAGAAGTTTTGCAGCGACTGCGGCAATCGTGGTGGTTTGGGATCTGCTCGATGAATTCAAAATTCCGAATCTTTCGGAAATGGTTTCATTGGGAACCTTCCTGTTTTTTGTTTACCTTCTTTTTCAGATTCTGATTCCTTTGCGTTCCGCTAAAAACAAGGCGAATCTGGTGAGAATTCTTCCTTCCGTTTGCGTGTTGCTGATCATTAAATTAACCGAAGTGTTCCGGTATTTTGAAGGAGCGAAAATTATCGAGCCGATCAACACGATCAATTATTATTTTCTAATTCTTTCACCGATTATTCTGAGCGAATTTATTCCGATTATTTCCGATTTGCAGAGAACCCAGAACGAATTCCTACTCAGCGATTCGGAAAACGAAGAAACGGATAAGAATCTTACGAATCGAGATTCCAGCCAGGAGAAACGATCGCTTTTGGAAGATCTTAACATCGAAAAGGTGGAGAGTAAGCTGACCGAATTGATGCAAAAAGAGAAAATCCACCTGGATGAGGAACTGCGACTTCCTTCTTTGGCTTCGGAAATGGGACTTTCGGTACATCACCTTTCCGCTTTTTTAAACGAACACATGGGAATGAATTTTAATTCTTTTATCAATCACCATCGTGTAAAAGAAGCAAAGGTTATGCTGTTGGAAGAACCGGATCGTTCGATTCTTTCAATCGGAATGGCTGTCGGTTTTAGTTCTTCTTCCGCCTTTCATCGGGCCTTTTTGAAAGAGACGAAAAAATCTCCGAAAGCGTTCCGGGAAGAAAATCTTACGAACTACAAAAGTAAAGAAGACGAGATGGAAGACTTCGATTCTCGGTATTCCCACACGATTTAAACCCATCCAAAAATCCCTGTTTTGCGTATGGGCGCGGCAGGGATTTTTTATATCTTGGGGAGAGTTGGGAGTTTTGAAATTGCGGATTTTGTAGGAGCTACTACTTGAAACGTTTCGACAAGAGAATCATCCACAAAAAACCTTGCAAAAAGAAAGAATTTAGTTTGATTTTGAAATAAAAAGAATGAAATCCCAATAAAAAGGAATCAAAAAATTTCTGAATCAATTGTCTCTTGGGTAGACGACCCAATGAGCCCGATTCGCTGACGATATGAAGCCAATTGCTTTTTATAAATATACTGCAATCTTACTGATCATTCTTTTTTTTGCAGCTTGTGCCGAAGCCAGCCGTTTTACGTTAGATGGTCAGAGCGGGGCGTTGATCAGCATTGTGGAAGACGCTTCCGAATCTGCGTCTCTGGGTGGCAACTCCTCAGGTTTTCGAATCGGCGGAACCGTACAAGGACTCAAATCCGGAACGGTACAACTCAAGTTAAACGATGAAATTCTTCCTGTTTCGGCAAACGGAACCTTTCAGTTCAATTCTTCCGTTGCGCAAAATAAGAATTATCAAATCAGCGTGGCAAGCGCCGCCGCAAACCATTCGTGTAAGGTCTATTCCGATACGACCGAAAATCCTTCCGGGACGGCGACCGCAAACGTTTCCAACCTAATCGTTTATTGCACTACGATTTTGATCAACGGTAAGGTTGCCGGAGATACGATTGAAATCAAAGAAGACGGCACCGCGTTGAACGTGCAGATTTCTTTGAGTGGACCTTGGGGGCCGAACGATCCGGTTACGCATATCGGTCTTTCGACGAACGCGACGATCGATCATTTCAGTCCGGGACCGGAAAACTTCGATACGAATTTTGCCAACCCGGATACGGTTTCCGTGACCGCTTCCGATTTGACCCCGACAAATGCGAGCGACTTCGGAGACAAAGTTCATACGTTAGCCGTAACGGCGACTCCGATCGGACTTTCTTTGAGTTTTACGGTGAAGATTTTGGACAACGATCGAAGAGTTCGCGAAGTAGTCCGAATCAGCGGCGGAAATATGCAGTATGGCGGAAGCGCATTCGGGGTGGATGGCGCGGATTCATCTTGTTCTGCCAATGCGGGATTTGCTTCAAAAGCGTTGCTTGGTGTTGCATCTCGTGTTCCGGGAAGCGCGGGTTGGCCGATCAAGCCGAACACCCGCTATTACAATTATGATACTTTAAACGCGATCGCTACTTCCGATGGGAGCGGTTTAATCCCTTATGCAACGATCTATGGAAGCACCGCCAATCCTGCTAATAATTTCTGGTCCGGATTTCTTACGAACTGGGCCGTAGATGCGCAAAATTGCGGAGATTGGACGAATAACGCAACCGGAACTGGTTTATCCGGCGACGGTACTACGGGATATTCGTGTACAACCGCGCCGCGGCTGATTCTTTGTATCGAGCAATGATCGAGAAAGACAACATTGCCCGCGCGCTGTGACAATCTTTGAATTCGAGCGACTTCGCTTTACAGTTTTGTTAAAAGAAGTTGTGTCTTGTACACGATCGATCGGGGATTTACCTGTGGTGATGCGATCTGTTTCTTCCTATGATCGCGTATAATCCTTTGGCGACCGTTTGCAGGGCTCTTGTCATCACGCCTTTCAATTTGATCTTCAGAAACAATTCCAAGACGAGTTCACGAAGAGCGAGATCGAAGGGAAGATTGTAATTCTTCCAGTCGATCGTGAAGTGAAACGGATAACTCTGTTCGGGTTTATCGTGAGAATGAGGTCCGAAATGAATCAGAGTTCCTTCCACAGCGGTTTGATCCTCGTTGATATGTTTGAATTCCACGTAGATCTGCACCCTGTTTTTTAAAAACGGAAGAGGAATCACCTGCAGTCCGGCGAGTTCGGACCAAGTGATGTCGCTTAACGATAAGAATCCTCTCGTTTCTCCGCCTAAAACGCCGATCTTTAAGTTCCCTCTTTTGCCGAGCCTGCACGATCCGCTTTTGGTTCTGAATAGAATCTCGAGAGGCGATCCCGAGTCCATATATCCGCCGTCGATCGCGATGTCGTGAAGCTGAATCGAATACGTGGGAGTCAGCGTTTTATCCACGATCGAAATCGATCCGTTTTCTATTTTCATATTTTGGAATACGATTCTTCCGCGCTTGGGCATAAGTCCGATTTTTTTATGCGGACTGATGATGTTCGTATAATCCATGTGAAAATTCTTAAAGAGAGAAGAAGGAATTCTTAGTTTTCCCTTGAAGAGAGAAAGAAAATCGATCTTGAAATTCAAGGACGAAACTCTCGCGTAGACTTGATCCGTTTTTAAGATTCCCGGAAACTCGATCATGCAGTTCTTGGAGATGACGTAAAAGATCGGCAGAAGAACTCCGGAAGAAATCCAGCGAAACTTGAAGTGACGGAAGGAGAAAAAATTAACGAGAAGTTGGAGGATCGGGCCGGAAAACAAAAACTGTAGTCCGGCGTACAGGATGAGAAGATAGAATAACGTTTCCCAAACCCAGTTCATGGAATCGATTCCTCGAATCGGGTTGATTTAAGCTTTGGAAATAAATAATTTCTCAAAAGATGGATTTACTTCTTTTTCTCGAGAATTCTGTTCTCGATATTCTTCTTATCCATAGAAGATATTTCGAGTTCTTTGGCGAGATCGTCCAGGAATTCTCTTTCCTTTTTCGTAAGGCCTCCGTCCATCGACACGATCACGCAAGCGTCTTCGTAAAAGCCCGCTGCCATAATCGGATTGCCTTCGGAAAAATTGCGGATCGTTTTTACGGGAAGAGGATTTTCGAACACGTCCGATAACTCGCTGATGATGGAAGTTTTTTCTCCCTGATGATCGTAGAAGATACAGCCTTCCTCAAAGAGAGCCTTTACCATTTGTCCAACGAGACTTCCTTCCTTTTGATGAAAGATTCCGTCTGCCATACAGGAATAAGACCAAACGCTGACGAGGATCTTCGCGTAGTTCATCTTCAAATGGAATATTTCTTGCTCCGGGTTCATTTCTTCTCTGAACTTTTCATAGAATTCATGCCCCGGCAGAACTTTACTTGCAAGGGATGAAAGATTCTCCATTGGCATCGGGAGTTCCTCCAGGTTTTCAGAAAATTCTATCCGAACCACTGATTTTGCAATGAAAATCTGAAAAGAAAGACGTTGATTTTGACCTAAATTTTAAGAACCTGACTTTTGTGAACTCTTCTTCTATTCCAAAAAAGATATTGGTTACTGCGGCGCTTCCGTATGCGAATGGTCCTATTCATTTAGGACACGTATTGGAAGGAATTCAAACGGACATCTGGGTTCGCTTTCAAAAGGCGAAAGGAAACGAATGTTATTTCTTCTGTGCGGACGACACGCACGGCACTCCGGTAATGTTAGCGGCGCGTAAGGAAGGGATCACTCCGGAACAACTCATCGAGAGAGTTCAACAGGAACATTATAGAGACTTAACTTCTTTCGGAATTCAATACGATAACTATTATTCCACGAATTCGAACGAAAACAAGAGTATCTCTGAAGAAATTTATCTGAAACTCAAAGAGAAAGGACATATTTCGAGAAGAAGCATCGAACAGGCTTACTGTGAAAACGATAAGATGTTTCTTCCAGATCGTTTCATCAAGGGCACTTGTCCGAATTGTAAATCCAAGGATCAATACGGAGATAACTGCGAAGTCTGCGGTGCGACGTACAGTCCGAAAGACTTGATCGATTCTCATTGCGCTTTGTGCGGAACTTCTCCCGTTCGTAAGGATTCGGAGCATATCTTTTTTGAACTCGGAAACTTTCACAGAAAAAAAGCCGAAACTGCAACCGCCGAGGATCAAAAGAAGCGAACCAATGAGTTCTATTTGGAGGATTGGATTCAAGGCGGGACTGTCGAAGGCGTTCAAAAAAAATTGAGCGAATGGCTTGATAGCGAAGACGGTTTGCAGGCCTGGGATATTTCCAGAGACGGTCCGTATTTCGGTTTTGAGATTCCGGGCGAGAAGAACAAATTCTTTTACGTTTGGCTCGACGCTCCGATCGGTTATATGGCTTCTTCCAAAAACTTCTTTGAAGAGAAGTTTCCGAATGAGCCGAATAAGTTCGATTCTTTCTGGAAGAAAGAGAATTCGGAAAACGCTGAAATCGTTCACTTTATCGGAAAGGATATATTATACTTTCATACTCTGTTTTGGCCGGCGATGTTGGAAGGGAGCGGTTACAGAGCGCCTTCCAAGGTTCACGTTCACGGTTTTATCACCGTAAACGGGGAAAAAATGTCGAAGTCGAGAGGAACGTTCATCAACGCGAACACGTACGTAAAACATCTTGATCCGGAACATCTTCGGTTTTATCTCGCAGGCAAGTTGGGTCCGGGAATGGACGACTTGGATCTTTCGTTCGACGATTATACTTCTAAAGTCAACGCGGATCTGGTCGGAAATCTCGTGAACTTGGTTTCGAGAATTTCCACGAGCATTTTGGATCAACTCGATCGCACGCTCGGCGTTCTTACCGAAGACGGAAAAGAATTGTTAAACGAATTGATCCATCAAAAGATCAGGGTCGGAACCGATGAACAAAGCGTTTGCGAAGTCATCAAAGCCGCGTATGAACAAAAGAACTACGCGAGAGTGATGCGGGAAATCACGCGTCTCGGCGATACGGTCAACCGTTATGTGAACGACAACGCTCCTTGGAAACTCATCAAGGAGAATCCCGATAAAGCGAGAGAGGTCGTAACTACGACGTTGAACGCGAGTCGTTTTCTTGCGGCGTATTTGTATCCGATCGTTCCGAATATTTCCGAAAAGATCTATAAACTTCTGAATCTGGAAGGAACTCCGAAGTTCGACGATTTGGATCTTTCCAAAGTATTAGAAAAAACGAAAGTGAATCCGTACGAAATGATCACAAAACGTGTGGATGAAAAGGCAATCAGCGCTATGTTAGAAGAAAATAAACAATCCGTAGAAGCTTCCAAAAAGGCGGAACCCGCAAAAACAACCGAAGGTTCTTCCCAAGAGAAACGACTTGAAATTTCGATCGAAGATCTCGCGAAAGTGGAATTGAGGGTCGGTCAGATCGTGGAAGCCGGACCGGTGGAAGGCGCGGATAAACTCGTGAACGTAAAGGTCGATCTCGGCGAACTCGGAATCAAGAACGTATTCGCTGGAATCAAAGTCGCTTATCAACCGGAGGATCTGAAAGGTCTAAAGGTTGTGGTCGTCGCGAATCTCAAACCGAGAAAGATGAAGTTCGGCGTTTCGGAAGCGATGTTGCTCGCTTCGGGTGAAGGTGAAACGCTGAGTTTGTTTGTGCCTCACAAGGACGCGAAGCCCGGCGACAAACTGAAATAAGAGCGAACGGAATTCGTAACGCATTATGCCCTTACAACTGGATATCGCATACAGCTTTCAAAGGCTTTTGGAAAAAAGCAAGAATGTCGGCGGCCGTCTCGTATCCAGACAACTTACGCATATCGTAGATTCCTTTATTCTTTCCAAGTTCGAAAACTCGGGAGTCGAATTCAAATCCGGGGACGAACTTTGCATCATCGCGATGGGCGGTTACGGAAGAATGGAGATGGCTCCCCATTCCGACATCGATCTTTTGTATCTTCACAACGGAATCAAGGAACAAAGACTGGAATCGGTCATATCCAAGATCAACACGTATCTCTATGATTCCGGAAAGGAAGTGGGGCATTCCTGCAGAACGATCAAGGAATGTTTTCAATATCTGGACGATATGTCCTCGTATCACGCGTTTCTGGACGCGCGCTTCTTAGCGGGTTCGAGGGTTTTATTCGAAAAATTCAAATCCGAATTTCTTGAAAAACTTCCCGTTAAATGGACAAAGCGCTACAATGAGGCGAAGGAGGAGATCCTTTCCTCCCGCTTTCTCAACGAAGAACGCCCGATTTTGTTAAGCGAACCGAATCTCAAAACGGATCTCTGCGGTCTTCGAGATATTCAGTATATGTTCTGGATGGAAAAGTCGGTCCGCAATCTTCCTTCTCTCGGCGGTTTATCGATTCTTCCCGTGTTTCAAAGAGGGGAAATCCAGCTTTTGCAGGAAGCATACGACTTCATTCTCCGCACCCGGATTGCGATGCATAGGATCACGTCCCGTAAAACGGACCGTCTCGATCTCAACCTGCAACAGAACGTCGCGGAATCCCTGGGTTTCGGTAAAAAAGAGGAACTTTCCTCCGTGGAAAAGTTCATGCACGCGCTTTATCGTCATCAAAAGAACATCTACTTTATCATTCGCACATATCTGGATTCCATTATCGAAAAAAGAAAAAGTTCCGAAGGAGAAAGCTTTCCATACGAGGATCTTCACTTCTTTAAGATCGGAGATACGGTTTTTCCTCCCGTGATCGGGACTTTGTTTACGAACCCGCATACGATCTACAGGGACGTTATGCGTTCTTTCCGGATGATTCAGGAAAAGAATCTTCAGATTTCCGGAACGCTGCTGAACGAATTCCGATTCGCATCTAACTTTCTGGACGACGACTTCAAATATTCTTCCGAAGTGAACGAGGAATTTTTGAGAATCCTGAGAACTCCGTCGCAAAGGGGACGCATTCTCAAGTTGATGCACGAATCCGGAGTCTTGGCCGCGATTCTTCCCGAGTTCGGCGCCTGCACGAACTTTCCTTTGTTCAGTTATCATCACGAATACACCGTCGACGAACATACATTATTGATTTTGCATGAACTGGATCTTCTCGACGAGGGAAAGTTTCAGGACGCGGAAGTGCAAAAGGCGTATCAGGAATGTTCCAAGATAGAATTGCTCGCGCTCGCGATTCTTCTGCACGACGCGGGGAAAGTAAAGGAAGGGGATCATTCGGAATACGGGGCCGAACTCGTCGTGTCCGTCGGAGATCGTCTCGGATTAAGCGAAGAAGACACGGAGCTTTGCCGCTTTCTCGTGGAAAAACACACTCTTATGTCCGAGCTGAGTTCCAAGCGGGACATCGGCGATCCGAAACTCCTTTTTGATTTTGCGAGAATCGTGGGAAGCAGAGAAAGATTAAGAAAACTGTATATTCTTACCGTAATCGACACGAAGTCCGTTGGAACCGGAGTTCTTACGAATTGGAAGAGTTCGATCTTGAACACTCTCTATAGGAATACGATTCCGTATCTCGTAAGCGACTCGGCGGATAACTTCGGAGAAACCGGTCCGGTCCGAGACGTTCAACTCGAAGACCTGAAAAATTATCTCGTAACAAAGGAAGGTTTGGACGAATCGATCGCGAAGTCCGTGACTCAATTTGCGAACGAGGTCGTTCCGAACACGTATCTTCACACCGCGTCCAACCGAAAAATATTAAGAAATTTTAAAGCGATCGGAACGCTCGCGCAGGATTCTTCCTTGCGGACGATCTTCGAGACGGAACAAGATCCGGCGTTCGTAACGATCGACGTGGTCACCGTGAATCAGCCTGAGATTCTTTTGGATTTATCCTGCGCGATTTCTTCCGAAGGTTTGAGTCTTTTGGGAATGAAGAGTTATACGATCGGAGAATATTGGATCACTTCGGTTCAGCTGACCGATTCCGCTGGCGGCGGGAACTTATCGCAGGATAAACTCGATCGTGTCGAAGCGAAACTCAAATCGATCGCGTCCGGAAATTTGAAACGGGAAAGCATCGCCTTTCAACGAACGGATTGGAATCCGCGCAAACCCACGCCGGAAAGCATCGTAAATCGTTCGGTGATGTTTTACAACAGCGATCTTCCGGACGTCACGATCATGGAAGTGCGCATGCCGGACGTAGTCGGTTTGGTGTATCGGATTCTTCAGGTAATTCTTCATTCGGATTTAAAGGTGCGTTATCTGAGAGTTTCGACAAGCGCCGATTATGCGTATGATTCTTTTTATCTGCAGACCGGGGACGGTTCCAAACTGGAAGATCCGAATCTTCTTTTTAAACTGAGGGAAAAAATTCTAACCCTTCCTTTGGGCGAACAAATCCTCGAAGAAATTTCGATCTGATTCCGAATTCCTTTTTCTTCTCTTCTAAAATCTTCTTTCTCATTCCTATCGCACCTTGTTCGTTTTGTCGAACAAAGGTTCACGTTAGTTCGCTCGATTCTTTTTTGCTCGCTTGAAAACACGGGTGGACTTATACTTTCCAAAGAATTAGGAGAGAATGATGCAGTATCCTTTAAACCAAGCCGCAAACCCGGCTCTTGCTCCGTTTGATATTTCCGATTACCGCGGTAATCGGGGAAAGAATTTTTACGAAGAAGACAGAGTGTTGCAAACTCTTGTGGAGAAATATTCCAAAGGATATGACGCCGCACATAAAAAGGCGATGATCGAACATCTGATGGGTTACGGTTCCTTGGTGGGAGGAATCTTGGACGAACTCACGGACGCTTCTCATAAGGAAGGAAAATACGGAGAGGTCGTCAAATACGATCGAACCGGAAATAGAATCGACGCGGTCGTTTATTCGAACGAACAAAAACTTTCCAGAAAACTTTCCTATGATTACGGAATCGTAAACTTAAACTATCATTCTTCCTGGAAACATCCTTTTACCGATCTGCATCGTTACTCGCTCGCGTATCTCGCCAATCAAAACGGAGAAGGCGGAGTCACTTGTCCTCTCGCGATGACCGAAGGCATGATCAAGGTTCTCGAAGCGCTCGGAACTCCCGAACAAAAAGAAAAATATCTTCGTCTCGTGGCGGGCGAAGGAAGCGATTCCCACTTTATGGCGGGTCAATACGTGACTGAAAGAGTGGGCGGTTCCAACGTAAGCGCGAACAGAACGATCGCGAGAAAACAGGAAAACGGAAAGTGGATTCTTACAGGAGAAAAATGGTTCTGTTCCAATCCCGGAGATCTTTGGGTCACGACCGCAAGAGTGGAAGACACGAACACGATCGGCATGTTTTTGGTTCCGCGCATCAAAGACGACGGTACGTTAAACGGACATCATATTCTCCGTAAAAAGGACATCATCGGTTCCAGAGGAAAGCTTACCGTCGAAATCATCTACGACGGAGTGGAAGCGGAAGCGCTCGGACGTCCCGCGCACGGAATCGTGAACCTCATGAAATACGTGATCGGAATTTCCAGATTGCACGTATCGCTTGCGGCTTCGGGTATTTCGAGAAGGGCTTGGATGGAAGCCTACGAATACGCGAAGTTCAGAACGGCGTACGGAAGCAAAATATTAGAATTTTCTTCTTTACTAAAACAGTTGAGCGACCAAAGACTCAAGCACACGGCGATGTTGACCTCCGTTTTCCGTCACTTTCACACGCCCGAATCTCTCAAACTCGCGGGGGAAGTGTTGGCTCCTCTTTTGAAATACAAATGTTCCTCGACTTCCACGGAGATCACGTACAACTCGATATTGGTGTTGGGAGGAAACGGAATCGTGGGGGATTTTTCCGCGCTTCCGAGACTGCACAACGATTCCATCATCAACGAAACCTGGGAAGGAACGCATCTTTTGTTAAGCGAACACGTTTTGAGAGCGTTTAAACGGGAAAAGGTGGCAAAGGCGTTTTTTAAATACGTGGAAGAGATCACCGATTCGAACAGCGAAGCCGCTGCAACGATCGGAAAGAAGTCCAAACACTTACAGAATCTTTTGGACGACTCGTCTTCGGAAGAATTGGATTTGAATCGGATTTACATCGCCGATCTCGCGTTCGAGACGTTCGCACTGGCTGCGCTTTCCGACATCTCCGGTAAGAACGCTCCGAACGCACAAAAGGATTTGTCCGTATTCCGAGACGGTTATTTGGATCTCGTGAATACTTCCCGTGAGTTCGCACCTTCCGGAAGTTTTTCGGGAAACAGCGAACGTTTAAAGTCGGTGATTCACTTTTAAGCGGAAGGAAACGATTGATTCTGCGCGATCTTTTCGGCGAGTTCTATTTCGACCGGATGAGAGTAGTAATATCCTTGTCCGAAGTCGCAGTTGAGTTCCTTGAGAAGATCGTGTTGCATTTCGTTTTCCACGCCTTCCACGATGATCGATTTGCCCATCGCCTGCACTAAGTTCACCATCGACGTGATGACCGCGCGTGTGGAAGTCTGAAAGTAATTAAAAAGAAACATCTTGTCGAGTTTGATGTAATCGATCGGAAGATGGATCAATCTTCCCAAGGAAGAATATCCCTTTCCGAAATCGTCGATCGCGAATTTAAAACCGTAATCCTTCAACGAAGCGACAACCTTGCTGATCTGTCTTTCTTTCGCGTCGAAAGAATCCTCCACGATTTCCAGAATGATATGACCCGGTTGAATCTTATAAAAGTCGCTCGCTTCCTTCAGCAAAGGAAAGATATTCTTATCGCTCAATTGTTTCGGAGAAATGTTAAGCGAAAGGGAAACGTTCTTGGATTTTAAGATCGAGTTTTCGTAATAACGAAACGTTTCCCAGATCATCCATTCTCCGATCGTTTTGATAAAACTGGAACTTTCCGCGATGGAAATAAAACTTCCGGGCAACAGCTTTCCTTTTTGAGGATGATTCCAACGAACCAGAGTTTCCATAGAGAAGATTCGATTCTCTTTGAGATCGATGATCGGTTGAAAATGAATTTCCAACTCGTTTCGATTCAGCACCTTTCTCAGATCGATTTCGATTTTGGCCTTTTCGGAAGAACGGCGGATCGCGCCGTGGTCGTAGTAGAACAAGGAATTCGGTCCGATCAGACAGGAACGATGAAGCGCTTCTTTTAAAATTCTCAGACCGTTCATATCGGCTCCGGTATCGGAATCGAAACGAGTATATCCGATGTTTACGTTTAAATGAAATTCCCGGTTTTCGTACGTGAACGGAAAATCGAAGAGCATTCGAAGGCATTCCGCAAACCATTCCGCTTTGACGTCGGAATCGACGATCGGAGAAGAAACCAGAAATTTATCGCTTTCGATTCGAAATAGATGATCGGTCGGATTCAGATATTTTTTCAAACGATCCGTCACCTTGATATAAATATCCTCAAAATAGGAATTGTTTGCATTGGATGCGATCGCGTCCGGATTGCTGACGGAAAGCAGGAAGGAAAAATGTCCGTCGGAAACCGACTCATCTTCCGCGAGAAGATTGCCGAAATGATGCAGATAATATTTTTGATTGGGGAGGTTCGTATTGCGGTCCCAATGTCCGGCCTCGTAATCCTTGCGGGGTTGAACACCGAGTTGCGGCTTAAAACGAATCATGTAAGAATCGTCGAAGTCGTGAACGCTCAGTTGCAGTTGAAAGTTCGTTTCGTTCAGAAAAGAATCTTCCGGTTCTTCCGTTTCCTGCAAGAGATGGGAGATGTTCGTATCGCTTTCTAATTCCTGTTTTTTAGATTTTAGAACGGGTATTATCTTTTCGTAAAGTATTTGGAAATTGGGAAACGACCAAAAATTTTGAAACTTATGATTTGCGTATACTTTCTTCCATTCGCGATCAACAACAACGATTCCTTCCGTAGACTGATCCGAAAAATACAGCAGCGATTTCTGTAAAGACGGAGATAGATTTTGTATTTGCGTTCCCATATTAAAATATTAACGTCAAACCCTAATAATGAAATCCGTACTATAATTCAAAATGTTCGCTATTATAACTCTGCATCGAGAAACATTCTTTGCTTGGATGATTTCGCTGGTAAAAACGAACACAACTTGGAACATTCAACGAGATTGTTTCGAATCTGTAAAAATTGTGATAGAAGCAAACAATCTTTTCTTACGCTCAAACGATGAATTCAAGGAATAAACACTTGGCCTGAAACGAGGTTTCGTCTTTTTGGATTTAGGATTCTTGCTTTCAGTGTTTATATTGAACAAGTTGTAGAATAAATTTTCTAAGTGAAGGGAAACGATTTTGAACATAGAATTCTATAAAGTTCAATACGCTGAAATTCAAAAACTTCTCATCGATCTTGAAAAAAGATTATACGGCGAAATTTCCGAAAGTATCGACGGATTGCTTCACGAACTTGCTAGCTTCTGTGCTCGATTGAAACTTCATATCAATGTGGAAGAAAATCTAATCTATCCGAAAATCAAAGAGAGCGGCGTTGAGAATTCCTTGTCCATCGCTGAGGAATATAAAAAGCGTACGATGGAATTAAAGAGTTCTTTTAAAACATATCATTCCAAATGGTTATTGCCTTCTTCCATTTTAGAAAACGAAGCTCAGTTTCGGGAAGATACTGAAAAACTCATCCTCGCTTTGAGAGAGAGAATTCGAAAGGAAGAAAACGAGATCTACATTCTCTTTTAAAAAAGCCTAACGTTTCTCCATCCAAGAAACACAATCCTGCAACATTCTCCGCATCGTATCGTATCCCTTGTTTACGGGATAACCGTGACCGGGCAAAACCCATTCGAAAGAAGGTTCCAACAACCGTTTCATCGATTTCGTTTGTTCCGGCCAGGAATACCAACAAACGCTTCGAAACGCGATCAATCGATCACGATTCGGATCGTATGCAAGATGATCTCCGGTAAATAAAAATCGATCCTCTAAAAGAAGAACCGCGTGCCCTTTCGTATGCCCCGGTGTCGGAATGATCTTTACGTCCTCCGCCAACGTATAAACCGAATTTCCAGAAAGAAAAATTTCAGCGTTCGGAACGGCGCTTCTCTCGTCTTCGTGAATGATCCGTTCGCATCCGAACCGTTCGTGAAATTTTTGATGATCGGCGACGTCGTCGCGATGGGTCAGAAAGTGATAACGGATACCGCCGAGACTTTCGATCTTATCGGCGAGCGAAGGAACGAATCGCGGGGAATCCACGAGTATGTTTCCGTCCTCTCGAACGATCAGATACGAAAACGCCCCATAAGAATCCTTGGAATGATAACCGCAATGATATACGTTCTTTTCTATCAGCGATGGGAAGCTTTCTTTCGCTTCTTTTAGGTCGGTTCTGTCTTCGGTTCCGATCGATGTCGTAGGACAGGCGATCAAGGCCCGTAGGGCCGCATTCTTTTCGAGGTCCGTTTCGGGTTGTTGCCGAACATACGAAGCCCCGTTTTTTTCGGAGAACGTGGAAGGCGCGAGAATCCTGCAGGTTTCGCAGTCGATGCAGGTCGAATCCACGTAGAAGTTCCCCGGGGAGTTTTCAAGGCGCTTTTTTTGCAGAGTTGCCATGTGTTAGTTAGACCTTAGTTTCGAGAAACACCGCATTCGTCCCGGGAAGCTTTGCTCTGTTCCGATCCGTGTCGTTTGAAATTCGTATCGTAGCCGCGAAATAAATTTCCAACATCCTTCATTCCCCCGGTTGTAAAGACTTTCTTTTTCCGTCCTATTTGGTATATTTTCCGGTCTTACCGGACGCTTTACATGTAAAAATTCGGCCGGTTGATTCTCTCGCAACGCTTTTCGAGTTGGAAAAACGTCCACACAAAGTCCGAAGATTCGTTCACCGGACCATTCCTAAAAGAAAACATCTGTGCATTCGCCTTCGGAATCCCAGAAGAAACGTTTTATCGGGTTCGGGTTTTGTAATCAAAATGAAACAATTCTCTCATCTGATTGTAACGTGAATGAAATATAGATTTCAATGAAATTACAAAAAGGTTCAAACAGAGAAGGGGACGGATCGTAATCCGGCATCTTGAAATGGAAAAGATAAAGAAACGTAATATAAGGGTTAGAAAGTTACAAATCAGTTTTCAAATAATCGGCTTGGTTTTGTTAACCGAGGTCGGCTTATTCGCCCAGGATAAGCCCGCGGGAGATAAACCGTCCGAAAAACCGAAGAAGGAATTTTACGAAGATAACGATACCGGTCTGATTTACACAAAGCCGGGTCCAAACCGAACTAAGATCGATTCCTTGAGCAAAGACGGGGCTTATCCGGAACGCAAGGATATGCAGCTTCCCAACCATTACAAACACAGACCGGAAAACATCAACGAAGAGAAACTCGTGATCGCGGCAAGAACCCAGTTCCGCGCGGTGAGCGGGGATCGCCAATCTCCCTTTTCCGGGAACGAGGACTTTCATACGGCGGATGCGAACTTTCGAAGACTCCGCCTCGGATTCTTTTATCAAGGTGCAAAGTGGTGGGGTTTTGCTACCCAGCTTCGTTTGGAGAACGCGATTAACAGTCAGTTCTTAAGAGTTACGAAGGATAAAACGACGGGAGACGTTCAAGACGTAACTTTGAACGACGCGAGAGGTTTGATTCACGAAGCGGTTGTTTGGTTGAACATTCCGTTTATGCATTCCCGATTTACGATCGGTCAAATTAACGTTCCGTTCAACCGGGAATACATCCAAAGTTCCGCGAACTTCGTTTCCTTGGAACGATCGATCGTAACCAATATGCTTCCTCAGTTCGACACGGGCGCGATGATCGCGGTTCACCCTCTCAGCCTCGTCGATAAAAAATACACGAGATATTTATCTCTGCACGGCTTTATCGGAAACGGTCACGGCGGTGGTGGGGACTACGGCTACGGTAGAAGACAAGACAACACTGCGACTCGTCAGAACCTTCCTCAATTACTCGCTCCGATTTATTACGGAAGAATTCAATACAACGCTTTCGGCGGTTTGGTGAAGAAGGACAACGATATCGGTTGGGTGGAAGGAGACGAGATCTTTCAGAACGATGCGAAGTTGTCTTTCGGAGCGGCCGTCGCTCAAACGACTCAGCTCAAAACGGCCCAGCCCGTTCCTATTGAATATCAGTTTAAAGATATTAACCCTACGACGGCTCTTGCGATTCAGCAGACTACGCCTACCGGAGGTACGGATCCGACGGGGCTTCGTTCGGATTATCTAGCCGCCCGAAATATCACGACTCCGGGACGCCCGAATTTCGGAATTGTCGGTCATACTTACGATATGACGTTTACATGGAAGGGTTTTTACTTGAACGGAGCTTGGAGCAAATTTTCCGGCTCGGCCGCAAATCAAGTGATGGGATATCACGGTATGATCGGTTACAACTTCCATCTTTACGATTCCAAATACATCATGCCCGTTCTCAAAGCGGAGTTTATGAAAGGGGATTGGAATCAGAATCAGATGTTCGAACCCGGCGAGGCGTATTACATCTACTGGGCCGGAATCAACTTGATGGGAGATTATCATCTCTTCAAGGTTCAACTCTTTTATCAGGTAATTCATACGAACGTAGCGAAGAATTATTTTTGGAACACTCCGGACAATCGGGACGCGAGAAACGTCTATCTTCAGTTCCAAGCGAACTTTTGGACGGGAACTACTTCTCCCGAAAATATTTCCGGCGGTGCGATTTACAGACAGGATTATTGATCCGAGCCGGACAAAGGGACGGATCATCCGATCGACGCGATGTCCGTTCCGGTTCGTTTCCGTTTAAGAAACCCGGCGAACAAATCGAACTCGGCAAATTCAGCGAAACGCTTTCATTGAAAGCGTTTCAAGTTACGAGAAGGGATCGGTCGTAGAGTTTCAAAAGGGAGCCGATCTCCACGTCCCCCCCTAATGTGCAAAAAAATGAATATGCCTGATTGATGGTAAACCCTTCGATCAGGTATCGGAAGATCAGAAAGATCTCCTCTTTTTCAAAATCCTTTCGAATATAACCGAGCTTTTGGGCGCGCTTGATGTTGCTCAGATGATATCGCTGATACAATCGATTGTAGTAATTGATCTTCTTCTGTAGTTTTTCGTTGGTGAGAATTTCGTTCGTGAGGAATTGATAACAAACGCGGTTGAGTTCCTTTTTGGAATGGATCTCTAACAGAATCGGTTTGAGGTATTCTTCCCGGATTGCGACAGAACTCGTGCATTTCTGAAACAAGGATTGCGTGATTTCCAGATCTTTTCGAGCAGCGTAGTCGATCAGAATGTAAATCAGATCGTCCTTGCTTTTGAAGTGTTCGTAAAATGTCCCTTTGGCGAATCCCGCTTGAGCGGTGATATCTTCGACCCTCGCTTCGTGAAATCCCTTACTTCCGAAAATCATCAAGGTCGCTTCCAAAAGTTTGTCCCTGGTTTCGACGGACTTTTTCGATTCTTTTTTTGCGGAAGTGGGATAATACGCTCCGAATCCGGGAAAGTTTTCCTTTTTCCCGGATTCGTTTTTGAGTTCTTCTTTTGTATCGGAAGTCAACGCCTTATTTCTTCTTGGATTTTTTACCGCTGAATTTCATAGAAAGGTCGTTGAACACGGATAAGGTGACCGGAACGTACAGTAAACTTCCGAGCGTACCGAAACCCAATCCCCAACCTAAGGCTAAGGTCATCGGAATCAGAACCGGATCGGAACCTCCGAGACTGTATGCGGTCGGTAAAAGACCCGCGACCGTTGTAAGAGTCGTCAAGAGGATCGGCCTGAATCTTCGCTGGCTCGCTTCGATTAGAATTTCGTCCATCGTCGCTTTCGAATCCTTTTGAATCGAATCGATACAATCCACAAGAACGATCGAAGCGTTTACGAGAACTCCCGCAAGACCGATGATTCCGATCATCGCCAAAAAGCTGATGGATTTGCCCGAAAGAGGAAAGCCGATTACGATCCCGATGATTCCCAACGGAATGGTGCTTAGGATCAACATGGGTTTCCAGAAGCTTCGGATCGTTAACGCGAGAATTCCGAAAATGCCGAAGATCGCGATCAGTCCCGCTTTTGCGAGAGAGGCCATCGATCTCTGCGTGTCTTTTTCTTCTCCGCCGAAGCTGATCGAAATACCCGGGTATTGTCTTTCGATCAGCGGTTTGAATTCATCGATCACTCTTTGGTTCGCGTCGTGCGCCGTGATTTCGTCTAACTTAACGTCGCCGTTGACGGTGATCGCTCTTTCAAAATCCTTGTGCGCGAGAAGTTCGGGGGATTCGATCAGATCCATCTTGGAAATCTTCGCAAGATTCGTAATGTTCCCCGCCTTGTTGCGGAGAGGGATCGATTTGATCTCGTTCGGATTTTTGCGGAAGTCCTTGTCGTAAAGAACTCTCAGATAGATTTTCGTTCTTCCTTTGCGGACGGTTCCCGCTCTTTCTCCGTCGTAAGCGGCGCGAAGGCTGTTCGCCGCGGATAACGTGGAAACTCCCGTAAAACTTTCCAAACCCTCGTCGAGTTGGATGTACATCTGTTTTCTTCCGTAACGATAATCGTCTCGGACCGAAAACACGCCTGGAATCGATTTTAAGAAGGACTGTAGTTCGTTCGAAATCTTCTTTAGAGTTTCGTAATCTCTTCCTTGAATGGAGATCGTGATCGGTGCTCCGATCGGAGGAGCGTTACCGAATTCTTCCAAAAAGATTTCGTTCACTCCCGGAGTTTTTCTCAGATCCGGTTCGATGCTGCGTAGAATTTCCGAAGCCTTTCGATCCCGTTTCACTTCCGGAGTAAGATAAATCAGAATCACCGCGAGATTCTCGCCGAAACGAGACAACGGATCGTCGGGATCTGTTTGTTGAACTCCGATTTTCGTGGAATAGCTGACCAATTCTTCTTTAGGAATTCGCTGAACGATGCTTTCCATAAACTTCATTTTCTCTCTTGTTTGAAAGATTCTCGAAGTGGGGGGAAATTCCGCTTTGATCATGATGATCTCGATGTCTTCTTTCGGGAAAAGAATAAAGTCCATCTGAGACATCGCTCCGCAGGAGCCGAATACGAGAAGAAGAATCACCGCAAACGAAGACTTCTTGTGTCTGATGTTAAACGAAACGAATCTCGAAAATCTGTCCTCGATCGAATGAAAGATCGAATCCATCTTTTGACGGAATCCGCTTTTGATCTTCATCTGATCGGGAGTTTTTGCGAACGCCGCGATTCTTGCAGGAAGAAAGAGAAAGGATTCGATCAAACTCGCGGTAAGCGCGACGATCACGACCAGAGGAATTTCCCAAACGAATTTTCCCATGATCCCGGACATGAACAGCATCGGTAAAAACGCGGTGACGGTCGTGAGATACGAACCGAAAATCGGAACGATCATCTCCACGGTTCCCCGCAAAGAAGCGGTAAACGAATCGTTCTTTTCCGCGAGATACGTGTATATGTTTTCCGAGATGACGATCGAGTTGTCGACGAGCATCCCCAGCGAGATGATCAAACCCATCATCGAAATCATGTTGAACGAAACGTCGAAAAACGGAAGGACGGCAAAGGTCATCAACATCGAGAACGGGAGGGAAAGGGAAGTCAGAGTCGCCGTTCTGAAATCCAAAAAGAGGAATAGAATTCCGAATACGATCGTGAATCCGATAAGCGCGTTAGACGAAACTACGTTTAAGCGGTTCTTGGTCCGTTTCGCCTCGTCGTTTAACACGAACGTTTTCATGCCGGCTGGATAGGTTGTGGAAAGTTCTCCCAGTCGTTTGTGAACGTTATCCGCAACTTCGATCGCATCCGCTCTTTCTTTTTTGATCACGGAAAGAATCAAACCTTGTTTTCCGTTTGCGATCGCGAGAAATCTTGGATATTCGAACGTGTCCTCGACTCGTGCGAGATCCCGGAGTTTTACGGTGGAAAAAATTTCGTTTGTCCTAGCGGGAATCTTTCCGATCTCCGAAGGATCCTTGAATTCGCCGTCGATTCTCAAGTCGAACGCGGTTTCGGAATCCACCGAGCCCGCGGGAAGATTGATGTTTCGATTGCGGATCGTATTGGTTATATCCGTAAGATCGAGGGAATACTGTTTTAGTTTATTAGCATTGACTAATATTTGCCATTCTCTGTCGCGTTTCCCGAAAACGTCCACTCGTGCGACGCCTTGGATTTTTTCCAGTTCGCGTTCGATGAATTCCGCGGTGGTATGGAGTTCGATTTCATCCTTGCCTCCGAAGATCGAGAACTCGAGAATCGGAAAGGAGCCCGACTTCCGTTCGGTCATTTTCGGTTTTTCGGTGACTTGAGCGGGGAATTCCGACATCGCGTTGTCCACGGCTCTTCGGATTTCGTTCAGAACTTTTTCGGGGTCTTTTTCCTCCAAACTAACGCGAACGTCGATGTCCGAGACCGAATTGCGGGAAAACGAACGGATCTCGTCGATTCCGTCGATTTCTTTGAGTCGTTCTTCGATCGGATACGTGACTCTAAGTTCCACATCCGCGGGAGAAGCCCCCGGGAATTTCGTGGAAATGACCATTTGTTTCATGTCCACGTTTGGAAAAGCGTCTCGTCGCAATCCCATAAGGGATACGACTCCGGACAAGAAGATGAAAGTCATCCCCAAGTACATGAAAAGGCGGTTTCTGATAAAGGATTCGATTAAGGATCTCATATATATTTCTGACTGGCTGGTCAGTTTTCTAAAAGGTTTGATTTGCTGTCAATTGAGAAAGTGTGGGAACTCCTGCAAAATCCCCGATTTTCGGGGAAACTGGACGGAACTCCGTCCTAAATTCTCCCCTTATTTCATTTGACACCGCTTAAAGGGAAGAATCTGATCTCAAGAGTGGAAAGAAACCGCCTTGCATTAGCAATTACATTCGTATTAACCATTTTGTCCGTTCTCATCGGACTTGTGAACATTTCCTTAGCGACAACTACCTCGAAATACTCCAAAACCACGGGTGGAACTTTTTTTAGCACGGCCCCGATCGGAGCGGCGTTGATCAAAATCGAAGGGGAAATTCATTCCGGACATTCAACGTTCGAGTCGACCGGCTCCGAAAGTATTCTTCAGAAGCTGCGGGATATAGAAGGAAATCCGAATATTAAAGGAATCTTAATCGAAATCAATTCACCCGGCGGAACGGTCGGAGCTTCTCAGGAAGTTTACAACGAATTAATGCGTCTTCGCAAAACCAGAAAGATCGTCGTTTCGATGAAGGACATGGCGGCTTCGGGCGGATATTATATCGCGGCTTCCGCGGATAAAATCTTCGCGTTATCCGGAACGATCACCGGTTCGATCGGTGTGATCGCGATGGCTCCGAACATCAAAGGACTTCTGGATCGTTACGGAGTGAAGATGAAAGTTTACAAGGAAGGAAAGTATAAGGATTCCTTGTCCTTGTTCCGGGATTCCACTTCCGAAGAAGACGAGATGATCCAGAAGATGCTTTCCGACACGTACAACGAATTCGTTCAAGACGTCGCGAAAGGAAGAAACCAAACCGTTAAGTCCGTTCAGAATCTCGCGGAAGGGCGCATCTATTCCGGACAAGACGCGTTTCGCAATAAACTCGTGGATGAAATCGGAGGAAGAAAAGAAGCCCTCGACGAATTATCCAGGCTTTGTCAATACGACGGAGAAATCCCTCTTTACGAAGAGGAAGAATCTCCGTTCGACAGACTCTTCATGATGCTCGGCTCCAAGATGAATTCCTTTTCGGGCGAAAAGATCTTCTTCAAAGAATTTAAGAATTCTCCCGTGCTTGTGATTCTTCCTCAGGCGATCAGGTAAGTTCCTTGAAAGATCTATTGAATTCCATTCTCGAAGTTTTGGAAGCTTCCTTATACGAGCCGATCCGTTTGGAAGCGGCGCTTGCAAACCTAACCGATAAGAATCTGAATCTGTTTTCTTGGATCGTTTTGATTCCGAGCGCGCTCAGCATTTCCGTCGGAGCGACGTATCTTTCGCCTCCGTATACGAGCGGTTCTATGGGTTTGATCTTTCTTGCCTTTGCAGCTAACCTTTCCATGATTTCCATTCTTCCTATGATGTTGGGAGCGGTGATCGATTTTCACGCGCAGAAAAAACAAAGAACGGGCAACGTTCATTATTCGTATAATCTTTGCCGTTTCGGAATGGCGATCTTCGTTTTCTTTACGCCGCTTGCCATTCTTTTGCGGGAAACCGGTTTAACCGGAGGAATCGGCTATTTTCTGATTCTTCTCTTTTTGATCGGATATTACGTCGCGATTCTCTCCAGAGGAATTCAATATATCTACGATTTGAAAACCTCCGATGCGGTTCGTTTTGCGATCACTGCGGCCGCGATTTCGGGCGCGTTTCCGTTCGTGTTTTACTTCTATATCTCCGGTTCCATTCTTCATTTGATTTTATGAATATTCTGATTACCAACGACGACGGAATCGCTTCTTCGGGCATCAAGGCTCTGGAAGCGGTCCTTCAAAAAGAACACAATACGTATTTGATCGCGCCCTTGCGGGAACGATCCGCGACTTCCATGGCTTTGTCGATTTACGATTCGATGCGCGTGGAACGGATCAACGACAATCATTATATCGTGGACGGTTATCCGGCCGATTGCGTGAACATCGGTCTGCACGGTGACATCTTTCCGAAGATCGATCTCGTTTTATCCGGAATCAACCGCGGAGTGAACATGGGGCACGACGTTCATTATTCGGGAACGGTGGGTGCGGCGAGACACGGTGCCATCCACAATCGTCTTTCCTTGGCGGTGAGTTCGGGAAACGTAAATAAAGAATACGATTATATTCGAGAAGCTGAATTTATCAAACATTTCATCCGCGAATACGTTTCATTCTTGAAAGTAGGAACGGTGTACAACATGAACATCCCCGCCGATTTCGAACCTTCTATGGAGAATCTTAGAATTACGAGACTCGGCAAGCGAACCTACGAGGACACGTATTCCAAAAAGAATATCATCGGAGGAATCGCGGACTTTTATCTCGGCGGTTCCGAACTCGGACATTCCACGGACGAGGGAGCGGATTTTACCGCGTTCTTTTCGGGAAAAATCTCCCTAACTCCTTTGTCTCTCGATCAAACCGATGCGACTTTGTTAAACGAACTTTCCGCTTCCTTGGGTAAGAATGTCTGATAAGGACAAGAATAAAAAATCCGCCTCCGCCAAGAAACGGATTCTTCAGGAAATCAATAAGGAGAATTTTCTTTTCGCGCTCACTCTGATCGACCGCGAAATCTCCTCCGGCAACGAAGATCCGGAACTATATTATAATTTTGCTATATGTTGCGCGAGAACCGATAACTACAAAAAATGCGTTTCGATTCTCGAACAGCTTTTGGAAAAATTTCCGCGTTTCGGGGAGCGGGAAAATTCGATTTTGATGATCGTGTATTCTTTGATTCAAAACAAGGAATACGACAAGGCCCTGGAAAAATGCGAGGAACGTCTCAAGGTGCAAGTGGACGACTTGCGGATTCTTTCGATGAAGGCTTTCGCTCTGGAAAAGTCGGGCCGTATCGAAGACGCGATCGAGATTCACAAAAGAATTCTCCGCTTGCGACCGGATTATAAGAACAGTTTGAATTCTCTCGGGTATCTTTTGTTAAATCATCGGGAACCGAGTCCGGAAGAATGGAAATTGGCCGCGGATTGTCTGAAATCCGTTCTGAAAAACGAACCGGATAATCCCGCGTATCTGGATTCGTTCGGCGTTCTTCTTTCCAAGAGCGGCAAAAAAGAAGAAGCGATTTTGGCTTTTAAAAAAGCTCTCGTGAAAGCTCCTACACATCCCGAGATCTTACGACATATAGAAAAAGTAGAAGACTCTACTTGACAGTGCGGCTGTTTTTAAAAACATGGAGTCGGAAACGGGATGTAGCGCAGGGGTAGCGCATCTGCCTTGGGAGCAGAGGGTCGTAGGTTCAAATCCTATCATCCCGATTTTCCAAATCCTCCCAAGACTCGGTAGCTCAGTTGGATAGAGCAACTGCCTTCTAAGCAGTGGGTCGGGGGTTCGAATCCCTCTCGGGTCACCAGGATGAGCAGAGACGGAGAACGTAGCTCAGTTGGTAGAGCTCCAGTTTGTGGTACTGGCCGTCGCGGGTTCGATTCCCGTCGTTCTCCCCAATTTTTGCAGAAACTTCTAATTCTTCCGATTCAATTTCCGCAGAAGTTCGTTTGATTCTTTCCGGTTTTTGTTCCTCTTCGTTTTCTTTTGTTCTCGTTTCGATTTTCAATCTTTCAGTCTTCGTGAAATCGAATCTTCGAGTCGCTTACTCTTCGCTCAGCCAAATATCTTCGAGACAGAATTTCCGGTTTGAGTCCGGCTTGGAAGGAACCCAAGTTCCGCCGACCGTCCAAAGAAACATGTTTTGTGGGAACTCCTCGCTTTTTCCGGGTCGATAGTATTGCCCGAGCGGGATTTGGAAATGTTTGGATTCGGAAAAACGGAGAACTTGTTCGCCGAGGATTTGATCCTTCGGCAATCGCAATTCTTTATCCATGTCGATGGATTCTCGCAAGATAATTTCCAACTTTAGATCTCCGACGGTTTCCCGACAACCGACAATGTGAAGAGTTTTCCAGTTGGAAATTTCGGGCTTTCCATTTTGGAGATGATGCGTTTGTCTGAGTTCCACGAGAAAGTCCTGTTTCAGGTCGGAACTCCGGAGCTTTGTCCAGGTGGTCGCTTCATTGCGGTCCAACAAATGAGAAATTCTCGAGTTCCGATCCGAAAGATACGAGTTTGTAAAATCGAACGCCAAAAACGGAGGACGTTCGGTGTACGTCTCGATTCGATTCTTTGTGGTATTCCATAAATAAAGATTTCCGGATAGGATTGCGATTGGGAAAATTAAGGTTAAACTTTTGAAGAGAACGTTTTTAGGAATCACAGGATCAAAATTGCGGGAACTCCTCCGTTTGGGCAATCAGGATTCTTGCGTTTTCAAAAACCGAACAATAGAAGAAAGGAATCAACTATGAAAGTAGGAATTACCGGTGGAACCGGTTTGATCGGAAGAACACTGGCGCATCGTTTGCTTCAAACCGGAAACTTCGTGAGAATTTTCAGCCGTTCTTCCGACATTCCCTCTTTGCTTCGCGGACAAAGAAATCTGGAAATCGTCGCGGGAAGTTTTCCTAAGTCCAAGGATCTGCAGGGATTGGACGCGATCGTAAATCTTGCGGGCTTTCCCATTGCGGGTGTTCGCTGGACCGAAAAAGTGAAACAGGAAATCCGTTCTTCCCGAGTCGATTATACGAAGAACTTGGTGGCTTCTTTGCAAACGGTCGCGGGAACTCCGCCGGAGGTTTTGATTCAGGGTTCGGCCGTAGGCTATTACGGTTCGTATGAAGACGATGCAAACACCTTTTCGGAAGAATCACCTTTAGGCGGCGATTCTCTTGCAACGTTATGCGCTGATTGGGAAGCCGCCGCACAGCCCGTAACGAACGCGGGAATTCGTCTCGTAAAGATTAGAACCGGGGTCGTCTTGAGTCCGTTCGGCGGTGCATTGAAAAGCATGCTTTCTCCGTTTCGGCTCGGGATGGGCGGTCCGATCGGTTCGGGAAAACAAATTCTCAGTTGGATTCATATCGAAGACATGGTAAGCGCGATTCTTCATTTGATCGAAAACAAGGAACTTAGCGGGGCTTTCAATTTGGTTTCTCCTCATCCCGTTAACAACGAGACGTTCACCAAAACGCTTGCGAGCGTTTTAAGACGACCCGCGTTTTTCCGGGTTCCCGCGAGCGTATTGAAGTTTCTGTTCGAAGAAGGAGCGGACGTGATTCTTCAGGGACAAACGGTCGTTCCGCAACGACTTTCCAAATCCGGTTTTACGTTCCGATATCCGAATCTTGAAGACGCTTTGCGCGAGCTGCTACACGCGCATTCGTGATCGTTGTTTATTCTTTTCGAATATAGTTTTAAAGGGAGAATTCTTCCCGGATGACGGGATGTTTTTTGAGTTTGTTCAGGGCTTGTTCGATCAGCTTCTTGCCGATCTCCGTATGATTCCAGACGTTGAGTCCGGAAGGATGCGGCAAAGGAATCCAATCCACATTAACTCCGTGGAATTCCCTCGTAAACCGCTGACCGACCACGTCTTCCAGTTTGTATTTTCCCATCTCGAACAATTGATCGATCGCCAGCTTTCCGATCGGAATTATCAGTTCCGGTTTGTGATACCGTACTTCGAATTCCAGAAACTCCGAACAGTTTGAAACTTCGTCCGAGTCCGGTTTACGATCTCCGCTTTTCGCCTTTCCGGGAAAACAACGACAAACCGCGGACATGTTTACTTTGGTTCGGAAGGTTTCCTCTTCGATTCCGATTTTCTTGAACCAACCGAAGAGAGTTTTTCCGGCCGTATAAGCGAAGGGTTTGCCGAACCGTTCCTCGTGAACTCCGGGCGCCTGACCTAAACTGATGATTCTCGCGGAAGGAACGCAGCCGTGAACCGGGTTTCCTTCCATTTTGGGACATTTTCTGCAGCTTAAAAGATGATTTATGTGATTTGAATATTCTAATTTTCTGTTTTTCATTCAGAGGGAAAAATCAATTTACGATGATGTTGATCGCGTCCGTCAAAGTTCCGGTTACGCGTATCAGCGATTTTAATTTCGTGAGTTCCAGGATTTTATTCACCTGGGAAGAAGGGGAGAACATCGCGATTCCTCCCTTTCCGTTTTTGACCAGCTTTGCGTGCGTGCTCATAAAAACCGCAAGACCGGAAGAATCGATATAACGGATGTTTTCCATGTTCACGAAGATATAAATAAAACCTTTGTCGATCAGATCGAAGATCTTCTCCTTTAAAGCGTGAGCGGAATAGAGATTGATTTCCCCGCTGATTTTCAGCACGACCGCGTCTTTCGGAAAATTTCCGGGAAGATCCTCCTTTTGAAGAACCACCTTGAGTTCGTTGATTGAAAAATCCACTTCGTCGCCGTCGAGGCTAAGAGAATCGTCTGCTCCCATTTTGTTTATCTCCAGTTCTATTTAAATTCGGATTTTTAGAATTCTTTGACTCCGTCCGAAATTCGGAACGTATACAACTCGGGGTTGCTTTCAAATTTCTTAAAGTAACGGGCTTTTATTTTTTCGAACAGTATATCTTTTCTTCCCTCTTTGTCCAGTATCAAAACGCAACCTCCGAAACCGCCTCCGATCATTCTCGCGCCGAGGACTCCTTCGGCCTTGAGTTCTTCGACTATAAAATCCGTCTCTTCACACGAAACTTCATAGTCTTTCGAGAGGGAATCGTGACATTCGAATAGGATTTTTCCTACTTCTTTCGCATTACCAGACTTCAAGTTTTCGATCATGTTGCGGGTTCGATATCGTTCCGAGGTAACATGTCTTGCCCGTTGGATTTCGGCTTCGTTCAGACCGAAGGAAGAATTCTCCGCATCCTCCGGTTCCGCTTGATATAAGGTCGTAAGCTCGGGTCTGTGTTTTTTGATTTTCTGAAACGCGGATTCGACCTCCTTTCTGCGATCGTTGTAAGCGCTGTCTTTGAGCGAATGTTTCACTTTGGAATCGATCAGATAGAATTCATAACCGTCGAGACGCATTTCGTAGAATTCATATCGGAGACTTTCCGTATTCAACGCGATACAGAAACCTTCCTTTGCGGTCGCGATCACGAATTGATCCATGATTCCGCAGTTCACTCCGACGAACCGGTTCTCCGCTCTTTGGCTGAGTAGGGCGATTTCTTCTCTGGAAAAATTCCAGCCGTGAATTTCCGAAAGCGCAAATGCAACCGCGACCTCGAACGCAGCGGAGGAAGAAAGCCCCGCCCCTTGCGGAATATTTCCCCAAACGACCAAGTCGAAAAAGTCCGCGACCCGACCGAGCTTTTGGAACTCGTCGATCACTCCATATACGTAATTCACCCAAGAATGTTTCGAATCGTAAGCGGCGGACGGGGACTCGATTTTTTCACCCGTTGAAACGGAGAAGATTCTGAACTTGCGGGCTTCGTTCTTACGGATCGCGATCCGAATCGAAAAATCGATCGCCGCCGGCAACACGATTCCTCCGGCGTAGTCTACGTGTTCGCCGATGATGTTGATTCTTCCCGGCGCGGAAAAAAATCGGATCGTTTCTCCGTTAGGGGAGAATTCCGTTTGGAGAACTTTCGCTAATTCTTCTTGATTCATTTTTATAAGAACGGTTTGAAAATCCCGGAAACATTGATGGACGCTCGGATTCCGTCAATCCTTCTCCGTCGCGAAGACTTGGTTTTTTCTTGCCCCTCGATTCCATTTTTCTAAACTGTTCAAGCGTTCGTTTTTCGGGAGAATTTTCGCGGTCGTTCCCGAAATCAAAACGTAAAAAAGTCACTTCGTAATAATTTATGATTCGATTGGAAACCAGATTCGCTTCTTCCTTCGTTCCTTCCGGGGAATTCGAACCCTTTTTGGCAAAGGCGGAATCCGCAAGAAAGACGCTTCATTCCCTTCAAGGAAAGGGAAACGAATATTTGGGTTGGCTGGATCTTCCGAAACGAATCCAAGAATCGGAAATCGAAAGAATCATCCAAGCCGCACAAAGACTTCGTGCCTCTTCCGAAGTGGTGGTCGTTATCGGAATCGGCGGTTCGTATTTGGGATCGCGCGCGGTTCTGGAAGCGACTCTTCCTTTTTTTCAAAAACCGTCCAAAGGAAATCCGGAAGTCGTCTTTGCGGGACATCATCTCGAATCCAGATATTTGTCCGAGTTGATGGAGTATCTGGAAGATAAGGATTTTTCGGTAAACGTAATTTCCAAATCGGGAACGACCACCGAACCCGCGATCGCATTCCGTCTTTTCTGGGAACTTCTCCGTAAAAAATACGGAAACGACACCGCTTCGAGAGTCGTTGCCACCACCGATTCCTCCAAGGGAGCTTTGAAGACCTTTGCGGACTCGGAAGGTTTTGAAACCTTTACGATCCCCGACGACGTGGGAGGAAGATATTCCGTTTTAACGCCCGTCGGACTGTTTCCTCTCGCCGTAGCCGGAATTCAAATTCGAAATTTTATATTAGGATTTCAGAATATTCTGGAAGTTTTACATTCGGAATCGGACCCGCTCCGCAATCCGGCCACGCATTACTCCGCTCTGAGAAATTATTTCTTATCCTCCGGAAGGCACGTGGAAGTATTAGCGAATTTTAATCCTTCTCTGCGTTATATCTCCGAATGGTGGAAACAGCTTTTCGGAGAAAGCGAAGGTAAGGAGAATAAGGGGATTTTTCCCGCTTCTATGGACTTTACCACGGATCTTCATTCCCTCGGTCAATACGTTCAGGATGGAAAGCGGATTCTGTTTGAAACCGTTTTAAGTCCGGTCGAAATCCGTTCCGATCTGACTTTAAAACCCACGCCCGACAATCTCGATTCTCTCAATTTCTTGGCAGGAAATACGCTCGGTCATGTGAACGAACAGGCCCGTCTTGGAACTCTTCTCGCGCACGCGGACGGCGGTGTTCCTTGTTTGGAATTGATTTTTTCCGATATTTCGCCGATGTCTTTGGGAGAACTGATGTATTTCTTCGAGTATTCCTGCGCGATTTCCGGTTATTCTCTCGGAGTCAATCCGTTCGATCAGCCCGGTGTCGAGGGCTATAAAAAAAATATGTTCGCCCTTTTGAATAAAAACGGTTTTGAGAAAGAGGGAGAATTGCTGCGCAAAAGAATTCTCGGAAACTGAAGGATTAGTTCCGATAACTCCATCACTGTAGCGTTTCTTCCCGTATACATTCCGGTCATTCTATCTTTTCGGTGAAAATTATTTTACTGCTTGACATGTTTTAAAATTCAGCACGCTATGAAGGCATGAGAGGGCTTAGAAACAAAATCAGCGTTTCGCTGACGGGCGTCCTAGCTTTGGCGTTTCTGTTTCTTACGTTTTCTACCTCTTTTTCCAGCAATCTTCCTGGGAAGTTGCCTACCCAAAAACAGATTATAGACGGGATTGAATCCGAATATAAAGAGCCGGTTCAACTGGAAGAGGAATCCGAATTCCTTTTCAGTTTCCTCTCTTTAACCCACAAAAACATTCTATTCGTATTCAAGGGCAAAATAACTTCCCTCCAGGATAGGTTCCAATTCCATTTCTGTAACCTCCAAACTCTAAATCTGCTGAATTTACCGCCTCCTTCTCTCGTATAACTAGTCCTTGCTTTCTAGTTTTGTTCTTACGGGGGAAATATGTCGTACCATTCTCTGTTCGTTGTTTTCGTAATATGCAGCGTCGTCCTCTTGACCGTTGAGGTCGCGGCCTTGTTCTTATTATCGATTCTATCCTTGTCTTTATTACTGTTTGCAACTTACGGATCTCCAAATTGTGCCAATCCCGGTTCTTGGGAATTTACTCGTTCTCGAAACCGGGGTTGGCATATTTTTTTCCCCGCCTAAAAATAGGTTTCTTTTCTCTCAAAGCTGAGATAGTTTTGCGGGGGAATTTTTCCCCGAAGCAAAAATGGACCAAGAATTTAAAAGATGGACCCGCCTCCTGCGGGCGATCGAATCCGGAACCCGGATCGAGCTTACCGGTTATATCCTTAACGATTCGTTTCGGACCAACTTGGAAAAGTTCGTAAAACTCTGTCTCGAAAATTATAATAAGAACGATTTGGCGCCTGTCGTATATTCCGTGATTCAGGAAATGCTTTTGCGCGCCGCCATGTCCAACCTGCGCGAATTTTTTTCCTTCGAAAAGGGGATCGATCCTTTTGATCAAAACGCCTTCGATGCCAGTGAGGAAGACTTTAGAAAATTCTTAAATACGTTCGACGCCAAGGCGGTGCGAAGCGCTCTCAAAGCGAAAGGATTGTTTTTAAAAGTGATCATTCATCACAACGAGACCGGTCTTGCCGCGGAAGTATTACACAATTCTAAACTGATTCCGTTTATGGAAGAGCGCCTAAGAAAGTATCTTTCTGCCGCGATGGAATTTAAGAATTTGATGGATTACTATGATCGTTATCCCGAAGATCGGGAGGGCAGGGACATAGGACTTGCGATTTCGATTTTGATGCTCAGGGAAACCGGATTGAAACCGGAACTGCTTCGTATCGGTTCGGGAGAAGAAGTTCATACTTCGCGTTTGGAAGTTCCTTTCGGGGAGGAATACCGGAGCATCCGCAAAAAAATACTGAACGACGAGGAGATTCTTCCTTTTCCGAAAGAAATTCACGAAGAAGCCGAGCTTCCCTGGAAAACGAGTCGTTGCAGTTTTTGCGGGAGAACGGTGGACGATCGGATTTTCTTTTCCAAAATTCCGGACGACATTCCCGTAAAGGGAATCCCGGAACCGATTCGGGCTGGAAACGGAATCTGCGCCTGGTGTCTTTCCTCCTATCTCTGAATCTTTAAACCGCAAAGATCCAAAAATTCCGGCCAGCGGTCGCCGAGGTTCGGAGAAAAATCCTGATTCTTTAGAGAAAGATAATATTCTTTTTCGCCGAGATCGATCGCTTCCCCCGGGAAAACTTTTCCGGCCAACCTACGTTTTGCGGAAAGTTCGCGGAACGTATTGGAAAGATCGAAAAACGATTCGGGTTGAATGTCGCTTAACACCGCGCTGTTCAGCACCGAAATACCGATGTAGAAAAGATTTCCGTTTCCGAACGTGACCTTTCCCTCGTTCAGTCCGAGTCCCGTATAACCCGCATTCGACGGCTGAGGCATTAAATACAAAAGGCAATCCTCTTCCTGAAGCGAGGTCGGGAGTTGAAAACCGGTTTCGGGAAAATAGAGAAAATCGGGATTTACGATTCCGATCGTCTCTCCCATCCAACCGGCTCGCGTAAGCCCGGTTACGATTCCGCCCGCGGTTCCTAAGATCTCTTTGGTTTCGTCCGAAAAAAACAAAGGAAAGGGCCGAAAGCCTTCCAGTTCCTTTCGGATCTTTTCTCCGAGATAATGCGTGTTGACGACCGCGGCTTCCGCGTTTTGCATCCAGGCTTGAAAGAGAGAATAGTAGATCAAAGGAATTCCGTTTACCGGAAGCAGAGGTTTCGGGAGATCCTTGGTCAGTTCCTTCATTCTCGTTCCGAAACCGGCGGCGGGGATAAAGAATTTCAAAACGTTTCTCTCAAGGCTTGAGTCCTTTTTTAAAGGAGGAATTCTCCAGAAGTTCTTCCTTTAAAAGATGAAAGAATACATACAACTGATCGGGAAACAATCCCGCCTGAACGATTTCCAATAGATTATCAAGCGCGCTCAAAATACTCGGTCTGTATTTATCCATCTTTTTGTCCGCGACTAGATAAAAGTAAGAACCTAACGCCTTATACGAACGCTGCAGACATTGAATGTAATAACATTCCTTGGATCTCGGGAAATTCTGTTCGCTCAACTTTAGAAAAAGCTGATAGAGTCCCTGCCGCATCGCGAAGGGAATCGGCCTGTATGCGTCGTAGAGAATGCTGGAAAGATCGTAGAACGGAGTTCCCATTCTCGCGTCCTGAAAATCGATCATGCAGATTTCATTTTGCGGATTGATCAGAAGATTTCTTCCGTGAAAATCCCTGTGACAAAAAACCTTGACCGGATATTCCGCGAGAAATGCGGAACATTCCTCGATGAAGATCTTCACTTCGCTTCGAAGCTGCGTCTTGAGATTGAATTGTTTCTGAAGCTTTAGATAATTTGAATATGTGAATTTGCTTTCGAACCCGAATTTTTCCACGTCGAATTCCCGGGAACTCACGGGAGGAATCGGATGCGTCTTTTGCAGTTTTACCAGAATCTCGATCGACTTTACGAGCCATTCCCTGTATTCCACGTCGTCCGTGATCGAAGTAAGATCCTTATCTCCTCCGTCCGTCATTAGGATCAAAAAGTGAATCAGATCTTTTTTGAGAATTTCGGGAACGTGAAAGTGTTCGTGAGATAAGAACTCCGCGACATCGATGAAGTCGTGTTGAAAACGAACGTCTTTACAGAGTATCAGCGTTCGATCCGCATATTGGACCCGGAAATACTTCCGATCGGAAGCTTCCAATGTGATCGGCGAGATCTTTTCGGGGAATTTACCGTCGTATTCCAAAAATTTCAGTTCTTGTTCGGTAAGGGCCGTTGCCGCAGCGTTGCTCATAGATGTTTATACCTTATCCGGAAAGACCAAACGGAATTCCGTTCCCGAGTTCGGTTCCGACTCGATTTCGATTCTGATTCCGTATTGATCGGCGATTTCTTTTGCGACGAACATTCCGAGTCCCGTTCCTTTTCCGATTCCCTTGGTTGTAAAATAGGGTTGATAGATTTTTTGAATCACTTCTTCGTTCATGCCGACTCCGTCGTCCAAAATCGCGACGATGGGATGATGATTTCTAATATATACGGAAATGCTAATGTTTCCCCGATTGCCGGTCGCGTCCGCGGAGTTCAACATGATGTTGGAAAGCAGGAGGGAAAGCTGATCCTGATTCGATTCGACCAGCACCGGATTGGGTTCCGGTTTAAAATGAATCACGCAGTGTTTGAGCCGCGAGGTTTTCTGAAAAACGTCGATCACGCTTTCCACCGAATCGTTTAGGTTGATCGGTTCGGAGGACTTTCTCAAGTTCTCGCCCGGTTTGCCGAGCTGAAGCAGGTTGTTCGTAAGCGTTTTGAGTTTGATCAGCTGACTCCAAGTGATCTGAATCGCCTTTTGACGCGTTTCTTCCGTGGAATCGGGAAGCCTTGCGATTTCGATATGACCCTGAATAGCCGTCAGGGAGTTGTTGATTTCGTGTCCGATGCTCGACGCGAGCGTGGAAAGGAACGCGCGTCTTTCCGCGTCGATGAGTTTTTCGGAAATCAGAAGTTTGCTCGTGATGTCCCGCGCGATTCCCGTGTAATAGGTTTGGCCTTCGATGTCGTAATAACAGATCGAGATGTCGTAGGTCCGCACTTCTCCGTTTTTGCTTTTGAGATCGGATCGGTTGATTCTCGCGATTTGTTTTCTCGCCTTGCGTTTGAGAAGCTGCGCCACCTTTTCCATGTATACGTTCTCTCTGCCGGGAGGAATCAGGATGTTGAAATGTTTTCCGATGATTTCTTCCTCGGGATAACCGAACGCGTCTAACGCGGCTTGATTCATGCTGGAGAAATTGAGGTTCTGGTCGAGGGTGATGACGCAGTCGCTGGTTGCGCTGAGAATATTATAATTTTGTAAATAAAGATCCTTGGCTCTCTGCGCGAGTTTCGTATTCTCCGTCGCCGACTTGATGAGGGTTTCCGCGTGTTGGTCTCGCGTTTCCTTTTCCACTTTGGCCTTTTCGAGAACTTCCAAGATGCTCGTTCTTCGGATCGGCTTGGAGATATAATCGAAGGCGCGGTTGCGGACGGCTTCCTCGGCGGTTGTGAGATCCGGATTTCCGGTCATTAAGATGACGGGAATGTTTTCGTTGATTCTGCGGATTTCCTTCGTGACTTCGATTCCGTTTTTACCGTTCATCACGATATCGGAAATCACGATGTCGATGTTTTGACTTTTGATGATTTCAAGAGCGGAGTCGTAATCCTTTGCCAGGAATACGCGATACCCTTCTCTGGAAATGACTCTTTCCAGAACCGTGCGGATTTCGGATTCGTCGTCGATCACGAGTACTGATGTTGACTTGGATTCCATAGGGCAACGCTATTTTACCAGAAAAACCGATCTATATGGGAAGGCGAATCAAAACCCTAGTCCCGTTTCCGGGAGATGAGTCCAAAGAGATCGTTCCGTTGTGTTCGGAAATGATCCTTTGCGAAATCGCAAGACCCAATCCCGTTCCTTGTTTTCCTCTTCGAGTCGTAAACAAAGGGAGAAACGCCTTGTCTCGAACTTCTTTCGTCATTCCTGGACCGTTATCTGAAATTGTAAAAAGAATCGAATCCCGATTCAAATGAAATTCTTTTCTGGCGTTGATCGTAATTTTGGGAGAAGCCGGTTTTACCTCCATTTCGGAGATTGCGTTGATCGCATTGACCATACAGTTGATCAAAACCTGTTCGATCTCCTGCCATGCGACGCGGATTTTCGGAAGATCGGGGCTTGCGATCCGTTTGAGTTCGATTCCGTTTTTTCTGCAGGAAACTTCGATCAACTCGCAGGCTCGAAGAAGAATGTAATACGGTGAAACGAGTTCCTTTTCCCGTGTTACCGTTCTTCCCAAATCCAAAAGGGATTTGATGAGGTCTCGGATGCGTATGCTTGCGGCTTCGATGCGCTTGTAAATTTTGAGACGTTCGACCGGATCGGCTTCCTCGGCTTCGATCAAATCTTCCAAATACAAAAGACTCGCTTGCAGAGGGTTGTTGACTTCGTGCGCGATCCCGGCCGCGAGTTCCCCGATGGAAGCGAATCTCGCGGTTTCGTAGAGTTGTTTGTCGAGGAGTTTTGTCTGCGTGACGTCCGAGAAGATCAGCATCACCGCTTCCCCTTCTTCCCTGTATTTTTTTAAAGGGAGAATCTTGATCGAGAAGAAGTTTTCCTCTCCCGCGATGAATTGGATCGGAAGATCCAAAAAGACGGCCCTTTGAGAATCGAGACAGCTTTTGATTCCGACCTTGAGTTCGTCCGAAACGTTCTCCGCAAATAGAGAAAAGAAATCCTCTCCGGGATTTACATTCAAAATTTGGAATAAAAGAAATTTGAGAATCGGCGCGACTTCGAGAATGATTCCTTCGGGAGTCAAAATCACGATCCCGTTGTTCATCGCGGAAAAAAGGTTTCTGAGTTTTATTTCCGAGGAACGGATCAATTCCTCGTTTTTCTTTTGTTCGGTGATATCGAGCAGGAGAAGAATCGTTCCGATCGAGTTTCCGTATTCGTCCCGGATGCGGGAAGAGGCGAGGAGCATCGGCGCCTCGATGCCCGGAAAAATTTTCATCTTGATTTCGGTTCTGAATTCTTCCTTGGAAAGGCGATCCAAAACCGAAGGCGTGAGGTTTAAGAATTCCTCGATCGGGAGATCGATGAAATCTTCTTTATAAACTCCTAATATTCTTTCGAGACTTCGGTTTCCGTAGGTGATGTAACCCTCGTCGTCCGTCGAGATCAGGGGAACCTCGATCGAGTTGAGAAGCGCTCCTTGGAACTGAAGTTTTTTCGAGTTCTCGATCCGGGTTCGTTCCGTCTTCGCGTTTTGAAGCGAGCTGTGAACGTCGGAGATGATCTCTTCATAGAGAAAATTCTCCCCCGAATCGAAGGCCATTCCTTCCAAGGAAAGAATTTCGATACCTCCGAGGAGTTGTCCTTTTTCCCGGATTCCGATCGAAAGACTTCTGCGGAATTTATGATCCGCGAACAGGGATTCCCAATCGGCGTATTTTCCGTTTCCGAATTCGTGGATGATGAAGTTGTCCTTCGTTTCGATCAGGTTCCGCATCGGAAAGGGAGCATTAGAAGAAATGAATGAATGAATCTGCTGTTTGAGAACCGGGTTCATGTCCCGCTGGCCGATGACCTGCAATTCTCCCTCTTTAAAAAAGAACGCCCAGACTAAAAAGTAATGCGGATTCTCCTTTAAAGTGTCGCAGAGTTTTTGAAAGACGGAACTTTCCGAAGTCAAGTATCTCAGGTTTTGTCTCAAGAGCCGGAGGGTTCTTAAGATACTTTGCATATAATAAAGTCTGAGTTCCGTTTGTTGGATCTCGGATCGATCCGTGAAATAAAAAAGAAAGACGTCCTTTCCTCCGAAGCTGGAGGTGTTGATGGTAAAGTTGACTAGCTTTCTTTGTCCGTCCTTATCCCTTAACTGCCAATAGACTTTGAGAGGTTCGTTGCGTTTGATCGTGAACGTTTCTCTCGGATTGTTCGGACTGGGAAGAATGAAATCGAGAGGTTTCCCGCTGAGTTCTTCGCTGGAATAACCGAGAAGGTTTTCGAGAGTCGGATTGACGTATAGAATTTTCTCCGTTTCCGTGTCTAAGGCGAGAATTCCTTCCTTAACCGGATAGAAGAAGGAATGAAGCACGGAAAGTAAAGAGTCGGGCATTCTGATTCCAGGTAAAACCTATATTGTATTTCGGATTACTTTCGATTCTTTGCAAGAATTAAATCCTGAAACGGGTAAACGGAAGGATTTACAGCGAGAACGGGGATGGAATTTTTGAAATCGGACCGGCTCTTATTCTTGTTCGCCGGAACTTTGCAACTTTTAACATAGAGAATATGCAATCATGAAATCGATGTACGGATTGTTCCTGCGCTACTATCACTGGAAAAAGAAAAAATACATGAAAGAGATTCTCGGGTTCGGGGATCTTAAAGCGGATATCGGGGGCAATTCGGTTTATTTTTTGGAGAAGAATCCGGACCGGAATAAGTCGATTCTGTTGATTCACGGGTTGCTCGATTCGGCTACGGGACTTCGTAGGGTCGCTCCCAAGCTGCGGCAGGATTATCGTATTTTAATTCCGGACATTCCGGGATTCGGAAAGAGCAAACTTCCTCCTCTCAAATATCTCTATCAAGTGGACGTGTTCGGTGATTTGATCTACGAGGCGATCCGCACACTGGATCTCGATAATCTCGTGTTAGGCGGACATTCTATGGGCGCTTTGATCGCGATGCATATCGCGTTGCGGGATCGGGAGAAACGGATTTCCAAATTGGTTCTGATTTCTCCCGGAGGAATTCCGCATCCGAAGAGGGACGAGATGAAAGAACTTCTATTTCCGAAAAACGAAGACGATCTCGTAAAACTGATCGAAGCGTTGTATTACGAAACTCCCGAACTTCCGGGAAGAATTGCGAGAAAGGCTTTGATCCAATCTTGGAACGAACTGCCCAATCAATTTCTGACGATCAATACGCTCGAACGGGAAGAAGAAATCTTTTTAGGCAAAAAACTCGGTGAGATTAAAATTCCCGCTCTGATCGTATCCGGCAAAGAAGATCCGATCACGGACGTAGCGATGACGAAGAAGCTTCATTCTTACTTGAAGAAGAGCAAGCTCGTTTTGATTCCCGATGCGAAACACGCCATCCACATGGAAAAACCGGAAGAGCTTTCGTTGGAAATCAATCGTTATCTGGATTAAAGCGCGTTGAAAATTTCTTTCACCGCTTTGATCACATCCTGAACGTCTTCGTCCTTCATTCCCGGAAACAAAGGAATCGAAAGCGATCTTGAATACATCGCGTTCGCGTTCGGGAAATGTTCCTTTTTAAATCCGAAACGGGAACCGTAAAACGGGTGTTCGTAAAGAGGAATAAAATGGAGACTCGAACCTATATTCCGTTTTTTTAATTCGGATGCGAAGATGTCTCGATCCATTTTGGAGGAAGCGCGATCCACTTCCACGCGGAAGAGATGCCAGGAATGTTCTCCGTCCGGAGCGGAAAGAGGCAGATGCAAAAACGGAAGATCGGCGAATTCTTTTTTATACAATTCGGCTATTGAAATTCTACGTTTCCAGAGATCGTCCGCTTCGGAAAGCTGAACGATTCCGAGCGCGGCGGCGACGTCGGTCATATTGTATTTAAAACCGGGGGAAACGACTTCGTAATACCAACCCGGGCGATCGTAGGTCTCCCGGTTGATTCCGTGGAGACGCATCAATTTGATCCGATCCGCAAAGTGAGAATGGTTCGTTGTGACCATTCCTCCTTCTCCGGTCGTGATTCCCTTCGTGGCATAAAAACTGAAAACGGTAAAATCGCCGAAGGTTCCGATCTTTCTTCCTTTGTGAACGGCGGGGAACGCATGAGCCGCGTCTTCGATCACGTATAGATGATATTCTTTAGCGATTTCTAATATACCTTCCATGTCGCAGATCACTCCGGCAAGATGCACGGGAAGAATCGCTCGTACGGTTTTTCCGGTCTTCTTATGGAAGAGGGTTCCGTTTTGATAAATACAGTCTCTTTCGATGGTGGCGCGGAGAGTTTCCGGGGTCATCAGGTTGAAGATCGGATCGACGTCGGTAAGAATCGGTTCCGCGTCGAAGTAACAGATGACTTCCGCGGTCGCGGTAAACGTTACCGCGGGACAGATGGCGGCGTCTTCCCGGCTCATTCCGATCGCCTCGAGTGCGAGATGAAGGCCCGCGGTCGCGGAGTTGAGAGCGAGCGCGTATTGGGCTCCGGTGTAACGCGCGAATTCTTCCTCGAATTCTTTTACCTTAGGACCGGAGGTGATCCAGCCGGATCGTAGAACTGCGGAAACTTCTTCGATGGCCCTTTCGGAAATGCAAGGCAGTGCGAATGGGAGAAAGGTTTTGCGTGCTGTAATCATAAATCGGACATAACCCCCGGTGCTTTTTTAAGCTTCGGCAGATTTGGATTTTTCCTGAGCAAGAAATGGGGAGAAGCGTAGGAACTACTACAAAATCTTTTTCGGAAAATTTGCGGCCGCATCCCGCTGAAGCGACCCATAGGGAGGGAAAGCGTTGAGTTTCCCTTCGCGGACCGGGCCGACTTCGGGCTCGCGGAGTCCCGCTCGGTCTTTCAGACCAAGCCCTGCTGTCCCTTGCGGTTGGAAGTGTAGGAACTACCACTGAGCTTGCCTTGTTTCAGATTGTTTATCTCAAGCTTCGCTTGAGAGCCAACGGTGACGCTCTGCTACCTTTTGGCTATCTCGCTTCATACGTGTCGCTCGATATAGAATTGAAATCTTTTGCCCGGAAATATATTTTGCCTTAGTGGCGTTAACTTTTGGAGAGATTTTAGATAGAATTCGGATCATCGATCGCGATGTAACCGAGTTGAACCGCCTGAAATCCAGGCTTCCCGCCGACCGTCCTTATTCTTCTTCCTTACAGATTTCTTTCGACAAACAGATCAACGAACTCTTGAACGAAAGGGTCGGGCTCATGGAACTCGAGGTTCTGGACCCTCCTTCTTGGATTTTAGGAGTTCCCACGGCCGGTGTTCCTCAGGAAACTCCGGTCCCGATCAAAGGGCTTTTTCCTTCTGGAGATCTTTCCAAGGAGAAACCCGACGACCAGGATGTGATCAACTTCCTGCGGGAACTCCCCAAGACCGAAATCCATCTTCATCTCGAGGCCTGCGTCAACAAAGACACGATGAAACAGTTGATGGCAAAGAACGGGATCAGCGTTTCGGACGAAGAATTCGAAGCGAAGTTCAACTTCAAGGACTTGAACGGATTCATCCAAGTATTCTTTTTTATACAATCACTCGTGAAAGAACCCGCGGACTTTTCCTACTTTGTCGGAAGTTTGGCGGAATACATGCGGGCCAACAACATCGTTTATACCGAAGTATTCTTCGCTCCTTCCAAGTTCATCCAAAACGGACTCGACTTCGAGGAGATGATCGACTTTCTCGTGAACCGCATCCGTGAAGAAAAGGAAGCCGACGGAATCACCATACGCTTGTTAGTCGATGTGTCGCGTTCGTTCGGACCGGAAAACGCGATGAACAACCTGAACCGCGTTTTAAAACTCAGACATCCCGAAGTGATCGGGATCGGTTTGGGCGGCGCGGAACTGATGGGACCAGCGCGGGATTATCAGGAAGTTTTCAAAAAAGCGAGAGAAGCGGGACTTCGCGTGGTAGCTCACTCGGGAGAAGACGACGGCCCTTGGGCGATCTGGGAAGCGGTAGAACTTCTCAAAGCGGAACGGATCGGACACGGAACTTCCGCGATCCAAGATCCGGAACTCGTAAAGTATCTCAGAGAGAATCACATCCCCATCGAGATCTGTGTGACGTCTAACGTGTTTACGGGAAAATACGTCCGCAAAGAACAGAATCACCCGGTTCGATACTACTACGATCAGGGACTTCCTCTCAGCGTGAACACGGACGATCCGGAAATATTCAACGTAAATCTTACATACGAATATTATAAACTTTGGAGATTCTTGGATTTCTCTTTGGACGAGATCGTGGATCTGATTCGTCAGGGTGTTTTCGCCTCCTTTCATCCGAACAAGGAATCGCTCTGGGCGGAAATGGAAAAGAAAATCCAAGCTGTGAAAGCGAGATACGGTCTTAAAAGATAATTAATACTGATTCAAATTTCCTTAGAATTCTTCTTTTCAAAATTTTTTTGAAAGGAATTATCCGGTTTCATGCAGCCAAGAATCAACATCATCACCTTAGGGGTAAAAGATTTCGAAAAAGCGGTTCGTTTTTATGAAGAAGGACTCGGATTCCCGCGCATGAAGTTCGAAGGAAACATCGCCTTCTTTACGTTAAACGGAACCTGGTTCGCTTTGTATCCGCTCGAAGACCTCGCCGAAGACGTCGGAGTTCCCGCAAAGGGAAGCGGTTTTCGGGGATTTACGCTTGCATACAACGGACATTCCAAAGAGGAAGTGAACGAAGTGATCGCAAAAGCGGAGAAGGCGGGAGCGAAAATTGTTAAGCGACCTCAAGACGTTTTCTGGGGCGGTTATTCGAGCTACTTCGAGGATCCCGAAGGATATTATTGGGAAGTCGCTTGGAATCCTGCGTTTTATCCGGGACCGAAAGATTCCTGATTCTTGAATCACCTTTTGCAAAACACTTGGACGGTCCTTCGGGTGTAGATTCCACCGATCGTCCAGTGAATCACGTTATCCCAAAAGTTTCTTTGGATGAGGATCTGGGGTTTTCCTTCCTGACATTTCACCTCGGGCGTATCGAAAGACTCGATCAAACCCACGGCGTAACCGCCTTGTTTATAGGTCTGATCCGCTTTGGTTTCTACCGGAAATGCGACCGCTTCGGATGTATTATAAATTTGTAATGTGGTATTGTGACATCCCGCCGCGGCTCCGATCAAAATCGCAAAAAGGATAGTTTTCAAAAATCTCATATAGTTCTCAGTTGTAGCAGATCAGATCCAGAGTCCGCGGTGAATAGATTCCGAGCGTAAGCTGTTCGTAGAGCGCGTCGAAAAAAGTGGAATACTGATGCGCTTCCTTCACTCCGTTCGGACAATAGCTGACCGCGTTCACCGGATAGTTTTTCGGACTCATTCCCCAGAAATAAAAGGACTGAGGAATCACGTGCATCTGCGACGGCTCCGCGTTCAACCGTTCTCTGTCCTCCAGCGCGGCCCTGCACTGTCTCTGCGCGGACGGATTTAAACAGGATTTGGGCGGATCCTGCGGAAATCGGACGCGTGTGTGCTGACATGCGACGAAGATTCCCATGAATAAAAGCACGATCGTCGCTTTAACGATCGGATGTTGAGTCGACATCTATATAACCTTTCCCGAATATCCCTGCAAATAGATTGAAATCGGATTCTTTTTTGTTTGTGGCCCTGAAAACGGTCAGTCGATACGTTCCTTTTTCCAGGGATTGGATTTCGATTTTGCAGGAGAATGTGTTTCCTGAATTCGTGTTTGCACAGGAAGTCTTTGAGTCGAAGGGAAATTCTTTTTTGATCAATTCGAGTTTCAGATCGGAACTCACGGAATCGATTTGAAAGACTCCACGCATATTCTCCGATTGTTTGAGAATAAATTCATAAGTTTGAATGTTTCTTCCCGGTTCCATTCTTCCGTGAACGAAGGATTGAAGCCGAATCATTTCGTTCTGATCGTTCGTCGTAAACGAAAGTCGTTCCGAATTTCCCTCTTCTCCGCAGAGAACGAAGCAGATTAGAATTAGCACGGTAACGATCAGTGATAAGGTTTGTCGATGTAGCATATCAATTATTCTGTTGTCTGTAAACTCGTACGGGTTGATTGTTCTTTCCGACGCTGACGTAGATGTAGTTCATTCCGGCGTCCGCTCCAGAAATCGCCGAGTAGATTTGACGGTTGGTTGCGTCGCCTAAACCGCTTCCGCCTACTTGTTCCCAAGCGTTCGACGCGCTTCCCGGATTTGCGATATTGGTTCTCCAGATTTGGATTCCGCTTTCGTTGTCAAAGCCGACGTAGAGATACGATCCGTTCGCGACCACCATCGTCATACTGTGGTTGGAAACGTTTCCGAAATTCGTGAAGCCGTTTCCGTCGTCTCCGACCACGGACCAATCACCCGCATCGCACAAAGTCGAGTTTCCGCTCAGACTTGGATCGCACTTCCAAAGCTGCGGTCTTCGATTCGTATAGGATCCGTTCGTACAACCTGCGATCGTTTGAACCGATCCTCGTAAACCGGAGTTGTCCTGAGGAGTCACACAGATCGTTCTTGTGACATACATTCTTCCGTTAAACTCCGCGAACTGAGAGAACGCCTTATCGCCCGGAATCATATCGTAGTATTTCGTAAGTTCGAGAGAGAACCAATTGTTGTTCGATCCGTTATGCCACTTCGCGTCGCTTCTCGGGGCGGCATCGACCCAACCCGGACAACTGTCCGTTCCGTCGCAGGGAGTAGGGTTCCCGCTCGTGGAACGTATTATACTTCCATTGTGTAACGAATTCGGAAAGCCTCCGTTTGCGGCGTAGATTCTTCCGTTAAAAACGAAGAGCGAATCGATTCCCACATAGTAAGCCCAGTTGATCGAAGAGTTGTTTCCTTCCTGAGAACCGCCTCCGAAGTAAGGCATTCTATCGATTCTAAAACGATCTCCGCGAGAACCGTCGTTGGCGTTGCAGTTCGAGCCGATCGTACATCGCGTGGAGTCCGCTGTATTGAAAGTGATCTTACCGAAGTCCGGAGAATTCGAACCTTGATTTCGCTTAGCAAAACCCGCGTAGATCCGATCGTTCAAGACTGTGATCGACGAAGTTCCCGCGGTAACCGTTCCGGTAATCGTTCCCATATCGATGTATTTGAAGTCCAGTCCCGAATCGGTATCGGAAGAATAGTAGAGATAATTAAAGTTCTCCGCAGATCGGGAACCCGCCATCAGGATATGAGCCGTTCCACCGAGTGAACCGGTCGCGAATACTCCTCGACCGTCTTCGTTGTCCGGACCGCAACCGGTCGCCTGATTCGCGTTGTTGAGCGTGCAACCCGTATGACCGATCGTCACGTACGGAGGAACTCCGATTCCTCCGTCTCTCGTCGAAGCGCTGTTAGACGATACGTTCGAAGTTCCCGAAGAGGAAGTCGTATCCTTGGTAAAGGAGAACGATACCGACTCGGGAGAAGTTCCGTCGTAATTAAATCGAACGGCTTGGTTTCCGTTCGTGTTCGGTCCGATATAAATCCGATTGTTGTATCCCGTGAGATAACCGAAGGAAGAATCGTCTGCAAACGGATTGGTCGCAACGGGCCCGTCCGTGAAGTTTACGGGAGAACTTCCGCAACCGATAAAGCTCGTTCTATCTTTCGGAGAAGATTGTAAATTCTCCGTATCGGATGAGTTGCGAATCGCTCCCCAAGACGCGTTGTCGAATCCGTCTCCGTCCAAGTTGTTCGCCGCGATGATCGTATATTGACCGCCGGACTGAGATAAGGAATGCGTAATACAAACTTTGGAGGAATCCGCGGCTGCTCCGCCGCAAACGCTTCCGTCCAAAATTTTCGCGCTCGTGACGTTTCCTAAGGAAGAAACTCCCGTAAATTTATACCGAAGTGCGCACTGTGTTTGATTGGAACATTCCGCGGACTTAGCGATGTCCGCTCCCGCAAACAACGGTTTGGAGAAGGATACGATCACTCTTCCCACGGTGTTGCAGACCGCGCCGAAAATTTTGAGTTGCTCTTGTCCCGTAAAATCGGCGTTATTCGGACAACCTAAAAGATTCGGAGCGAAGGAAAGATCGTGAACACCCGCTTTGTTTACGACGAGCGTATATGTTTTTCCGGAAAGCTGCGAAGTAGACAACGTAATCGTAAACGTGTTTCCGCTTCCACTGATGCCGCTCAGCGCAAAATCGCCCGTTTGAGAATTTCCGGTAAAGTCCGTATTGTCCGAACAATTTCCGGTAAAGGAAGAACTGTTTACGATCTTATAGTTGGATAAGGTCAATGCCTCCGTGTTGTTTACGGATTCTGAATATACCACTCGGATCGTAGTCGGCGATAAGGAAACGGCGGACGTGATCGTAGGAGGCGTCGTGTCGATCGCATTCACGGTAAGAGTCGTATTTCCCGAAACGGAATTGTAAGTCGCGGAGATGGTAGGACTTCCCGCGGAAATTCCCGTAGCCAAACCCTGCGTTCCCGACGCGTTGCTCACGGTTGCCATGGATGGATTCGAGCTTGCCCAGGTTGCGGAAGAAGTTAAGTCCGTAGTCGTTCCGTCCGTATAGGTTCCCACCGCGGAGAATTGCCGAGTCGCGGTCGCGTTGATGGTCGGATTAGTCGGGGACACGGCGATCGAAGAAAGAATGGCCGCGCTTACGGTGAAGTTCGTACTGCCGGTGATCGAACCGGAAGTGGCCGTGATCGTGCTGGTTCCGATTTGAATCGCGGTCGCTCTTCCCACCGTACCAACGGCGTTTGAGATCGTAGACGAAGCAGTGTTCGCGCTTACCCAAGTTACGGAAGAAGTCAAATCCTGCGTGGATGCGTCCGTATAAACTCCGAGCGCTGTAAATTGCTGCGTAAGACCTTTGGCAAGACTTCCGTTTACCGGAGAAAGTTGAAGAGAGACTAACGTTGCTGGTGTGACTCCGAACGAAACGGTGTTGCTGTTTATGGAATTATAAACCGCGTAAACATCGGAAAAGCCCGTGGTCAATGCGGTCGCCAAACCCATAGAGCCGATCGCGTTGCTGATGGAAGCCACGCTCATATCGGAAGAATACCAAGTCGCAAGAGAAGTAAGATCCTGACTCGTGCTGTCCGTAAAAATTCCGGTCGCAGTAAATTGTTGCGTAAGTCCTTTCGCCTTGGAGGGAGAAGGCGGACTCACCACGATGCTGACTAATTCCGCCGCGGTAACGGTCATCGTAGCGGGGGCGCTCTGGATGGAATTGTAGATTGCTCGAATATTCGAACTTCCTAAAGTAACTGAGAGCGCCAAGCCTTCGGAGCCTGCCGCGTTTCCGATGATCACCTTGGAAGAATCGGAAGAAACCCAAGTGGCAAGAGTGGTCAGGTCTTGGGTCGAATTGTCCGAATAAATACCGGTCGCGGCAAATTGTCTCGTAAGACCTTTGGCGACGAAAGCGAGGCTCGGCGTAACTTGAATCGAAGTCAACACGGCGGCGGTCACGTTCAAGCCGGTGCTACCGGAAATGGAACCGAGAGTTGCGGTCATACTCACACTTCCCACTCCGACTGCGGTTGCAAGACCTTGCGATCCTGCTGCGTTGCTTATGATCGCTCTCGAGGAATTGGAAGAAGACCAAGAAACAAGATTCGTAAGATCTTCGGTGGAGTTATCGGTATACGTTCCCGTCGCGTTCAGTTGCCCCGTTAATCCTTTTGCAAGGGAAGAATTACTCGGCGTAACGGCGATGGAAACGAGTTCCGCAGCGGTTACCGTGAACGAAACGGAAGGACTGGTCACGGAACCCAAAGTCGCGGAGATATCGCTCGAACCGGAAACAAGAGCGTTCGTAAAACCTTTGTTCCCCGCGACGTTCGAGATCTGCGCGATCACCGTATCGGACGAAGACCAAGTCACTTGCTCGGTTAAGTCCTGCGTAGAGTTGTCCGTAAAAATTCCCGTGGCTGAAAAATTCTCCGTAAGTCCTTTTGCTTTCGAGGAAGAAGCGGGAGTGATTCCGATAGAAACGAGTTCGGCTGCTGTTACGGATAACGTAGACGAAGAGCTAGTGACGGTTCCTAAATGAGCGGTGATATTGGTGGAACCGATCGAATTTCCGAATGCGCTTCCTTCGCTTCCCGTCGCGTTTGAAATCGATGAAACCGTCGGATCGGAAGACGCCCAAGTTACGGAAGTCGTAATATCCGCGTTCGTAAGATCCGAATAAATCCCCGTAGCAAAAAAGGAACGAGTTAATCCTTTCGCCAAAGAAGGATCGTTCGGGGTGACTTGAATCGAAGTAAGAATTGCGGAAGTAACCGTAAAGGAAGTGTTCCCCGAAATCCCGTCAAACGTTGCGGTAATCACGGCGCTTCCCGTAAACAAAGTCTGTGCGAATCCTTCCGAACCGGAGACGTTAGACACGCTTACTGCTCCCGAAGAGGAAGTCCAAGTCGCCAAAGTCGTCAGATCCTGTGCGGTGTTGTCCGTAAAGATTCCCGTTGCGGTAAATTGCTGTGTAAGTCCTTTCGCTTTGGACGAAGCAGCGGGAGTCACTGCGATCGAAACGAGGGTCGCTTGTGTTACCGTAAAATCGGTAAAACCTTCGATTCCTCCGATGGACGCGGTGACTACGACGCTTCCTTGGTTGAGCGTCGAAGCCAACCCGTTGTTCCCGAATACATTCGAAATCGTTAATATGTTCGTATCGGAAGAAGTCCAGGAAACCTGATCGGTAATGTCGATGCTCGTATTGTCGGAAAGAATTCCGGTCGCGGTAAAATTCTGCGTCAGTCCTTTCGCACGGGAAGAATTCACCGGCGTAACGGAAATTCCAACGAGCGTCGCGGACGTCACCGTCAGTCCGGTGGAGCCGATCACGGAACCCACCGAAGCAAAAACGGTCGTGGAACCCGTATTCGAACTTTCTAATAAACCGTTCGATTGAACGGAAGCGATGCCTGTGTCCAAAACGGTCCAAGTCACGGACGAAGAAATGTCCTGTGTGGAATTGTCCGAAAAAACTCCGGTCGCAGTCAGCTGCTGATTGGCGCCTAAAGGAAGACTTGGATTGGCCGGAGTGACTTGAATGGAGGATAAAATCGCCGAGCTTACGGTCACGGAGGCAAACCCTTGCTGAGAACCCCAAACGGCCCGAACATTCGCCGTTCCCAAATTGAGGCCCGTAACCAAACCGGAAGCGTTGACGCTTAATAAAGAAGAATTGCTCGTAGACCAAACGAGCAAAGGATCCGTGGAAAGGTCTTGATTGGAACCGTCCGAAAAGATACCGATCGCAGAAAATTGGCGACTCGTACCTTTAGGAAGAGAACCGGAATCGGAGCTGGATACTTGAATTGAATGTAAAACGGCGGAAGTAACTGTGATCTTAAACTCCGCGCTCAAACTTTGATATTCCGCCCGTAGCGTCGTTTCACCGGCGGAAATCCCTCGAACGGAATTTCCCTGCACCGCAGCAATGGACTCCGAAGCAGAAACGATAGAAGAAGAGCTCGTAACGTCCTTGTTCGTTCCGTTATCGAAGATCGCGGTGACGTGAAGAGTGGTGTTTGTTCCTTTAGCAATGGAAGAATTTTCGGAACTTAATTCGATGCGAGTCAGGACCGGATCGGAAGAACCTCCGGGAAGAAAGAATAACGGAGAACTTCCTTTTTTCCCGGCCGCTAAACCAATGGCGCCCGTAAGCATCGGCCAAGCCATACAACGTTGAAAAAAAACGGAAAGGAAAATCAAAACGAAAATTCTAAACATGATCAAATAGGCTTGGTGTATCTTGTTTGTTGTCTTTTTCGACGTTTGCATCCGTGTAAATCCGGCAATCGGTTTATTTTTTTAGCTTAAGGGGATTATTTCGAAATAGATAAGAGACTAAGTGTTTGTCCCGGCAAAGCAAAGTACGCAAAATTGGTTCAAAATGCCATAACTTTGAATTAGAGTTCATTGTGCGCCTCCGTTTTGAATCGGTTTCGGATCTATGTCCCGAAGCAATGACCGAATAACGGACCGATTCTTCAGAATGATAACGCAAAAATTGAATATTCAAAAAAAAGAATATATTTGATTTCTGCGAACGCCGAAACAGCCCGTAGATTAAGTCTCGGGTTTTAAAGGTCGAACATGAGAGCCTAGGAAAAAAATTTCAAAGGCGCGATCCAGATCTGGAAGTTATGGAGAATTTTGACAAAAGTACGTTTCTTTTTTGAACGGTTTATGTCTAAGTAACAGTATGAACCCCGTAGTATTTTTCGGTCACGGTTCCCCGATGAACCTCGTAATCCAGTCGGACTTCACTCGAAATCTGGAGGAATTCGGTTCCACACTTAAGGATGTCAAAAACGTCCTCGTCGTATCCGCACATTGGAAAACGAGAGGAACTTATGTGACCGTTTCCGATCCGCCCGAGCAGATTTACGATTTTTACGGATTTCCTCAGGAGTTGTATGAGGTAAAGTATCGTCCCGCCGGATCGCCCGAACTTGCGCAGAGAGTAAAAAATCTTCTGAAGAGCGTAGACGTACAGACAACGACAGAATGGGGGATCGATCACGGAAGTTGGGGAGTTCTCTATTTTCTCTTTCAAAGGGCAAATCTTCCCGTGGTTCAACTGAGCATCGACGCGAATCTGAGTCCGGAACAGCAGTACGAGATCGGACGCGAGCTGCAGCCTCTAAGGGAAGAAGGAACCTTGATTTTGGGAAGCGGTAATATCGTGCACAATCTGAGAGCCGCCGACTTCCACAACATGAACGCGGTTCCGTCCGATTGGGCGATCGAGTTCGACGAGTTTGTCCGTCAGTCATTGGAATCCAGAAACGACAAGGCGATCCTCGAGTTTCAGAAGAAGGGTGAGATCGCGAAGTTATCCACGCCGAGTACGGAACATTTCGAGCCGATTTTTTACGTGTTGGGAGCGATGAAACCGGAAGAAAAAGTGAAGTTCATACATCACAGTTTTCAGAATCGATCCGTATCGATGCGGTCCTTCACTTCGGTTTAAAAAATCATTCTTCGTCGCCGGAAAGAATCCATTCTTTGTTCGCGAGAGAATTGGAAACCTTCATCAGATCCCGATCGGGATCGATGAGGACCTGGCTTTTTCTTCCGTTTAACGAAACCATAACGTCCGCATAAACCGAAACGTCCTGACCGGTTCTTTCCTTTTCCGTTTTACCGATCCAGTGTGCGAATTGAAGAATCATATCCGGTTGATAACTCATCATCAGTCTTTGAATTTCGTTGAGATGCGATTCCGGGAGAATCACGTTCGTTTCTCCGGTTTGCTGATTTACGACCCGAAAGGAAGCGATCCCGTTTTTTTGAACGAGCATGATCTGCCAGGAAAAACGAAATCCCTGTTCCGTCCAAAGATGATTTCCAGGATATAAAAAATGCCGGAGAGGAAACGCGCATTGAAAGAATACGTAAAAAATCCAGAAGTATCGCAGGGACCGATCGGATAAAAGAATCCCGAATTTGCCGCGGATCGTTTTCGCTTTTGCGAAAAGAAACGATTCGGAAGCGTTCGATTTGGATTCTAAAAACGTAAGAAAGGATTCGATGAAGGCGAAGAACGATTTCCTAAAGTGGATCGGAAAACGAGTCCATAAGAAATGCAGAATGTTCTCCCGATCGGGAAGCATTCGTTTCGACTCGAGAAACTGGAACAGATCCACGGGCCATTTGGGCGAAAAGAACAAGGTCGCGTTTAAAACCATCACCCAAGGGAACATTCCGATCGGAAATAACTTCCAAGTCAAAAAATGGAATATTAAGACTAATGAATATCCGAAGGCTCTCGTTCTTTTGTTCAAAAGAAGAAACGGAACGCTCAGGTCGAAGATCAATCCCGCGTAGCTGAAAAAATATCCCGAGGCGGGCATGGAAAGCGTAGGCCCGAAAATCGGAATGTCCGAATTCCGTAAAAGCCAAATCCGAACGGGTTGCGCGTCGAACAACCAATCCGGGACGAGTTTTCCGATTCCTCCGAAAAAATAAACGACGCCGACTTGAAAGCGGAGGATGTAAAGGTTCCATGCAGGAATCGGATCGATCTCTTGAATCGTGCGACTTTTGAATATTCTAAAAATATGAAATACATTTAGCGCCTTGTCCGCCGGAATCCAGATCAAAAGAAACAAAAGAAGACAGATCAGATAATAGTGATTCAGGTAAACGGCGACTTCCAGAAGGTTGATATAAGAGAAAATCAGAAAGAAACAAAGCACCGAGACGCGATAAAAGATTCCCAAAGAGATACAAACCGCGAAAAAGAGAAGCGAAACGAAAAGAGGATATAAAATCCATGCGGGAAGAACCCCGATCCAGGAAAGACCGTAGAATTTAAAATGAAATACCGGGTCCAAAAAATAACGGGAGATCCATCCGTTTGAAAAATAACGAAATGCTAATATAAAAAGAAGGACGCCGAGGACGATTCTATAAAACCCCAGGGACCAAGCCGGGACCGTTTTCAAATCCGGGGAGAAGAGGTTGGAAAAAAGTTTTTCTCGCATAATAACCGGAACCGATCGGTTTCCACTCGCCAGAAAAGCGCTTCTTTGAAAGTTCTGCAAGCATTCCCGGGATTTTCGATTGAGAATCGGGTAAAAGATCGTTGATATGAAAGACTTCTCGCATCCCCAAAGAGATGATTTGCAGATCGAGACGTTCCGCTCCGTCTTCGATCAAAATTTCTCCGCCTTGATTCTGAGATTGGAGCGGATCGGAAAACACGAAGATTCTCCGGTTTTGTTCGAGAGCGTTGCAGGCCGAGGAAATCGCTCCCGATTTTTGAGGCGCTTCCACGATAAACACGTCGCCGCAAAGACCGGTCACGATTCTGTTTCGTTTAGGAAACGAATATTTCATCGTTTTATGACCCGGAGGATATTCGGTGAGAATCAAAGTCCGATCGGAGGACTTCATTCTTTGATAGAGTTTTTTGTTTTCAAAGGGATATTCTATTTCCGGTCCGGTTCCCATAACTCCGATGACGTCTAACGTATTGTCTAAGGACGCGTGCATGACCGCCGCGTCGATTCCTTTGGCAAGTCCCGATACGATCCCCGAAAAACCTTGTCGCTTTAAATAAGTGGGAAATAACTCGCACGCATATACGGAAATCGGAGAAGGATTTCTCGTTCCGACAACCGCGGCGACGTTTTCCCGCAAAACTCCCAAGTTTCCTTGAAAAAACAAAAGCAAAGGAGGATCGTAAATTTCCTTTAAAAGGGAAGGATACCGCGGATCAAAGATCGTAAAGGCGGAAAAACCGGTTCGTTCCAAGGCGCGCGGAATCGTTTCCGAAGCGGTAAGCGCGCGATCCAAAACCGCCGCGGGAAGAAACCGTTCCAGATACGGAATCGATTCTTCCCAAGAATTCACGATTTCGAATATTCTATTTTTATGAAAAAGCCTTGCGACGGCGGAATCCGAAAGGACGAAGGGGTTCATTCTTCCTTGGATGCGTTTTCGATCTTTTTCAGGTTTTGCAGAACGTTTTGATACGAATCGTTCTTTTCGAGGCCGCCTCGAACAAGACCTGCGTCGTTCAGTTCTTCGATCGTCTTTTTGACCTTGAGATATTCTTCCTTGGAATCCTCGACTTTTCCGAGTCTGTAAAGAAAGTTCGCCTTCGCAAAACGCGCGGGAACGTTTCTATATTCTTTTTTTATAATATCATCGATGATGCGTAGCGCCCTGTCCTGGTCGTGAAAACCGGCGGAAACGCCTTCCCAAGACGAATCCGGCATGGAAGAATCGAAGTAAATCAATGCGAGCTGATACGGAAACCGCGAATCTCTCGGATCTTGGATTGCAAGGTGCGTAAACAAGTCGATCGCGATCTGTCTTCGAGTCGTTTCCCAGCCTCGATCTCTCGAAGCGTTCGCGTATGCGAGCGCGGTTTCGAAAAGAAGTTGTTGATCGACCGGTTTTAACAAAAGCGCTTTTTCGAAATACGGAATCGCTGGCTCGAAAAAATGAAGTTCGGCTCCGACGATCTCCACCTTCTTCCCTTCGTTGTTTTCCTTCAAAGCGCGGTTGTAGAATTTCACTCCCATATCGTAATCGCCGATCTTCATATAACCCTGCGCGATCTTCCAACTCAAAGCGCCCGCCGATCTTGTCTTCTGCGCCATAGAGGAGATTTTCTTTTCCAATTCTATGATCTCGGCTTCTTCCATCGCGAGTCTTTCCTTCCACGCTTCCAAGTCCTCGACCGTGGGAGGTCGATCGCCTCGGTTTTGAAATCCGAAATTTTTGGATCGTTCGCAGGAGACGAACACGAACACGGATAAACAAAGTAGGGTAAGAATGCGGAGAATTTTCTGAATCATAAAACTTCCTCGAAACGGACACAAGGTCCTAATGAGAATATCGGTTGAACGAAAAATTCTCATCTTCTTAAATGATGCGGTTTCGGAAATTGAATCTGCGGTTTGAATTCTTAGAAAAAAAGAAGAAAAAGCGAGGTTGAAACCCCGCTTTTTTAGAAAAGAAATTAGTCTTTTGTGCTGCCCGCGATCAAAAGAGCGGCTCCTAAAAGGGAAACGTCTTTCAAAAGAGCGACCGTGGAAGCTTGGTTGCCCGCAGCCGCGCCGGGAAGATGTACCAACACTACGAAAATTCCCAAAAGCACCGCGAGAAGAATCGTCGCGAGATGGGTTTTGATTCCCGTGATGATCGAAACGGATGCCGCGATCAACGCCAAACCAATGAGATAAACCCAAATTACGGGAAAGGGAATATAAGAAGGAACGATTCCAGCCATCGCTGGACCGGAGATAAAATGGAACAATCCGAAAATCGCGAAGGGGACCGCATAGACGATTTTACCTATTTTTTTCATAGAGACTCCTTGATTCAGTTCTTTCGGTGAGAATTTTTTTTTTCGAAATTCCGATTCCTCCGAAAGGTAAGTATTGAATCCTGATTGAATATTGGACTTCTGCAACTAGAATTTGACTTAAAAACGAGAACGGTTTTCCGAAGTGGAAGCGAGAATTCTAAATAAAACGGATCTGGATTGGCTCTTTGTCTTGGAAGCCGAGTGTTTTGGAAGCGGCGCTTGGACAACGGAAATGTTATATTCTCATCTCGAAGAAGCTTCCGCGATCGGAGCGACTGATCTCTGTTATATTCTTTACAAACTTTCCGGCGAAGAGATCGAAATCTATCGCGTCGCCGTTCATCCTCGTCATCGAAAGAAGGGAATCGCGAAAAAACTTTTGGATTATCTTTTGAATTCCGAAAGGGAGAAGAGTTTTTTCTTGGAAGTGAGTTCACTCAATCTTCCCGCAATCGGTTTGTACGAAGCCTGCGGCTTTCAAAGAATCCACGTGCGAAAACGTTATTACGAAGACGGCTCCGATGCGTTGATCTACAAAAAGGCGTCGCCGGACGTTTCCGAAATCTTCAACTTCGAAGTGCCGGATTAAAAACCGAATCCGTTTCCGCGATCGTAGTTCGGATCTTCGATCACTCGAACGGGGGATTTTTCCGCGTTCTTGCTTTATTCAAAAATTCTAAATGAATTGGGTCATGTCGCATTAACGGGAGAATTGGAAATTTTTTTCGTTAAGCGTCCGTTAGGACCCCTTTTTTAGCTGAAAGTTATTTCCGATCGGTATACACTGCACCTATTGGAAAATTATAAAATGAAAAGAATTTTGTGTACAGTCCTTCTCTTGTTATTTTGCTCCTTCTTGTCGAATTGTTTTTTAAATCCTCTATCTCAGGCGGTTTCCGAAACGTTCTTTCCCACAAAGGAAGAATGTAAGGATTGCGATCAGCAACGGATTCTCGCTGCGGCCGCCGCCGTCTTTCGTCCGAATATACAAGGTATCAACGCGTTCGCATTCGATCTCTCGACGACGCTTTCGAATAACGAATGTGCAAGTGAAATTTGTCTGGGGGGATTTACAGATTCGGTTTCGGACGCTACGATCACGGTAACCGTACCGAACGGGATCGTGACGAGCAACCTAAAGGCGACGTTTGCGATTGCAGCGGGCGGCAAACTCGAAGTGGACGGAGTGGAACAGGTTTCCGGAGTAACCGCCAACAATTTTACTAGTCCGGTCACTTATAAATTTACGGATCAAAGTGGAGCTACTAAGAATTATACGGTAACGGTCAATGTCGCTCCTTCCGGAGATCCGGTGAACGGAACGATCATACTCACGTATTCTGGAAGTATCGTATATTTGACGAAATGTACTTATGGGCAAGTTTATCGCCCCGGTTTCAATGATTGTAAAGGTAAAGGAAGTGCCTCCGATAATTACGGCGCGATTACCGATTCCTTGATCTTTTGCACCTCCGATGATAATTCCTGCGACAATGGATCTTCCCTAACTTCCGGACCTTTGATTACCGCTTGTCAAAGTATGGAAAACGAGCTGCCAGCGATGAAAGTTTTGGGCGGTATGTATTCTCCGGTCGCTCCCCCGGACTTCAATGTTTACGGGAGTTCCGCATCCGGAGCTTTGATGTCGGGATGCCCCGGCTTTAGCCCAACCGCCAATCCGTGCTCTGGAGGAGGAACGGGAGGAAACCTCTGCAGTTCCGGGTTTAGCGGAGTGGCGATCAATTCCACTTTGTTTCCGGATTCGTACGAGGGTGATTATTGGACTTCGACCGTATGTTCCGCTACTTTGGCGGCAAAGGTTTCACTGATTGCTCCGGGACTGACCAATGCGTCTTTAAAAAGTAATGTGAGCGCCTCTTCGAAAAAAGCCTTACGTTGTATCCGGGTAAATATGTCATAAAAATAGAATATTGTATTTGTTGAATGTATTTAAATCCTCCGTTTACGGAGAAATACAAAAAGGTTTTTTGAATTCCGAGGTTGATTCCTAAAATGAAAGTTACGATTCACGTTTTTCTTCTTTCCATCCTGACTTGCGGGTTTCTATTCGATTGTAAAATCGATCAGCGCATCAGTTCCGATAAAACTCACAGAACCGTTCTTGCCTCCGAGGACGCCGCCGGCTGCAAGGTCGCTTCCGCGGAGCCGTTGTATGCGTTCTTATTCGGCTTAGTTCCCGTGTTTCGAAATCCCGAACCGATCCCCGCACCCGGACAAACGTTACGCGTCACCGAGTTCACCAATTGGAAGGATTATGCCGTAACGGCGATCGGAGGTTGGGCGATCACGTTGGTTCGTCGAACCAGAACGATCGAGTTCTGCGAAGAAAATTTATTCGCCAACAACTGGAATCCCGAAAAGGTTTCGATCGATCAAACCCTTTATCAAATGGCGATGACCGGAAAGGCGGTCGTTCATCTGAGATCGGGAGATCCTTTGATTCAGGTGAAAATTCTCGGATTCGACGATGCTTCCATCGAAGTCGAAACCATGGTTCCCGATCCTAAGGGCGGTTTTATCGATCGCGCGTATTTACGCGACGGAACCACCATCGACGGAAAACAGATCGGACAGGACGACAAGGAAGTGACGATCGAGAATCTGGAAGGCAAAAAGATCACCATCCAAAAGTCGACCCTTCATAAGATCGATATGCGCGTTCCGAAAACCATAAAAGAAAAGAAGAATATTCCAAAAACGGAAATTGCTCGGATCGCGTTCGAAGATTCGGCAAAAAAGTAATGGAACCGGGGCTCCGGTCGCTCGGCGATTTTCGGTTGTAATGGGATAGAATGAATTCGATCGCAATCCGTTTGTGATCGAAGGATGTTAGGCTTTTTTTCCCAGAAGGATCGTGCAGAAGGTGCCGATTCCTTCCTGTCTTCCCAAGGCGCCCATCTTTTCGGTCGTGGTCGCTTTTACGGAAACGCAATCCGCGGAAAGATCCAGAAGGCTACTTAAGGATTTCCTAATTCTTTCTTTAAGAGGAGCGATCTTCGGTCGTTCTCCGATCACGGTGCAATCCACGTTGACGAGCGCGAAATTCCTTTCCTTCATCAATTCCAGACATTTGAAAAGAATGATCTTGCTGTCCATGTTCTTGAGTTTTTGATCCGTATCGGGAAAGTATTGTCCGATGTCGCCTAATGCGAGCGCTCCCAGGATCGCGTCCGAAAGCGCATGAAGGATGATGTCCGCATCCGAATGGCCCACGAGCGCAAATTCGGATTCGCACTCGATTCCGCCGAGCATCAGGGGCCGTCCCGGGTTGATCTCTAATTTATGAAAGTCGATTCCGTTTCCGATTCGATACATTTTGAATATTCCCAAATTATGATGTTTTAAATCTCCGCCGGTTTGTTCGTTTGCCGATTTTCATTTTTTTTAAAAAGCAAGTCTGTTTTTGCGGCCTTTATTTGTTCCGACAAACGGTCCTGCGTAAAACGGCGCCGGGGTCGGCATCCGCTTGCGGTCCCGATTGGAAAACGAAGGAGTTCCTACTTTACAAAATTCTCATGCATGCACGCGGCCTTTTGAACAGAACATAGGAGTTCCTACTTTTTAAAGGAAAGATCCAACATTCTTTGCACGGACATTCTTCCCTTTTCGATCACTTCCGGGTCGAGATGAATCTCATACTGATCGTATAAAAGCGCGTCCCTGATTTTTTCGAGAGTGATCCGTTTCATGTGAGGGCAAACCTGACAAGTGGAAACGAAATGTCTGTCCGGAAACTCGGAACGAAGATTGTCTCCCATAGAACATTCGGTGATAAGAAAGATGTTCTTTGCTCCGGACTTCTTAATGAATTCGCTCATCTGCGAAGTGGAACCGGAATAATCCGAATGATCGACGACTTCCGTTTTACATTCGGGATGCGAGATCACAGTAACACCGGGAAATTGTCTTCTCGTAAGTTCGATGTCTTCCGCGGAATACATCTCGTGAACCATGCAGCTTCCGGGATGAGTGATGATTTTTTTCTTGGTAAGATTTTGAACGTTCGCCGCAAGATAACGATCGGGTAAAAAAATCACGGTATCGCTTTCCAACGATTCCACGACCTGCAGCGCGTTCGCTGAAGTGCAGCAAATATCCGTTTCCGCTTTCACGTCCGCGGTGCAGTTGACGTACGTAACGACCGGAACTCCGGGATATTTTCGCTTCAGATCGATAACGTCTTGTCTCGTGATGCTTTCGGCGAGAGAACAACCCGCTTTGAGATCCGCGATGAGAACCTTTTTTTGCGGAGACATAAGCTTTGCGGTTTCCGCCATGAAGTGAACGCCGTTGAAAAGAATGATATCCGCGTCGGTGTCGGCGGCGACCTTGCTTAAATAAAGAGAATCGCCCGTGATATCGGAAACGCCGTGAAAGACGTCCGGCGTCATATAATTGTGACCGAGAAGAACCGCGTTCTTCTCCTTTTTCAATCTTTGAATTTCTTGGATCAGAGGAAGTTTCGCTTCCACCTCATGTTCCATATAAGTGCTCTTCAGAGCTTTTGTTACTTCGTCGAGGGTTTTCATGGGTAAGGCCAATAGGTAGTAGTAGTCGAAATTCCTTTTAACTTCGGATAGGAAGAATCCATTCCCGTGTTACAATTAGACTGGCACTGCCTCCAAAGATTCCCGCTATTTGAGGAACCGGAACGTTTGGCGGTGACGTAATCGGTCTCGTTTTCAAAGGAACAGGATGAGCCCGAGGAATAACTTAAATAGAACGTGGAATTACACTTGCTCCAGCAGCGGAGAAGTTCCTCTAAAATTTCTCTTTTTTGCAGGCTCGCAGGTTGAATTCCGTTTTGGAACCGATCCAATTCATTACTCGAGCATTTCTCACTGATCGTAACGGGGGATTTCAAACAAAGATTTTCCTGAGAATAATAGTCCACACAGGCCGGGTTGGAACCCGAAGCAAGAAGCCAGCTCAGAAGTTGTTGATTCTGAGTGTTATCTTCTTTTTTGGAAGCGATACAACCCATTGTGAATCCGATCCAAAATAGAATCCAAACGACTTGTTTGTGCGAAGCAAAATTCATTCCGTTTCAATTTCTTTAACGAGAAGCCTCGATACAATCAAAAAAATGAAACGCGGGCGTGAAGGAACGTAATTCCGGAACGTTCAAATCTAAAATATATTGACACGATTCTTTTCGAGTTTTAAATGAGCCCTTATCCCCAAAATCAAACAGGATTGGTGTTACTTTCCATGAGAAAATTATCTTCTCTAATTGCTGTGCTAGTTCTCCTTATGTTCTTAGGAAATTGCGCAGATACAGTCGATGTAGAATATCCGGTATTCCCGAAAGATAAAGAAGGCCGCGCTCTTCAAAAATTCCTCGGTACGATTCGTAACGTAGGTTTGGCGGTTGAGCCTCCTAAGAAAAGTCTTTGGGAAGCGATCTTCGGAGAAGGATCCAGCTTCATCGACCAGATGCCTTCTAAAGTATTCGAGGCATTCGACAAAGAATCCTATTACAAGCTTACGGACCTCAGCAAGCGCGCTGACATCTTGAACGAAGCGACTCTTTCCCTTACAGGAATCACTAAGTCTAAAGCGAAGATCGGAAACCTGATCGGAGCGGAAGCGATTCTTTACATCGGATATCAAAAACCTTACACCGAGTGCGGTAGCGAAAACAAAATCGACGCAGTTGCGGCTGGTTTGAAAGTAGCCGGTTTCGCGGCTTCTATGGCGACCGGTAGAGAAGTGAACACAGGAAACGATCCGGTTTCTAAACCGACAGGCGTTCGTTACATGTTGATTCCTCTCGATGCGACTTTGATCAAAGTTGATACCGGCGAAGTGAAGAAAGCGGTTGTTTCTAACCCTGCGAAAATCTTCAACAGCGTTGGAAACTTGGAATGTCCTTCCGTTCTCGATTCTTTCGGACAAGGTCTGGATGAAGCGGCTGCTTATATTAAGAGCAGACTTTCTCCTCTGGTTAAAACCGAGAAGATCGAAATTTTCGTAAAAGACGAAGATGAAGAAGTGAAAGAACTTCTGACTGAAGGTTACGAAGAAATCCAAGGTGAGACTCCAAGCTTCAAAAAAGCGAAAGAAGCATGGGAAAAAGCTGATAAAAAAGCGAAAGGTCAGTCTTGGGGAGCGAAAGCAAACCTCGGAACTTACTACTTCTCAACCGGCGATTTCGAAAAGGCTATCAAACTCTACGAAGAAGCTATGAAGATCAACGGAGCTAAAAAAAGCTACCTGAGAGAACTTAGAAAGAGAGTAGAAGCTACTTACGCTGTTGACGAAAGCAACGCGAAATAAGCCGATCCTTTTGAATCGTATCAGTTTCTGGAAAAGCGGGCGAAAGTCCGCTTTTCTTATTTCAATCTCCATCCTATCTTTTCTGTTTCTCGCCGATTGCCGAAAAACTCCCAAAGAAGAAGAATGTGTGCAGAATCAAATGCACAACGTAAAGCTGATCGCGCAGGCGACGGAGGATGAAATCCCTTCGGGTATGCAGCAGCTCATGTTAAAGCAAATTCTTCAGCCGGACATGTCTCGTGCGATCGTGCTGCGATGTATGTCCGATAAGACCTTGAAGCAGGTTCAGTGCGAGCTGGAAAAGGAAAAGTTTTCCGAACTGAAAGAATGTAAGAAGTTTGGAAAGGAAGAAGTTCACTAAGAACTTTCGTTTTGAACACGAAACCCTCAAAATAAAAAAGTGCGGCCACTCCGCACTTTTACTTTTTCTTCAAGAAAATCGAAAGAGGACCGTTCCGATCAATCAACGAGCGCCGCTTGAACCGTCGTTGCGACGACCTCGACGAACCATCAAGGTCCGGAGCTGTTTCTTCTCAAATACGCAGGAATATCGTAATCTTCCGCTTTCGGTGAAGAGCTGTTCGAAGAACGGTATCTCAATGAACCCGGATTTCGATTGGATTCTCCGAGATCGTCTTGAAAATAATCCTTCTTTTCCGGAGCCACGTTATCCGTCATACCCACGGCCTTTTTCTGAAATCCGTAATTCTCCTGAACGCGTGTAGCGAGATCCTGATTTTGAATCAGTTTTCCGGAAGAAGAACGTTTGTTGAATCCGGTTGCGATTACGGTCACGCGGATCTTGTTCGAAAGATTTTCGTCTTCGTGAAGACCGATGATGATGTTTGCATTCGGATCGACTTGGGAAGTGATGATTCCCGAAACCTCGTTCCAATCCGAGATCGTAAGATCCTTTCCGCCCGAAACGTTGATCAAAAGGGAGGAAGCTCCCGCGATGGAAGTGGAGTCTAACAGGGAGTTGTTGATCGCGAATTCCACCGCTTCTTTGACTTTTCCTTCTCCGCTTCCTTCGCCCACGCCCATCACCGCGTCGCCGGTATCGCGCATGATCGCCTTTACGTCCGCAAAGTCCACGTTGATGAGTCCTGGATTGTTGATGATGTCGCTGATTCCGCGCACTGCGTTCAAAAGAATATCGTCGATGACTTGAAACGCGAGATCGATCGGCGTGTTTTTATCCACGACGCGGAAGATGGAATCGTTGTTGATGAGGATCAACGTGTCCACGTGCGAACGGAGTTGTTCGATTCCTTTGCGGGCGAGTTCCATTCTTCTTCTGCCTTCAAAGGAGAAGGGAAGGGTGACGACGCCAACGACGAGACATTTCATTTCTTTCGCGATCTTCGCGATCACAGGTGCGGCTCCGGTTCCGGTTCCGCCTCCCATTCCCGCGGTGACAAAAACCATGTCCGCTCCGCGAACCGCGGATTGAATTCTTTCCTTATCCTCTTCCGCGGCTTTATAACCCAATTCGGGATCGCCGCCCGCGCCCATACCTCGGGTCGCTTTGGTTCCTAAGATGATTTTGTTTTCCACGGGAGAACGAAGAAGCACTTGTTCGTCCGTGTTGAGAATCGCGAATTCCACTCCTTTTAAAGTGGAATTGGACATTCTCGTGACCGCGTTCATGCCGCCGCCGCCCACTCCGAATACCTTGATGACTGCCGGGCTTGTTTTAGATTCTTCTTCAAAACGGATCATATTCAGTTTTCCTTATAAAGGACGGGTCAAAGATTGTCTTCAATCCATCTTCTGATTTTTTTCGTCCAACCTTCCGAACGGTCCACGGATTTCTGATCCATGTCCGTCATTCTATCTGCGTATTTGATCATTCCGATCACGGTCGAAAATTCGGGAGAAGACGCTTTTTCAGCGAGTCCGCTGATTCCGCCCGGTCTTGCCCTGGATGCCGTTAGACGAAACACGTCTTCCGCGAGGGTGTCGATTCCTTCCAGAAGACTTCCTCCTCCGGTAAGAATCACTCCTCCCGCAAGAAGCCCTTTTTTACCGGACTTCTCGAGTTCCTTGTCCACCATCTCGAAGATTTCGCGCATTCTCGGTTCGATGATGGATACGAGTTCTTCTCGGAGAACTTGTCTTGCGGGTCTTCCGCTGATCGGCGGGATTTCGATCGTTTCGGTGGGATCGATTTCCGAAAGGACGGTATGGCCGTATCTTTTTTTGAGAAGTTCCGCGGTTTCCAATGTCGTTTTGAGTCCGATGGAAATGTCGCTTGTGACGTTGATTCCTCCGAACGGAATCACGGAGGAATACGAAATCCCTCCGTCCACGTAGACGATCAGATCGCAACTTCCCGCGCCTATATCGAGAACCGCCGTTCCTAAATCCTTTTCCCCCGAAGTTAAAACCGCTTCGGAAGAGGCGAGGCTGGAAAGAATCATGACCTCGCAGGCGAGTCCCGATGATTCAACACATTTTTCTAAATTATGAATTGCTGTTATACCCGCGGTTACGATATGAACTTCGGCTTCGAGTCGAACTCCGGTCATTCCGATCGGATCGCGGATGCTCGTTTGATCGTCCACGGAGAATTCTTTGGAAAGAACGTGCAGGATTTGCTGATCGGCCGGAACTCGGATCGCCTGCGCGGCTTCGATCACTCGAACGACGTCCGGTTCCGTTACGGTTCGATCTCGGTTCGTGATTGCGACCACACCTTTGGAATTGTCGGCCTTTACCGTTTTGCCGGTGATGTTCACCGCAACGGAAGAAATTTCCTGACCGGACATGAGTTCCGCTTCGCTCACCGCTTCAATGATGGAGCGGGTGGTGGATTCTATATTGATGATGGATCCGTTTTTAACGCCCGACGACGGGTAGGCTCCGGTTCCGATGATTTCGACTTCGTATTCGGAGATGGGACGGGCCACGACCACTTTCGTCAAAGAGGTTCCTAAGTCCAGCGCGGCGATGATTCTATCTCTCGGTTCCAACATATCAGTGATAGACCGCGTCTTCCCCTCTGATGTCTACAAGTTCGGATTGGATCTTGTCTTTTTCAAAATATGCTAATATAGCGTAGAGCTTTCTTACTTGGTCCCTGTGAAGAAGCGTTCCGATTTGGATTCTCAATTGAATCGGTTCGTCCGCGAAAAAGAAAATTTCTCCGTCTTCCTGCAAAAGAACCTCGGAGATTCTCGGCTTTAAAGCCGGATACATGCGGAAGGCTTGTTCGACGGAATTGTAAAGGTCGCGGAAGCTCGCGTCTTGGATGAATCCGTTTTTGATCGGGAAGTTTCCGGAAAGAACGCAAAGATCTTTTTCGCGCACGTCGTCTTTGGAAAGAAGTCGTAACTCCGAGTCGATTTCGTAAAGATGTCCGTCCGAGTTTACGATGTAGGAAGCCTTGCGTTCCGTGAGTTCGATGAGAAGTTGATCTTCCGACTTTTTGGTGATTCGGGCGGAGTTCACACGGGGAAGTCTGGAAAGTCTTTTTTCTAGAAGATCCAAGTCCAGCGTATCAAAGGAGGTTCCGGGTTGAATTTCCAGCATTCTTACGATTTCTTCCGTTTTGAGCTTTTCGTGCCCCGTTATGATCAACTTATTCAATTCCCGGGGAATTCCTTGAAAGCCGAACCCGAGAATCATTCCAATGCTCAAAATACCGATGAGTAGAGCTAAAAGGAGAATATTTCTCCTTTTCTGTACGAATTCTCTTAGAAAGTCAATCAGATTATGTCTCATCGTAATTTCTGCGTGGAAATTTCTTCCTGGTTCCAATATCGGGATCTGCGGTCGGAAGTACAGCCCGTTTTTTGATCCTTGGTTTTGCGGAGCAGGTTCAACTTGGGAAAAGATTTGCCGGTTTTACGATGAGGTTCCATTCTCAGAGGAAGAAACGGGTCGGAAGTACGAATGAGGATTTTGGGAAACGCAGGAGTTCCTACATTTTTTTCAAATGGACGGAACAACGACCTTTTAAACTCCGATCTTAATAAAGTCCACTGATTATGAATCTTACCAAACACACGGCGGTCCTAACGGGCGTTACCTTCTTTCTCGCTTTTTCGATGGCGATGTATATGTCCGTGATTGAAAAGGCGGGAACGAAGGACGAATATCCCTACACGATGAAAATCTATTATCCCCGTTTGGAAGGAATTCATCCCGGAGCGCCGGTACGGATCTTGGGAGTGGAACAGGGACTCGTGTTGAGTCTCGATGTGGTTCCGATCGACGAGGTGGGAGATCAAAGATTCTTGAACAAGGATCAGACGAAGGCGATCGAGATCGTGATTCGCCTCAAAGAGCCGATCACTCTTTGGGATAATTATAAGATCACGTTTCAAACCAATACGATTCTTTCGGGAAGAACGATCGATATCGATCCGGGTTCGTCGGAAAAGGAAGATACTACGTTTTTTCAACCGACCTATCTAGAGGAGGAACAACGACCTCCCGACTTTCTTCCTTCGGCCGATTACTTTGAGGATTTCTTTGCGGCTTCCACCGGTGTGATCCGAGAAAATCGGGAAGACATCCGCACTTCATTCAATAATTTTTATGAGATTTCGGAAAAGTTGAAATCGAACCGGGGAACAATTCCGCAGTTGATCCATTCTCCCGAAACCTACGACAACGTGTTGGAACTCCTCACCGACGCGAGAATTTTCGGCAACGACGCGCGCCGTTATACGGAAGGCTACCGTAAGTTGGAACGTTCCGCGCCGACTCCGTTTACGATCAATTTGTATCGTCGGACCACTTTGATCGGAAGCGTCGGAAACGATTATTACTTCGGGAAGTTGTAAGAGTTCCCACAAAGTTCGGAGAGGTGCGCACGATAAGTAGGAGATCCTACAATCGTTTGTCGGAAGAATCACCCTTTGTTCTTTTCTACCAAAGTGTTTTGAGTCCTTGCAATTTATATCGTTTCATTTCTGAATCTTTGCTGATAATCGTAAGTTTACGTTTTATCGCCTGCCAAATCAACATTCTATCGAATGGATCTTTGTGATGTGTTTCTACTAAAGAATTGTAACTACTTGCTTCGTCCGCTTCCAAAGGAATGATTTCGATTTTTGATGTTTCCAAAAATTCCGGAATTTGGGCCGGTTTGAATCCGGAGATTTTCAACTTACCTAATTTATATTTGAGTGAAATTTCCCAAATCGAGATAGAACTCGTATAGATCGTGTTTTCGGGATTTTCGATTGTTTCCCTTGCTTTCTGACTGAGAAGATGCGAGGACGCGATCACCCAGAGAACGACATGAGTATCCAAAAGATATTTCATGAAAGTTCCAGAAATTCCTCTTCAGAAATTTTAAATTCCTCTTTAAAAGTGATCTTAGCTTTTCGATCTAAGAGACCGATTTTTCTTTTTTCGGACTTTTCGGTCGTAATCGGAATGATCATAGCAATCGGTTTTTTTCCTTTTCCATAAAGAATGCCGACGTTCTCTCCGTTTTTAACAGATTCTAAAACCTTGGAAAAATTAGATTTAAGTTCGCCGATCGGAAAGGATTTCATTCTTATAGTATAGATTTTCTTGTCAACTTGTCAAGTATTAGCGGCAATCATTGTCGACTCTCGAATGGGTTCGAAGGTTTTTTTCAATGAAAGCATCGATTGTAGTCTTGAATCGAGTTTCAAGTAGAAATTGAAAAAAACATTTTGTCGGAAGAATCATCGCGCTGCAGGAGAGATTGTAGTAGTTCCTACAACCCGTTGACCGTGGCGTCACCCGTGGCTTGCGTAGTAGTTCCTACAAATTTTGAAATCACGATCGTACTCCGATGGAACGCAGGAGTTCCCGCATTTCTACCCGCAAGCGATACGAAAGGCTTGGCCGGAACGGCCGAGCGGGACTCCGCGAGCCTGGAGTAGCGCGACGGCGAAGCCGATGCGGCCACCAATCCCCTTCTTACCGTGGGAGTTCCCACACTTTCCCAGCGGGGAGAATCTCCGATCCTGCCGATACATCCACTATGAAAGTTGCCATCATCCATGACTGGTTGAACGGAATGCGGGGCGGAGAATTGGTCCTCGATTCTCTCCTGAAAATTTATCCGACCGCCGATCTTTTTACCTTATTTTACACGCCGGGAAAGCTGAACGCGCGCATCGAACAAAGAAAGATCACGACTGCGTTTACCGACAATCTCCCGTTTAAGGATTCCAAGTATCGATGGTATTTGCCCTTATTTCCCACGGCGATCGAGTCCCTCGATCTGAAAGGATACGATCTCGTGATTTCTTCTTCGCATTGCGTCGCTAAGGGCGTGATCACCGATCCGGACTCGATTCATTTCAGTTACGTGCATTCTCCGATGCGTTATGTTTGGGATTTGTATTACGATTATTTTCCGGCGCGCAAAGGTTTGAAGTTTTTCGCGTTTGAAGCGATCTCCAATTATCTCCGCACCTGGGACGTGGCTTCCGCTTCGAGAGTGGATTCGTTCTGGTCCAACTCCGAGTTCGTCGCAAGAAGAATCCAAAAGTTCTACAGAAGAGAAGCGAAAGTCATCTTTCCACCTTGTCTTCCGGAAAAATGGAAGGTCGTGTCTGAATCAAAAGACGACTTCTATCTCATCGTATCGGCGTTTGCTCCTTACAAAAGAATCGACCTTGCCATTGAGACGTTCCGCAAAAACGGGAAGAAGCTCGTCCTCATCGGAGGAGGACAGGAATTTAAAAAACTGACTTCGGATCTTCCTAAGAATATCGAAGTTCTTCCGCATCTCAAACGCGACGAGGTTCTGGAATATTACAAAAAAGCAAAGGCCTTCCTCTTTCCGGGAATGGAAGATTTCGGAATCGCTCCCGTGGAAGCGCAGGCGTATTCGACCCCGATCATCGCGTATGGAAAAGGCGGCGCCCTGGAAACCGTCGTCGACGGAAAAACGGGAATCTTTTTCGAAGAACAAACGGTGGATTCTTTTCAGGCCGCAATCGATCGGGCCGATCGGATTTCTTGGAAAACCGCCGATTTTCAAAAGAACGTAAGCCGTTTTACCGAGGAAAAATTCATTATCGAAATCCGTAAGCAGGTCGAGAATAGAATCAGAACTCCAAGGAAAAAGGGATAAACGTTTTGATTTTGCTTCACAGACTGAAAGGGGATGAGTTCGTATTAAACGCTTCGCATATCGAAAGCTTAGAAGCGAATCCGGATACTACGATCACTCTTTCCAACGATAGAAAGTATGTGGTCAAAGAATCCGTGCCCGAAGTTATCGAAAAAATTTTAGAATATAAGAAGCGGATTCTCGTTTTTCCTTTGGGATCTTCTCCGGATCAGTTCAAAAGGGTGGAATAAAATATCATGGATTTTGGAACAGTAGTCGGTTTAGGTGCGGCGTGCGTCCTGATGATTTTCGGGGTGATTTCCGCAGGTTTAAGTCCATTAGACCTTTTTGACGTTCCTTCGATTTTGATTACCTTCGGCGGTGCGACCGCCGGAACGATCATGGCCGTACCTTGGGAATCCACTCTTGCGGTCGGAAAGGTAACACAAAAGGTGTTTAGAACCGAAAAACACGATTTGATCGAACTCATCAAAACGTTAGTCTCCTTCTCCGAAAAAGCGAGAAGGGAAGGTCTTCTCGCGCTGGAAGACGACGTAAACGAACTTCCAGACGAATTCTTACGCAAAGGAATTACTCTCGTCGTGGACGGAACGGACCCCGAACTCGTTCGTAATATCATGGAAACCGAAATGGGCAACATCGCTTCCCGTCATAGTAATGGAAAGGCTTGGTGGGAAAACTGGGGCGCCTTGGCTCCCGCCTTCGGGATGATCGGGACCCTGATCGGACTCGTACAGATGTTGAAGAACCTCGGTTCCGGCGACCCTTCGGCGATCGGAACGGGGATGGCGGCGGCCTTGATTACCACGTTGTACGGATCGATGGGCGCCAACATGTTCGCGATTCCCGTGATGAAAAAACTCATGCGTAAATCCGAAGACGAACTTACGATCAAACAAATCATGATCGAAGGAACTCTTTCGATCCAGTCCGGGGACAACCCGAGGATCGTAAAGGATAAACTGTCGTCGTTCCTTCCTCCTTCGGAAAGAGACGTTCTCAAGGACGACAGCGAGTAAACTCGGACTTTCACTATGGCAAAAGCAAAATGTCCGGAATGTATTCAGAATATCCCCGAGTATATGCTTACGTACGGGGATATGGTGACGCTGCTTCTTTGCTTCTTCATCATGCTTTATACCACCGGTAAAACGAACGCGATCGAAATGCAGATCATCCTTTCCGCGTTCAAAACCACGACCGGATTTTTCGACGGAGGTCAGACTCTTTCGAAAGGACGTCTCGAAGAGATGGGAATGAACATTGAAAGTCTTCCTTCTCAAACCACCGGAAAGGCCTTATCAAAATCCAAAAAGCTCGCGACCGAAATTTTCAAACCGGAAGTGGAAGCGGGCAAGGTTAAGATCACCGAAGACGAAAGAGGACTGATCATCTCTCTCGTAAGCGCGGATTATTTCAATCCGGGCTCGGCGGTTTTAACGGATTCGATCAAGATCGCGCTTCGAAAAGCGAGTTCGCTTATCAAAGAATTGGATCGTTTCGTTCGAGTGGAAGGACATTGCGACGCGGACGCGGTCAACCCGGGAGTTCCGCCGGGAAAAGAAGAACGGGCTTATATCAACAACTGGGATCTTGCGGGAGCGAGAGCGATCAACTCCACCGATTATATCATCAATGTGGAGAAGCTCGATCCTTCCTGGTTTCAAGCTGTGAGTTTCGGAGCGTTCCGGCCTTTGGTCGTGGAATATACGGGAACTCCCGAAGCGAAAGCGTATAATCGTAGAATCGATATCGTAATTATGACCGATAAGTCAACCAAGAGAAGTCCTTACGAAACCAACTTCGGACTTCCGAAAACGAAAATACCCGGCTCCGAGTCCAGCGTTCCTGGCAAAGAGTGATCGGAAGAACAACTAACGTCAAGATTCAGGAGGCAGACCCATGGGTGATGCGGAAATAGACGAGGAAGAAGGCGGGCTACCCGCGGCCGAGGGCGGCGGTGGCACATCTCCCATTATCAAATGGCTTCTTTATGTAGCGGGAGCCATTTTCGGAATTATCATCGTCGCGATCATCGCGATGGTAGTCGCAAAACAAACGGCGACGAGTACGTTCAAACAGATGAAGAACGTCGCGTTGGTAAAACCCCCTCCGCCGCTCGCGAACTACAACTTTACGGAAGAATTTAGGATCAACACTTCGGACAAAGGCGAGGCTCACTTCGTAAAGATGAAACTCGCGTTCGGAATCGCGAAGGAAGATCAGACCTTATCCGCGGAACTCGCGGAAAGAAACGCGCAGATGCGCGACTTGATCAACCTGATCGTGGGAAGAAAGTCCAAGGACGAACTCATCAACATCGAGGATCAATTGGATCTTCGTGAGGAGATCAAGGCTCAGGTGAATCATATTCTTACCGAAGGAAAGATTCAGGAAGTTTACTTCACAGAGTTTATCGTCAACTGATGAGAAAAATTCTCGGTGTGATTCCGGCGCGTTATGCGAGCTCCCGTTTTCCGGGCAAACCTCTCGCCAAGATCGGAGATAAAACGATGATAGAATGGACGTATCGGAATGCCTCCCGATCCGCCACTCTATCCGAGTTGGTCGTTGCGACGGACGACGAAAGAATTCACGATGTCGTATTAGCATTCGGCGGTAAAAGCGTAATGACGAGCGCGGATCATCCTTCCGGAACCGATCGAATCATCGAAGTCGCCGAAAAGTTTCCCGAATTTAGCGTGATCGTAAACATTCAAGGCGACGAACCCGGAATCGAACCCGAGTTGATCGACGGGGTTGCCAGCCTCAAAGCTTCTCATCCCGAATGGACGATGAGTACGGCGGCCGTTCCGATGCTGGACCCTGCTCACGGAACCGATCCGAACCGAGTCAAAGTCATTTTTGATCAGAACGGAAAGGCCATTTACTTTTCCAGATCGCTCATTCCGAGTCAGTTCAAAGCGACGGTTCCTTTGTATCGTCATCTCGGGATTTACGGATACGATCGCGATTTTCTGTTGAAATACAATTCTTTGCCGAAGAGCAATTTGGAAGAATCCGAATCCCTCGAACAACTGAGAGCGATCGAAGCGGGTTACGGGATCGGCGTATTTCTGGCAAAAGAAGCGGGACTTTCCGTGGACACGCCCGCGGATTTGGAGATCGTAATCGAAGACTTTAAAAAGCGGAAGTGGGTTACTTAAGAGCTTCTTGAAGAGAATTGTGGATTAATACGAAGTCCGTTAATCCGACGATGTCCATGACCTTTCTGAAATGTTCGTTCAGACCGGCGAACTCGATTTTCCCTTTCGTTTCCGAGGCTCTCGTAATGAGACTGATGAGGGTCGCGATTCCCGCCGAATTGATGTAGGAAGTTCCCTGAAAGTTGAGAATCACTCTGTTTCTTTTTTCTGCGGGAATGGATTCGTATTTTCCCACGATTTCCTCATCCGCTTCCGAAGTGATTTCTCCTTCGATATGGATGATGGGAACGGACACGGAAAGATCTACGAAAATTTTGAAATCGTCGGACATAAGAAATCTATCAACTAAAAACCGCTAAATTCCATTAAAGTCAATCGAATTACGCATAATTTCCGAGTTCGATCGGAGACAATTGGTCAAATTGTCGCCCGCATTTTTTACAATAAAATTTAACGGCTTTCGGTTTGGAAGAAATCCCAAAAAGGATTAAAAAGATTCCGAGTTTGGTGTATGTCTTTTCTTCGCGAGAGTTGGGAGAGGTTCTGCTGATTCCGCAGTCTTCGCCGCAAGGCGGCAGTGTTTTGGATTGATTCACAAGAATAGCATGCTTTGAAGGTTTAAAAAATTCCAGTCGAAAAAGGGAAGAGGGCCGGAAAACGAACGCTTCCCGACCCGAAGAAAATCTTAGTTTTGAGAAAGGTGAACTACGTATTTTGCAAGTAGTTTCAGATTCTCATCGCCTAAGAACTTGTAAGCGACCATCGGACTTCCGGTAATCCCGTTGTTCAGAGTTTTTAGAACTCCGGCTTCCGTATTTCCGTTTTTCCACTGTCCGGCCGGAGCCTTATAGTTACGAGGTTTCGGATTGAGACTTGCCGCAGCAGCTCCGTCTCCCGCTCCTTTTTCACCGTGACAGGAAGCGCAGTTTTGTAAAAAGATTTCCTGTCCTTTTTGAAGTTCGGGGCTGAGAGCGGAAGCGGTTTCGGTCGCGGCAGGTGCGGAAGTTTCGGCCGGTTTCTCGGACTTATCTCCACAGTTCAAAAACAGAACCAGAGAGGTAAGAGCGATCACGATGGAAATGATCATATTTTTGGAGTTCATCGAAAATCACCTCTATATATTGCGAACCAGCTTATCCTAACAGGAAATTTCACGATAGGATTTTTTTGTCAGGTAAATGTCACGGGACTTGATTTTTCTCAAGTCCCGAAAAATCAAATTACGCTGGGTGGAAGATGAATCCCGTTCCGGATTCTTCTTTTTGAAAGCGTACGGGAAGATCGATTTTTACGGATTCAGTCACCGGAACGCCGGAAACTTCTCCCTCCAAGATTCCCATCGTTTTGATTCCTTCCTCAAGTTCCACAACCGCTAATACGTACGGCGCTCTTTTTGCAAGATGACCGAAACCTACATGAACCACGGTATAGGTGTAGATTTTTCCGAGTCCGCTAAACTGCGTTTCGGAAATCTTGGAACTCCCGCACTGCGTACAGGCGACCGAAGGTTCTGTCATTTGAAAACCGCAGGAATCGCACTTTTTTCCTTTCAAAATTTCTAATGTAGTTTCGGACATTTTTAAACCCTCTGAAGAATATGAATACAACCGACCGCACCCTAGTTATCTATAAGAGAAAAATAAAAATGCCGGGGAACGCACTTCTTTTTTCAGACGCGCTTTATTGAGATCTGCCTAAAATAGTCGGAAGGTGAAAGATCAGGTTTCTTCTGGAGGTGTTGGTAAGATTGTCCGAAGCGTCGATCGCATTGGGTCTGTCCGCCGTATCCAATTGGGGAGAAAATACGTTATTCGTCGAATTGGAATCCCAAAATAAAACCTTATCCACGGAAACGTCAAATCGAAATGCTCCTCTTCCCGTTAGACTTGTATTAAAATCCAAAACCAAAACGAACGGCGCATTGGAGGCGAGTTGATTCGCCGAAGCGGGTTGTTTGAATTTCAGTTTTTGATTTGGGGTCGCGTTTGCAATGGTCGTCGCGGACGGAGGATTGATGAACTTTTCGGGATTGTCGGTCGGATTGATCGAGGTCAAAGACCGGATCAACAAACCGGTAACCGAGTCGATCGACAATTCGGTAAGATGGCACGGGCCGGTAATTCCGGTTCCTCCGAAAAGAGCCGGAGAACTTAAAAACGAAATAGGACAATCATTCTGAAATATTTTCGCGGTGACCGTACCTCGATCGTCGTTAGCGGAGGAAACGTTGTTGAGATGAAGAGAAACGTAACGATAGGAATTTTCGGGAACGTCTTCGGGAGCAAAGTAGTAGGTGAAAGCCTGAGCTACGATTCCGATCCGATCGTAATCCTGAATTTCTTCCAACGGAATCGAATCGACCCGTAAAAATCCGGAGTCACCCTTTTTTCTTAGATCCAAAATTACGCTTCCCTGTGCGCAAACGTTGGAGGTCTCATTCTGAACGGATGTTTCTCCGACTATTTTAGACATCCTAAACAATGAAAAATTAGAATTTTCTAATGTTTCAGTTCCGGGAGCGGGTCCGCCTTTTGCAACAGATTTATACGCGACGATTCTACAGATATCGATCGAAACCGCTTTCGGAGTCAGAAAATGATCTTCGAATCCGTCCGCGTTTCCGTCTCCATAGTTTTGAGCAGAATTCCCGGCGAGATCGGTAAACAAAACTCCGGATGAGTTCGGGTAGGAATTCGGAAGAATTCTCGATTCGGAATCGCTTGCGGTTCTTGCGAACGCGTTTAAACCGGTCGAATCCGAAAGGCGAAATTCCGCGTTGCGCGGATTGAGAAGAAGGGCGGATAACAGCAATTCATCGGATTTCTCGTTTCCCTCTTGACGAAAGACGGAGAACGGAACTTCTCTAACGTAAGAATTTACGGCGAGGTCTAAAAGAAATCTTAATGAGGTCGGATTCATCAGGTGCGAAATGTTCGAAGTGACGAATTTCATTCTTTTCTGTAAGGCGATTACGATCGCACAATTGAGCTTTTTGATTCTTAACTTTTTAGTGAGAATGAAGGCGACAACCCAAGGGATTTTCGGAAGTTTATTTTTATCCAGTTTGATCGCGTATTTTATCTGTCCGATGCTGCATCACTCGGGCGTGAATTCCGTCTTATTTATACTCGTTCATATCGGTTGTTATTCGGTTTCCTTCTTTTTCTATCTTTTCGTTTCGAGTTTGTTTGTGGATCGCTTTCAGCCCCGTCTTCTGCACGGAGTTTTGTTTCTTTTGATCAACGCTTTCTGCTTTTACGTGTTCGTCGTTTCGAACCTGCAAAACGAAACTTCGATCGTTTCCAAGATTCTTTTCAGCGCTCCTCAACTGATATTTTTGACGCTTCTTCTTTTGGCCTTGGGAAACGTATTAAAAGATAAGAATATGGATTTGATCGAATCCAGAAGGGAATTCCGGGTTCTTTTCGTTTTCGTAACCGGAGCGTACGCGATCTCCGTCGTTTTGATCGAATTGATTCTCAAATACTCAGACTATTCCGCGGAGCTGGATTTAGCGAATTCTTTCTTGATCATGATTTTGGTTTTTTTCTTTTCCTTTAAACTTTTCGAATTTCGGGAAAATACCTTTTTGATTCCGGATCGAAAAAAAGAAGAAGAACCTTTGGACGAGGTTTTATTCAAAAAATTGAATTCTCTTTTGGAAGAGGAAAAGATATATCTGATGGAGAATCTGACGATTCTGAAGTTGGCCCAGAAAATCGGCGTTTCCGAAAAGAAAATCCGCAGGTTGATCAACCAAGGTCTCGATTATAGAAATTTCAACGAATTCTTAAATCACTATAGAATTCGGGAAGCGAAGGCGATCTTATCGGACCCGGCAAAAAACGACGTTCCCGTTTTACGGATCGCAATGGATCTCGGTTACGGTTCTTTGGCTCCTTTCAACCGCGCGTTTAAGGAAATCGCGGGAACCACGCCTTCCGATTTCAGAAAGCAGGTTCCTTTGCAGAAACGATAAGAAGAAATCGAAGAAGCGCGGATCCGCTTTGAAATCGATTTCGTTCTTACCTTTTATCCTTTCGTAATCCGCCTTTAGTTGATCGGATCGGCGTTTTTAATTCGCTCCGAGTTTGATTTCCTCCGAAACTCCCGCATCTTTTTCTTCCGTGATCTTGTTAAAGGTTTTCTCATATTCCGGATGAATCGTTCCGAATATTTCGTCCCAGATCGTCGTATAGAGTCCGAAGTTGTATCGAAAGAATTGGTGATGCATATCGTGATTCGTGTTAGTGTTGATATACTTCAGGATTCGATTGGAAAGAAACCAGCGCGGAAACATTTCGTAACCGCTGTGTCCCAATACGTTTCTGACGATCTGAAACGTCATCGAAATCAATAAAGCCAACGTATGAACGGGAAACAGGGAAACTACGATCGGCAGAATCAGCGCGTGCAGGAACGCTTCTCCCGGACTAAACGAATAAGCGGTCCAAGGAGAAGGCGTAACCGATTCGTGATGAACCTTATGAAATATCTTGAAGAGCAGGCGAGTGTGCATCAAACGATGGGTCCAGTAAAAGTAAAAGTCTTGGATCACCAAAATGAGAAGCGCGCTCAGAAGCAAATAACCCCATCCGTGCTCTTGGATGTTGTCATAGAATCGGAAATAACCGAATTTTCGAAAAAATAAAACGGTAAGAGTGACCGCGGTATAAACCGTAACGGAGGAAATCGAATAGATGAATTCTTTTCGAAACTGAGAAGGTTGCGCTTGTTTAGCCTGGATCTTTCTGCTTTGAAAGGGATGTTTCCATACGTACAGAACTACGAAAGCGACGCCCGCAAACACGAAGTAGCGGAGAAAATCGATAAGAAAGATTTTCGGGACGTGCGGAAGTAACTCGAGCGCGGTTTGAATCCATTGACATTGTTCGTTCATTGTTTTTTCCTTTCGTTCGGGTTTTTCTCCGAACTTTCGGAAACATTAGAACGCATTTCCGGCTTCTCTTCTTATCGAATCCCGACAAGAGCTGATCAAAGCCGGATTCGATCAGTCTTTTCGAGCCAAAAAGCCGTAGTGATACGGAGGTAAATCGATCGGCGTTGGGGAATCGATTCGAAAGTTCGCGGATTGTGCCCAGCGAACCATATCTTCCGGTTTGGGTCGAATTTCCATTTTAGGGCCGCGAGGAGTTTTGGAATCGTAGTTCCAATGGACAAGACCTGCGATGCCTCCTGGTTTTAGAATTCTATAAGCTTCGGTAAGAATCGCAATCGGATCATCGTGGTGCAACAGATTGAAGATCATCACAGAATCGACGGAGTTTGCCTCTAAGGAAGTACCTTCTCCTATGATGTCCTTTTCTATGGGGAGAATGTTGTCCAATCCTTCCCGTTTCGTTTTTTCCAGAAGCTCTTGCACTAAATCCGATTCGATTTCGAAAGCGACGATTTTGTTTTTCCGATTTCTTGCAAGCGGTAGAGTAAACGTCCCGTAACCGGAACCGAATTCAACGATCGTTCCGGTAGCATCCAATAACTTCATTCTTTCTAAAATTAACGGAATATCGAAAAGACTATTCCAATACTCCGAATCCGGCATTCCACTATCTCTTACTTTCATGGGTTTATTTAAAAAAGAGGGTTGACAGTCGTCAATCAAATATTCAAATATATATTTGAATATTTGAGGAAATATGGATCAGCAAAAATCGGGAAGAGAATTTAAGGATTTTATCTATTCCGCACTCGCAAAATACGGAAAGGCGATTTCGGATCCGAAACGGATCGAATTGCTCGACCTTTTGCTGCAGGCCGAAAAGAACGTGGACCTCCTGTCAAAAGAGATCGGTATGAGCGTCGCGTCGACGTCGCATCATCTTCAAATCTTAAAAGACGCCCGTTTGGTCGGGGATCGTAAGGATGGAAGGAATATTTTTTACAGGATTGAAACGGCCGGTGCGGAAATTTTCGAAGTAATCGCGACTTCGGGTCGCGAATTTAATGCAGAGATCAAGGTTGCCGTTGATTCGTTCTTCGACGAAGATCAGGAGTTAAGAGGATTGGAATATTCTGATTTTCTGAAACGAGTCTTCTCTAAAGAAGTCGTTCTGATCGACGTAAGGCCGAGCGCCGAATATGCAGCCGGGCATTTCCCGGGGGCGATTTCCGTTCCGCTGAAAGAGTTGGAATCGAAAATCGAATCATTTCCCAAACGCAAGAAGATCGTCGCTTATTGCCGCGGTAAATACTGCGTTTTATCGAAGGAAGCCGTGGAAATACTCAGAAAGAACGGACTGAACGCGTATCGAATTTCCCAAGGGCCGCTCGAATTTGCGAGCGCCGGTATCGAATTCGTAAAATAAGGAGAATACTAAGATGAAACGAGTACTAATAATAGGCGCTGGAATCGGAGGAATTGTAGTCGCGAAAGAATTGAGGAAAAAGATCCGGAATGTAGAAATCCTATTGATCGATCGTTCAGAAATTCACACCTTCGCTCCTTCCCTTCTTTGGGCATTGGTAGGCGAAAGAAACGCAAACGATATTCAAAAGAAAATAAGTTCGAAAGGATTTAACTTTATTGTCGATTCCGTTCTGAGCATCGATTGGAACCAAAAGGTTGTAAATACGATTTCGAACGAACTGACTTACGATTATCTAGTGTTGTCTCCGGGGGCGGAAATTATTCCCGAAAGAATCTCCGGCTTTTCTGAAAACGCATTCAACTTATATTCTCTGGACGGAGTTTTGAAAGCCAAGGAAAGTCTTTTCGCGTCTTCATCCGGAAACGTAACGATTTTAGTTTCCTCGATTCCTTTCAAATGCCCTGCGGCGCCGTACGAAGCCGCATTTTTGATCGATGCATTTTTCAAAGAAAGAAAAATAAAGCCGAATATAACGATCGTAACCCCGGAGGAAATGCCTATGTCTGCTGGCGGACCCGAAGCGGGGAAACAGGTTGTTGAACTTTTAAAACGAAAGGGTATTTCGTTTCAGAATAAAAAAAATCTCGTAAAAATCGATTCGAAGGACAAGAACTTAGTTTTTTCCGACGATAGTACGGAGGGATTCGATTTGTTAATCGGGGTTCCCCCGCATTCACCTCCCTTATTCTTGAAGGGAGCGCCGATTCTCGCCGAATCCGGCTGGGTAAAGGTTGATCCTGCAACTCTAAATACTTCTCTTCCGAACGTATATGCGATCGGAGATGTTACAACGATTTCTCTTCCTTCCAATAGGCCGCTTCCGAAAGCGGGTGTATTCGCGCATTCTCAGGCATGTGTAGTCGCATCTAGAATCGCGGATGAGTTATTGAATAGAACCCCAACGGCTACGTTTCCTGGAATGGGGGGTTGTTTTTTGGAAGTGGGAGAAGGCAAGGCAGGGTTTGCGAAAGGGGAATTCTATTCGGAAAAAGGCCCTGGGGTATCGATCCGCCGTCCTTCCCGATTTTGGCACTTTGCGAAAATAATTTTTGAAAAGTGGTGGCTCTTCCATTGGGTTTGAGCCCTTCGAAGTTTTTACTTGCGAGGGAGAATACGAAATGAAACTGGGAATTATCATTTATACCGCACAGTATGAAGCCGTTTACAATGCGTTTAGAATCGCGAACTTCGCTTTAAAAAAAGGGGATTCCGTAAAAGTTTTTCTTTTGGGAGAAGGAGTCGAATCGGTACATTTCGATTCGATCGAATTTGACGTGAAAAACCAGATTTCGACGTTTCAAAACGCAAACGGCGAGATCCTTGCGTGCGGCACCTGTTTGGATCTGAGAAATTCAAAAGAAGGAGATTCCTGCAAGTATTCGAATCTTTCCGATCTCTATGAAATCGTCGTTCAATGCGATAAGGTTTTGAGTTTTTAAAGAAAACCTCTGCGGTGTTTATTGCGAAAACAGAGAACTCTCAAAACCGGTAGAATGCGCCCACGCTGAGCGATTCCGAATTTTTGTTTTTAAGAGCCTCGATCATAAAGTTCGCGCCGCCGAACGTAAATTCCATCCCGAGGGTTCCGTACCAGTTTGCGTGATCGATGGAAAGATTCCGTTCCAAGCTTAAGAAGGCGAGAGTAGGATTGGTTAAAAAATCGTCCCGATTGCCTGCGGACGAAAGGGCGACGTTCCGATCCACTTGAATGTTCAGAATTCCGCGGTTATACATCGCTCCCAAACCTCCGTAGAGAGTGAAAAAGCCGATCGACTCCGCATATCGAACGTCCAAGGTCGCGGAATAAATATTAGAATTGTATGATAGATCGTTGATCCCGATCCACTTTCTTCTTTGACCGTCGAGATTGATATTCGTCGGTCTGCGATCGTACGAATGAAGACTGATCGTCTGCAGAGATTGATACAAACCCAATCCGAACGAAAGTCCGCCCTTTGTTTCTTCCCCGAAAGAATTCTTCCCTTCCGCAAACGGAAAGAAGCGAAGATTCAAACCGGAGTTTGCCACTTTCCCGTGAAGATCCGTTTTTCTGAGTTTCAAAAAAGGAACGTTCTGTTCGGAAAGTTGATACGGAAAATAATGAAAGTGAAGATCCCATTTGGAAAGAAACGGACTCGGTTTGTCGAAGAGCGCGCCTAAGTTGACTCCGAAACTGATCGAAGGAGAAGCGGCGATTCCCTGCTTCGGAAGCTCCCGAAGTTCCGAGCTTTCAAACAGATAATTGCGCGGACTTAAGTTCGTTCTTGCGACCGAATAGCCGATTCCGATTCTCGCTTTATCGAGTTTGTTTCCGCCTAACAACGACGAGTTGATGTTCTGCAGAACGGCGGATTCTCCCATCGAAAGAAGAAATTCCTTCGTAAAAACCGCGTCCAAAGCCGGATCGACGAGGTTCGCTCCGAGGATGATCGGTGCCGGGATGGAAGCGCATTCGACGCCGACACAAACCGCTTCGGAAAATACGGGTTTTGCGGACGAGAATGCGATCAGATAAAGAAGTATTAAGGATGCGTAACGTTTCAAGTTAGGAACAGATTGGAAGAAGGGCGAAGTGATTCCTACAAAAAAACGAATCGGAAAAAACTTTCGGAAAAGAACGCGGAAGATGCGGAACGAGAAGAAATGTTCTCGTTGACAACACTTGCGGAAATCAACGGCGTTTCGTTCGATCTCCGCAAGTGTTTAAACCGAATTACATTCCGATCGCGGCGCCGCCGTCGACTCTCAAATAAGTTCCGGTGATGTAATTGGATTGATCGCTTAAAAAGAATTTCACCGCGTTTGCGATCTCTTGTTGTGTTCCCGGTCTTCGCAAAGGAATGAACATCGGATCGGTGAGTTTCTTTTGAACTTCTTCCGGAAGAGAAGCTGTCATATCGGTTTGAACGTAACCCGGACAAACCGCGTTTACGAGAACGTTTCTTCCCGCAAATTCTCTCGCTGCAACTTTTGTAAGAGCGATCACTCCCGCTTTGGAAGAGGAATAGTTCGCTTGTCCCGGTTGTCCCGTAAGTCCTGAAACGGAGGAGATGTTTACGATTCTTCCCGACTCGGCTTTGAGAAGAAGTTTGGACGCGTACTTGGTCATCAAGAAAACTCCCTTCAAGTTTACGTCTAGAACGAAGTCGAATTCCTGCTCGGACATTCTCATGAAAAGATTATCCTTCAGTACTCCCGCGTTGTTCACGAGAAAGTCGAGTTTTCCGAATTTATCTTTTACACCGGCGATGACCGCGTCGCAGTCGTCCGGTTTGGTGACGTTGCAGGGAATTCCCAACGTTTTTACGCCGAATTCTTTCGCGATCTCGGCTGCCGCTTGTTCGATATGTTCTTTGTTTAAGTCGACGACTACTATGTCGCCTCCTTCTTTTGCGATTGTATTTGCGATCGCTCTTCCTAGACCGCGCGGAGACGCCGCTCCGGTAACGAGTGCTACTTTCCCTTCGAATTGTTTAGACATGATTTCCCTCGTGTCGAGTTTCTAATTGGCTTTCCATTTCCGCGGGAGAAATAGAATTGCCAAGTAAAAACTTTCTCTCGAATTTCCTTTGCCTTTTCAAATCGCAACGGTAGACTCGTTAGATGAACATTCTTTCATTTCGTTTTTGGAGAATTTAGACATGCAATCTTCTTACAATCGTCCTTTGGAAATGGTAGGTCCGATCGAAGCCGTTCACTTACCCGGTAATCCGGACGCTTACACGGTGATCTTGTTTCACGGTTACGGAGCGAACGCGTACGACCTTTCTCCTCTCAGCGCGTACTTGGATCTTCCCGACGGAACGAATTGGTTGTTCCCCAACGGCGTGTTGGAGATTCCCGTGATGCCCGGTTACAACGGAAGGGCTTGGTTTCCGATCGACATGGAAGCTTTACAACGAGCGATGATGACCGGAGGGTATCGCGATTTTTCGGATCGTTATCCTGCAGGCTTGGAAAGCGCTCGCGAGAAGGCCGTCGAGATGATCCGCAGTTTAGGAGTCTCGATGGACAAGGTGATCCTCGGAGGTTTCAGTCAAGGCGCGATGCTTGCGACGGATATCGCGCTTCATTCCGAAATTTCTCCGGCGGGTTTGCTGATTCTTTCGGGAACGTTGATCAGCGAAACGGATTGGAAACGGCTCGCAGAAAAGAAGAAGGACTATAAGTTCTTTCAAAGTCACGGAAGAATGGATCCGGTCCTCGGTTATCCCGCCGCAAAAAAACTCGAACAACTGTTAATCGGAGCCGGATGGAAAGGGGAAATGATCGCTTTTCCGGGTGGACACGAAATTCCCGAGATCGTACTTAGGGGTATGAACCTGTATCTCAGGAACATCACCGGATGACGAAACTCGTAGAGAAATACATCGCTTTAAAAAATAAATATCGGAATTACGATACGAAAGAAGCCCTCAAACGAATGCAGGCCTTTCGCATCGCTCTGAAAGAACTCGAAGACAAGGGCTTTCATACGGGCGTGGAAATCCTGGGATCGATCAATTTCGGAATCGTGGAAACCGCTTCCGATATCGATTGTATTCTGCTTCATTTTTGCGATCTTCATAAAGAAACGGAATGTCCGGAATATTGTCCCAACTTTCTCTACGAAACCGAAGAAATCAAAGCCTCTCTTTGCAAACGTCTGAAAGACGATCACCTCAAAGTGGAATTCCTGGATTGTATCAATCTAAGAATGGTGGAAAAGGCGATGGAGCAGAAGGACACGTTGAAGGACAGCGATCTTCTCAAACGCCTGATGTTCTACAGAACGATCGGAAGACCGGTCAATCGTCCTTTGTTTATACCGTATTGCGAAAAGCTGGAAGAAAACGAAGAATACATCCAAGACATTTTGGATTGGGGTTCGGAAGCGCTCGCGGATTATCTGAGAACTTCCCGTCATCGATTTTCGTTCAGCAAATACAACGAACGAATCGAGAGTTCGGGCCTTCAACTTCCGCCCGGACTCAAGGAAGAATTGAAAAGTTATCTCGACGAGGTTCCGGAAACCGGATGAGAATCGGACCCTCCGTTCGCATGATGGGTCTAACGGAAGAATGTATGTTTCCGAATGTTGACGTTTTTGCGTCGTATGTTCGGAAAACTTCGAAATTATCGGAAACGATTCGGAATACGGTTTCCGTTTTTTGAATTGAATGATACGCTTTTAAGTCGAGTTTCTTATGAATCATCCACCCGATCACTCCGCTTTATCCGGCAAAAAAACTTTCATCCAAAATTCTCGGCGAATCCTCCTCGACATTTTTTCGCGTCTCATCCTTCTTCTTGTAATGGTTCCGGTTCTTCTCTGGAGCAAGCCGCAGGGAGAATTCACCTTGGATGGAAAATTCAAATATTATAACGTCGGCTTACAGGATCAGTTCACTTATCTGGAGATCATCGGACAAATCGAAAACCTTTCCGGTAAGGATTATTCCGAAGCGTTCTTTACGGTAAACATTTACGATAAGGAAGACAATCTTTTGGAATCCTGTCAGTTTGCGGTCCAGGGTTTGCCCGCCGGTCACAAACGGGATTTTTACGCGAGCGCCAAGTTCGTGGATATGAAGCTGATCAAACGTTTTACGATCGAATTCGAAGGCAGTAACTAAAAAAGGGATATAAGAGTTTACTTATGAACAAGAATAGATTTTTTCTCGCGTTGCTTTTGGTTTTCACTTTAAACTGCGGTTCCACCGTTCATCCGGGCCAGATCGGATTATTCTGGAAACCGTTCGGAATGTCGGACGTGGGACTTAGCAAGGATCCGGTGTTGAACGGATTTTATTGGCTTCTTCCCTGGAACGATATTTATACTTATTCCACACAGTGGGATTCTCACAAGGAGAAGGTCGACGTTTTGACGAACGACGACTTAAAGATCGACGTGCAAGCGGTGATCATTCTCCGTCCTATTCGGGAGGAAATCTATCAGCTTCACATCGAGGTCGGACCGGAATATTATAGAAGCATTGTGCAGCCCGAATTTCGAGCTTCGATACGAAACGTGGTCTCCCACCACCAGATGATTCAAATCTCCAAGAACAGCGCGGTTTTAGCGAGAGACATCAAAACCGCAGTGATCGAAAGAACCAAAGGAAAACATATCGAAGTGTTCGACGTGATTTTGGACGATATCGAATATTCTCCGAACATGCTTCTTGCGATCGAGGCGAAACTGACCAAACAGCAGGAACTCGAACAGCAGAAATACGAACTCGAGATCGCGGAAAAGAATATCGAGATCGCCAAGAAAAAAGCGAGAGCCGATGCGGAAGCGCAATTGATCCGCGCGGAAGCACAGGCGAAATCACAGGCTATCATCAACGATAAACTGACGACCAAATATCTTCAGTATAAATCTTTCGAAAGTCCGAATTCTAAATTGATATTCGTTCCGCAAGGAAAAGACAATCTTCCGATCGTTGTCAATCCGAAGGAGTAGTCGTTTCGGAAATCTCCGACGGACGCGGTTCCCTGTTTGATCTTGCGATTTTTAGTGTAAGGCAACCAAAGAATGGAACTCTGCGTCGTCTTTGAAGTTGTCGAAGTCGCTGTCCTGGAAATCCTTTTTGGGTTTTCCTAAGCTGAGCGCCAATTTCGTATAACGCAGAAGGTTGTCCTTATTCTTCTCCAGAGAATTCAAACACGCGAGATTGAATGCGAGTCTCGCGTCTTGAATGTCCGAAGGCAAAAGATCCTCCAGCAAAGGAAGATATTTCCCTCCGCCGTATTTCGCGATAAAGACGATGATGTCGCCGGAAAAGTATTCGGCCGTGTTGTACGAAGTTCCGGTTTCGTTTCCCTTCAAGGTGGAATTGCGGCTGATTCCGAGAGTCTGATAGATTTCGTTGTAACAATGAAGAACCCATCCCGCGAGATCAGGTTTGTTTTCGCGTAAAAAGCGGTTCAATGCGGCGGAACTCATCTGCATCCCGAGGTTCATCAAAGTCATTTCCTCATCGTCGCTGGAGGCTTTGTCCTTATATTCAAGAATCTTGTTGAATTCCCTTTGATACCGTTCCTTGTTTTCTTGAAAGTTCGCCGCGAGCCGATCGATGCTTTTTTCGATCGTGCTTTTCCAAACCCAAGGATAATCTTCCAGAACGTCGCCGGTGATATCGTCGAGAATCTCCTGTTCGCTTTCCGAAATTTCCTTGGCCGGCTTTCCTTTTTCATCCGCGGAAAAAAGACTTTTGATGAACTCGCTTTTGATTTCCTTTTCGGAAGAATGATAAGCGACTTCCGCTTCTTCGTCGTGATAATGCGAATAAGCGACGTATACGCCTTTTTCGTCGCGGGGAAGTTTTTGGAACTCTTCTCCGTTTACGACCGAGATCAGATTTTCGACCGAAAGATACGCTAAGATGTCGCGGGTGATCGCGTAGTCGTCCTCTAAGATTCCGATGACTTCGTCTCCGTTCAATTCTTCGATAAAGGTCGTTCCTAAAATGGTCTTATAGAAGGAAGTGAAGTCTAAAATGTATTCGATTTCATTCGCGCCTTCCGACATCGCATCGTCGTAATCGGTACCGGCGTGCCAATCGAAACCTAGAAAGATGATTTCTCCCGCGTCGTCCCAATAGGTATCGATGACGAGAACGTTTTTTTTGACGGATTTCTGGAGAGACTTGACCCAATCGGAAATCGTATTATGAATTGCGAATGAAAGGGAATGCCAATCATACTCTAACAAGCGTTTGGCGATGATCGGGTGATTTTCCGAAAGTTCCACGGCTTTATTCGCCATAAACTCTTGAAACTTTTTCGTGAGAACCGGTCCGCCGGATAGGGGCAGATCCTTTCCGGGATCGTATCCTTGAATGTCCAAGATCCAGGAGGCGATCTCCCTCAGAATAAAACCGCCCATTCCAAAATGAACGTCTTCCCCTTCCATCTCGCAGGATCCATGATCGACGGTTGCGATTGCGGGTTCGCCGAATTTATTTTTGATGAATGGATGAAAGACGTACCAATTTTGGCTTTCGTCGAATGCTCCGAAACTCTGAACGTCTCCGAAATCTTTTCCCACTATGACCAACGGATTGATCCACCAGTCGTCTCCTTCTTCCAAGATTTCTTCTTCCCAGCCTCCGCCACCGATGACGCGCGCAGGTCTGTTTTCTCCGTAAGCGTCCACGCCCTCTACGCATAAACTTGCAAAGTCGTCGTTGTCATAGTGAAAGCCGACTCCGTTGAAGTTGGAAACGAACTTCGCTAAAGAATACGGAACGGAAGAATGAATATTACCGAGATACGGAGCGTTCCATCGGATATGAACGGAGGTTTCCTCGTCGTGATGCCAAGGAAGAGTGAAGACGAACTGATCGTTCTCGATGTAGACTTGATCGATCTTGGAAATGATTCGATCGAGCAGTTCTTTGCATTCTTCCGTTTCCGCAAGAATCTGAAAATGGGAACGGAGCGCTTCTTTCGGTTCGGAAGCGTTTACGATGGACTTCCAGGTTTCGAGATAATTCGATTTTCCGGTCAGAGTTTTAAAGGAAGGAATTTGATCCGATTCTTTGAATCCGAGTTTCGTTTTTTGATCGATGAGTTTTTGAAATTCTTTCAGACATTGATCTCTTGTATCGAAATTGCGAATGGAACGTTTTCCCACAAAGCCGGTTTTGCCGGAGGAAAGAATCAAAGCAAGACCGGAAATTTCGATTTGCCAAAAGACTTCGGAGCCGTTTTCCGAATGGAGAAAGTGTTTTTTCATGCTAGAACCAAATTCTTTTTATGATAAGAGTGACTGAAACAGTATAACTCATTCGCTTGAAAATGCCTTAGCAGGTTATATTCTGAAATGAAGTGAATTATATTTCCAGAATATTCTCAGAGTAAATATAGAATCACAGGTTGCCGAACGCGTTGCCGTTTGTGATTGCAAACGATCAGCTTGCGGTTTTTGCGATCGCCTGCACCGGATCGGAAACGTGTCGAATGTCCATGCCTGTGTTGAGACGAACCAACTCTTCCGCAATGTTGACGGCGTAGTCTCCGGTTCGTTCCAAACATAGAATCAGTCGATAAACGTCCGCAAATTGATTCTTATCCAGTCTTGGGTCCATTACGAACTTTAAGAACGCGGATTGACAGAGATTGTTGATCTCTTCTTCCACGGAATGAACGCTTCCGTAAAAGCGGTTTTTTTCCTCAACCAAGGATTCCACGGCCATTCCTACGATCGTAATGACTCTGGATAAGAGCTTATTGAGAATCTCCTCGTCACAGAAGAAACGTTTCGGGATCAGACCTCTTCGAAAACATTTGGCGCAGTTAACGATCTGATCTCCCATTCTTTCCAAGTTTCTCGTGATCCGAATTGCGGAGAGAGCGAAGCGAAGAGGGTCCCGTTTTAAAACGACTTCTCCGTCCACTTGATCCATTCCCATGGAATTGCGGTTTGCAACGGCTTCCAAGATCGCGTTCTGGGAAAGGTTGTCGTTTTGTTTTTCGAGGTTGTCGATCAGGTCGTCCCGGTCGATTAGCTTTCTTGCAAGTTCTCCGTCGTCTTGTTCCAATGCGTCGTCCAGTAGCAACACCTGTTCCAGACATAGCTCGGCCATGCTGTAGAGGTTTTTACGAAGGAAGTCGAACTTGGAGGACATAAGGACTCGTGAACAAAAAAATTAAGTAAAAAGAATCGTTCTTAAGAAATCGCTTTGGTCAAGAAGATTTTCTTTTGAGCAAAATCTTGTCTCCGATTTCCTGAATCTTGGATGCGGGGATCTTGTTCCGTTCTTTGGAAAGCGGATTGAGGGAAGTTTTTACGATGATGAATTCGAGTTTTCCGTTTTTGGAAATCACTTCTTCCACGATTCCGTTTTCGGAGCCGTCGCTGTTCAACACTTTGAGTCCTTTGTATTTTTCGAACGGGATCGTATTGAGTAGAATCGCGTCCACACCGAGGGTTTTGACGTAATCGATTCCGATGAATAGATCCGGTTTCATAAAACCCTGATCGATCGTAATCCCGGTGATCTTTTTTTCCGCACGATCGATATGTAGTTTGATGACGACTCCGAGGACTTGGCCTTCCGGATCGAGGGCTTCCTTTCCGAGAATATCGTCCGAAGTGATGTTATCTTCGTTTTGCATGATCTTTTTTTAATATGATATTCTTAACCGAGGTTTCGATATCTTCGGGATAGAATTCCGTTTTGGGAGAGAACGGAAATTTCCGAACCCAGAATCGGATCAGTTTTACCGTTCCCGGGGCCACTTGAACGGAAGAAACCGAGCCGAGAAAGCGCGCGTTCTTGTCGTAGACTCGTTTTCCCAAAAGATTGCTCGGCGGATCGATCTTGAGCAGAAGTCTTTCTTTGGAATCGGATTTGAGATGTTCCCGGGAAAAGTAGACTCTGCGAAAACCCTTGAGTACTATGATGCCGGAAAGATTTCCGGAGAGAAAACGAAAGTCGATCAGTCTTCCCGAGTTTTCTCCCGATTTTGAAATTACGTTTCTTCCGAGACAGGCCCAAAAACTTTTCGAGTCCTTGAGCTCCTTCTCCTTGTCCGCAAATACGATCATTGATTCCAGAATTTTAGGGAATTCTAAAGAATCCAATTCTTTTTGCGTTGGTTTAAAGCGACATCGCGTTTCAGACGGCTCCGGACTTATGGAGAATCTGCCAGAGCAGACAAGCGAAACTTCCGTATTGTACGATAAACCCCGTAAAACGCACGTTGACCGCAAGCACGGAACCCGAGCTGATATGTGCGAGCGTTTGAACGATTCTCGCTCCTAAAACGATTTGACTGACGAGTATGAACGTTGCATCGATCACGCCCGCAAAGGCTCCGATCAAAACCAGAACTCCGAATAAGGGTAGGTTTTCGATACAATTCACGTGAGCCCGATTGAGTCTCCAATAGAAATCGCTTCCGTGTTGGATTCCCGAAGGGAACTCGTTCGATTTTTTTTCTCCCATTAAGACCTTAATCGATCGTATGCTTACGACCCAAATTCCGAGGATCAGCGTCCAAGCGACAAAACCCAATAATGCGATGACTGCAGGATTCATTCCATTCTCCATTGATTGTTTTTCCGGTGAATGGAATCAGTTCGCGTTCGGAAGGCAAGCCGATTTTCGGTTTAGCGTTTCCCGATTTTATTTAAGATTTCCTCTTTTTTGTCCGCGGATTCGATTCCGCCGATCGCGCTCATTTCGAATTCTCCGGTGCGATGGAAAACGCTTAAGAATAGTATAAAATTCTGATTTTCCGGATTGGGTTCCTCCGAAAGAGAGGATCGATAGGCGGGATAAATCGGAGACTTGGAAAGTCCGATTCCGTAATAGAGGATATGAAGTTCCAAGGAATCTTCGTAGTTTGCAGGAAGGACTTCGATCGTTTTCGTTTCCACGTTTCCTTTATACGTTTCCAAAACCTCGTAACGATAGATTCTCCTTTCAAAATCGGGGATCTTGTTTTTCGGTTTGGTTTGGATTCCGCGTTCCTTCAACAGACGGGAATCGATTTTGACCTTTCGCACGGAATAGGGAGGATCGGAGGCGCGAACCAAAACGATATGCGAAGAACTGCGGATCAAGTCGTCAAGGTCGATCGTTTCGTAGTGAACTTGGCTCATACAAAGAAAAGGCAACAGGAGATAGATTAGAATTTTAGAAAGAATCCGTTTCATATCGATCCGTCCGCCGTATATTCGAAAGTCTTAAATCTGATTTTGCATAAAAGTCCTTATTTTAAAAGAAAAATATGGCTTGAAACCCTCCTTTTCTGATATTATTGTTAAGCGAAGTTCTGTCGATTTAGATGGAATCTTTTTTACGCTTTTTCGAAAAGGGCTGAAAAGGAAGGATTTGAAAATGGATCGTTTGCAACCGAAGTCCGCTTCTCGCACGAAATTCTATCTGATTCTTTTGTGCGGTTTTATGCTGTTCGCTACGGGTTGTAAAAAAGAAGACGCGATCAATGAAACGCAATTCTTGATGATGACTTGGTGCGCTCAAACCGCGTACACTCCGCCCAAACCGGTTACCGCGAACGAAATCAAATTATTCCCCTCCGGTTCGATTGTCGCCGCGTATAACCGATCCGCTTCCTACGAAACCAACTCCAAGGAAGAAGTCACGCTCGCATTCAGCAGGGACGGAATCAATTTTTCGAACCGAACTCCCGCTTCTCCGCTTAAGGGCGGTTATACGTTCGGTTATTCGTTTCAATCCGAAGCTTTCATGTATGCGACAAACGGTGAAACCGTGACGTATAAAACTTCGGATTCGGGAGAGAGTTGGTCTCCGATGAAATTCGAACCTTCGTATTTCGGTCCGATTTATTTAGGTCCGAAATTGACCGGATATTATCGAGCTGTTTTGTTTGCGGATTCTTTGAACGGACTTAGAAGAGGATATTTATACACCGCGAGTTACGGCTCGGAGTATTTTCTGGATCGGACCGCGGACGGCGGAGAATCCTGGACTCGGTATTCGATCGGCCAACAAACTTCCATCTACGATCTTGTAATGCTTTCCGCTTCGGAGATCGTATATACCGCTTCGAATTCGGGTTCGACGATCGGCGTATATCGTTCGACCAACGGCGGCGCGAATTTTAATGCGACAAACGCCCCCACTTCGTACCGATCCAGACTTTTCTTTTTGGATTCTTTGAATGGTTGGGTCGCCGCCGCGAATTCTTTGGGAAAAACGACGGACGGGGGAGCCGCTTGGGCGACGGTGGCGCATAACTTGACCGGCGGAAGTTTTTTCAAAGTAAAGTTCTTAACCGCAAACGACGGTTACGCTCTCTACGGCTTGGATTATTCTCTCACGAAATTGTATAAAACGGTCGACGGGGGCGCGAATTGGACTTTGATTTCTCTACCGTTCGCTTCCAACGGAATCGAAGGGACGTTCGACGCGGTTACCGGAAAAATCGCAGTTTCTCATCAAAACAAAGTATACGTTTCCACGAATGAGTTTGCCGCATACTCCACCCTTGATCCCGGGCTTACGAAACATTCATACGCGTATTCGAACGCGGTCGGGAATTTGGCTTGTATGCCGTATTCGTTTTAAGAGAACGGAATATTCCAAATTTTGAATTTATTCCGGATTCGTATCTTGGAATCCGGTTGCGAGTTTTAGTCCCCGTCCGAGTTTGACGGTAGGGCGTTCGCGCCTAAGATTCCGATGATTTCGGTCGCCGTCGTCGTTCTTAGGTCGCGGAATCGCTGGTAGATTTCCGTATTCACAAAACTTAAATTTCCCGTAAGATCGGCTTTGAGCGTCGCGGACGCGTTGATTCGACCTTGAATGGCGGTTTTCAAAGTTGCGATCTTCGTTTTTACGCGGGCATCCAATGCGCTGCTTTGAAATTGAACGAGATAGCTGAGAGATCTCGCGTCATTGTCGCTCGTGTTTCCGTAATATACCAGTTCGAAACCTTCCACGGAAGAAAGTAAATCCTGATAGGAAGTGTCGCTGTAGATCGATTCCAGTTTTGCGGGAAATTGGGTCGTGCCTGCCAATGTCAACCCTGCGGGAACTCCCACCCGAACGTCTTGATTCACGTATTCCAATTGAACGATTCCGTTGATAAACGAATCGACCGCATCTTTGATTCCGCCGAACGATCCGGTTCCCGTGGCTAATTCTCCCGCAAAGTTTCCCGAAGCCGTGTTCCAAGAATTATAAAGACGTTGCGCATCCAATTGAATGACGCTTGCGAGAGATACGATGTATGCCCTTCTTCCCGCGCTTCCCGTGTTCGCTGCGTTGATGTTCGCGATCGTATCCGTCGCGTCGTGAACTCCGTCCCCGTTATCAAAGATGAAGTATTCCAATGCCGCAAATCCTTTTCTTGTCAACGGATACGAATCCACCGTGCTTGTGTTAGGACTTCCGGTTGCGGCCGTATTGAGATCGGTTGCCACGGGACGGCTGTTTTCACCCAAGATATAACCGTCCAATCGATGAAAGTAATTAGATGCAAGATAAGAACGGTTGATATAAAAGATCTCGCTTTGTTTGAAGATTCTTCGCGCGGCAAGCCATTTGGTTTGCAAATCGACAAGTGTCGTCGCGTCCTGCGTTGTTTGATACGCGGTCGCGCTCGTCTTCAGCTGATTTGTCGCAACCAAAAGTTTGCTGAATTGAGGCACCGCGACCTGATTGGCCGTATAGTTGAGAAATTCTCCCGTGCTGGCGTTTGCAAATAAGGCGATCAGCAAAGTTTCCGTTCCCGTGATTTTGCCCAGGTCTTCGCAACGGATTCCGGGAAGAACGATCGATAAAGAAAGAACAAGAATCTTGATCTTTCGGACGAGTTTGATTCTTGTCTCGGAAATATCAGTATATTCTAAAATTCTCATAAAGACTCCAGGAACAGAATTAGTTTGTCCCTATCCGATTTCGGAAGATTGACGAATTTGTTTCTGGAGCTTAGCGCTTCTCCCCCGTGCCAGAGAATCGCTTCCTTGTGACCTCGGGCGCGTCCGTCGTGCAGAAGATTGTTGTGCCCGTTGACTTTCTGAATGAGTCCCGTTCCCCATAGAGGAGGGGTTCTCCATTCGGTTCCGGTCGCTTCGAAATCTTCGCGGTTGTCCGCTAAGTCCGTTCCCATATCATGAAGCAGAAGATCCGTATACGGTTTGATATGCTGGAAGGAGATTTCGGGGAACCCTTCCACGTATCCTGTGAGGATGTAAGGTTTATGACAAGAGTTGCATCCGATCTCGGAAAAAATCTGTTTTCCTCGCACGACATCGGTGTGAGTCCAGTTTCTTCTTCCGGGAACGCTTACGAGTTTCGTATAAAGAGTCACGAGATTCGCAGTTCTTGTGGAAATTTCCGTTCCTTCCGGAGTTCCGTTGTTGCCGGGCGTGGACGTCGCACAGTCCGTCTGCGTCGCCGCGCAGTTTTGGCTCGGAAAGAGGGGACTCGTAATTCCTATATCTCCCAAGAACGCTCCTTGGTTTTGTTGAAAGAGATTCGGTTCGTTCGCTTTCCATCCGAATCTTCCGAGGGTTTTTTTCTGCAGTTTCGCGTCCCAGACAATATTCGGTTTTCCTGATATACCGTCTCCGTCCGAATCGTTTTCATCCGCAAAAGAACGGATCGTAGATTCGGGGATCGCTTCCAAAAGTCCGAGTCCGGGAATCATCGGAGAAGTTCGCGGGGATTGATTTACGACGGGAGGAGTTCCGAAGTTCCAAGCAGAAATCGTGAACGTTGGTCTTCTTAGAGAATACGCTTCTCCATCCGGAAAGGTTCCGGGCTCTTCTGCGAACGTTACCGTCGTGGTCGCTTCACCCGATACTGCGGGAGGACCCGCGACTCCGCGATCGTTGATCTGCAAACCGTAATTATCGAGTCCGACCGGACCGCCGGTGATCGGATCTTTTCCGTTTTTACTGACTCGGACAAGCATCGTATTGAACGAACTGCTTCCGCTTGCGGGGGGAGTTCCTCTTCCGTCTTTCACGTGACAACCGTTGCAGGAAGTGCTGTTGAATACAGGGCCGAGTCCGTCGGATGCGGAGTTCCCGCCTTGGACCCAAATACGATTGAAGAAGGAATTTCCTCCTTGAAAATCGATGTTCCCTCCGTCGCGGAGATTCGCCGCGGCAAGATCGAATGCGTTCACGCTGGAATCGAAGGTGGTGGTTAAGCCGCCTGAGTATTGTTCACCCGGATCGGCGTTCTGAAGATAAAGAAGAATCGCCGCCGCCGTCTCCAGATCGTGATTCTTTTTTTTCTCGTCGAAGATTCCGTTGTTACACTGCGCGAATAAACCGAATAGGATTCCGATCAGGAATCCTATTCTTATTTTAGAAACGATTGAAACCGGAAAGAAAGAGGGTTCTTCCTTTCTTATTAAATTTTTGTTTTTCATAACCATTCATCATCTTTATATTTTAATTTTTCGGCTTTGTTTAGATGGAGAAGTCCGTAATCGAAACTCCGACCGAGCTTGCGGCGGATGTGATCGTTTTTTTCAGAGTGTCTCCGATCAATTTCTGAGTATTGAAAAGAATGTTGTACTCGGAATCCGTGTTTTTAATGATCTGATCGTAACGTCCCGTCATCGACCCGGAAGGACAAGAAGTCGTGTAATTTGGATCAGCGCTTTGTTCCGCAAGATTGATGCAGAATGCGTCTCTGGACGAAGTGACCTGCGCCGTGATCGGAGGAGCGGTTAAAGTTCCAAACAAGCTGCTGAGTCCCGGTCCTCTGGAAACCACGGCGCCTTTTTTCAGTTCATAAGAACCGTTCCATACGTTCAACACACCTTGAGCATCGTAGTAGAAGTCGGCTTTCGTAGTATCGCTGAAGCAGGAATGTTCTTCTTCTTGTTCTCCGCCGAAGGTTCCGGTGAGTCTTTCTCCTCCCCATTCTCCCGCGATGAATTTACCGAGTCCTTGAAAGATTTTCGTTACGGCCGCATCAGGATTGGATTTTAACGCCGTCGAGTATGCCGTTCCGCTCGAGTATTGATCCCGAATGAGTTTTAACTGCAAAACAAGAGCGTCTGTGATCGCTTTCAAGTATGCTTTTCTTCTCGGACCGCTTCCTGTATTGTTGAAATCGGACACGGCTCTTTGTCCCGCGATTTGGTTGATTCCTCCGTTGGAAGTGTCCGCACCCCAAAGAAGATATTCGATTGCATGCCAACCGACAGTGATCGCCTTCTCATCATTGCCTTCGGTTGTTCCAGCTGAGTTTCCGTTTGCGGCTAAGATATTGGCGTAAGTCGTTCCGCCGGCTCCGGCGACGTAATTATCGATTGCGCTTTCGTCTAACGGCCATGCGTTGATCAAACCTTCGCACTCGTTCGCTCCCGATCCGTCTACGGCGTCGCCGCAGCCTATGACATCCGAGTTATCGATCGGGCCGGAAGAAAAACGAAACGCTTCCGTCACTAAGTAGGAAGCTCTCGCTTTGACGAAAAGATTCTTTAAATTCGTGTGATCGGCGGCGGTGGGAGTCGTCGTTGCTGCGAAAGTCGCGATTGCGGTTTGAAGAGTTACCGCGTCTTTATAACTCTGATCGTAGGATTCGTATCCGAGCTGAAGGTAACGATCGACGACCTGCGCTTTGTTTGCGGTCGGAACGGCGCCTAACGCGATTACTCCCGCTAACATCGTGGTATCGTTGGATTTATCTTCGGGCTTGCAATTCGAGAAAAGAATCGCAGCCGCAATGCATAAAAGAGAAACGAGTTTTTTTAGGTTCATTGGATTTTCCTGAATGTCTTTGAAAAAAGGTCCCGGAAGAGGGCGTATCGCCCGCAACCGGGGAATTTTCGATGAACTGGTTGTTATGATATTGATACTAATTCTCAATATCATTAAAGTCGTCAACTGAAAATTCTGGGTTGGGTTGAATTTGCGGGAACTCCCGCGAAAAATTCCGGATCGGGAGGAGTTCCCACATGTCTTCCGGGAAAATCCCGGCTGGAAAGGGAGAATTCTCCCGAAACTGTAGGAACTCATACGTTTTTCCGCCAAAAAGAGACGAAGAAGTCCGACGCCGCGCTTAGAGTTCAAAGGTAACTCCTACGTTGATTTGGCGAAACGGTCCGACTTGAATCCCCTCGGGGAGACGGCCGGAAATATAACGAACGTCGGCTAAATTCTTACCCGTAACGAAAACGCTCCAGCGTTTGACGGGGTGTTTGTAACCGAAGGAAGCGTTGATCAGACCGTAGGCCGGAATGACTCCGGTTTCGCCCGAGCTATTGGAAGTAATATTCAAATATTGTAATACTTTTTTACCGAGAGGGTCCGTGATCGAGTCCGACCAATACGCGGTGCGGGTGTTCGCGTCGTCGTGATACTGCGCGGAGAAGTATTGATATTCTCCCCTTGCATAAAAACCTTTCGGGTGAATGAATCCCAACGCGAGAGTCGCCGTATCGCGGGAAACATACGGTACGTAGTTTCCGTTCTTATCTCTCTGCGTGACGACGAAGTCGAGCAGGGATTGATTCGCCGTAACTTTGGAAGTGTCGATGGAATATTGGTTCATTCTTGCGTCGGCTCTGGTGTAAATCAGTTCAATCGGAAGTTTAAAGGAGGCGTCGAACAGTTTTGCAGGATCGAAGGTGAAGTTCGTTTCCACGCCTCGGCTGTAAGTTCTTCCTCCATTCTTAGCGGAAGAAGCGGAGTCGTTCCCGGAAGTCGAAGAAGTGATGATGATCTGATTGACGTAGTTCAGATCGAAATAGGTGACTTGGGCGTTTAAGGTTTTCGTAATATCTCCGCGGATTCCGGTTTCGTAGTTATACGAATATTCAGGATCGATTCGATTGACGATCCCCGAATTGTTCAGCGCGTCCTGATAACGAGGGGGAGAAAAACCTTTGTGAGCGCCCGCAAACCAAGTCAGATCCTTTTTGATGTCGTAGGTCAAACCCAAACCCGGGATCACGACGTGATAGACGTGTTTGCTTCCCTTATCCACTTCTTGAGAGGGAGAATTTGGATCGGGTTGGTTGGTGACCGGGTCGACCGCTTGTTGACGGAGAATCGTTCTGTTCTGTGTGAACGTTTCGTAACGAACGCCGGGGATCACGGAAAACTTATCGTAAAATTTGAAACTGTTCTGCGCAAAACCCGCGATCGATTTCGTATTATTGACTTCGTGATCTCTTAAAGCTCCTGATTTAGCGAGAGAATATTCGGAAGAAGCGGTTCCGGTCGCGGGATTGTTGAGACCGTTTCCGAAGATCGCATAATCGGGAGTAGACGGTCCGTCCAAGTATTTGATGTCCGCGGTTTCATAGTGATACCGAAGACCGGCGTCGAGTTGATTCTTAATTCCTAAAAATTGATAATCGAGTTGGTAGCGGGATTCCGCACCGACGAAACGATACGTACGATTTCGATGGCCGACGCTGTCCAACATGTAAACCGTATCTCCCGGTCTATTTACGAAAGGTTCCGTATCGTACGTTTTGATGACGTTACCCGGATAAGAAGTGAAGTATGAGCCCGTGTTTCGGACGTAATTCTGTCTAGCCCAGTTTCTTTCCGTATAAGCCGAATAAACTTTCGTGACGAGCTTGGAATGATCGGTGAGTTTCCATTCGTGACCGATGTCCCCGGAATATCGTTGAAGCTGACGATTGTCCTGTTCCGCAAAGTTGGAGGAAGGATTATTCCAAAGCTGAGCGGTGGTCGAACCCAAATACGTCATGTTCGCGTCTTGGACGGTTCCCAAGAACTTCGTCGTCAACGTATGTTTTTCGTTCAGATCGGTGACCGATTTAAAGGAGAGTTCGTGCAGACGAAAATCTTGGTGATCGCGAAAACCGTTCCCTTGTTTTCTCAAGAGAGTAATGTCGATTCCCGTGTTTCCGAACGTTCCACCGTACGAAACTTGAGAAGAGAAAAAACCGTAAGAACCGCCTTGCGTGGAAACGGAAAGGACCGGTTCTTTCGGAGGACGTTTTGTGATGAAGTTGATCACGCCGCCGATGGTCGAAGGCCCGAAGAGGATCGCCCCCGAACCTTTGACGACTTCGATTCGTTCCATACGATCGATGTTCGGAGTATAATATTGTTCCGGTGCCGAGTAGGGATTGAGGGAAGTAAAGATTCCGTCTTCTAAGATGAGAACTTTACGGCCGAGGTCGTTGTTCACTCCTCGAAATCCTATGTTCAAAATCAATCCCGTGTCTTGATAACGGATCGAAGCGCCGGGAACTCTTCGCAAAACTTCCATGGAATCGACGGGTTTGGTTTGTTCTAAGAATTCTTTTTCGATTACGGTTGCCGAACCGGGGATTCGTTTCAGATCGGTTTTGCGTTTACCGATTACCGAGATCGTTCCTTTTCCCCATTTTTCCTTTTCCGTATCTTCTCCATTGGAATTAGAAGGAGATGGTTGCGTCGTCGGAGGTTGTTTGTCGGATGTCGGTTGATTCGAATTTTCTTCCGACTGCGGCTGGGCGGGAACTCCCACTGAAAACAACAGAATGATAAAAACAGAAAGGGACAGAATTGATTTTTGTTTCATTTTTATGTTTTTGATTTTGAAAATGATTCTCAATATTTTTCGGAGACATTTAGAGTCAAGGGAGATTGCGGTGAAAACATTTTAGAGGTCGGAAAAAATTTTGGAAATCAAGACTTAGGGAATGGGAAAGCTATGACACTTCCCTGACAATTGATTCATAAGAGGAATGTAGGAGTTATTACTTCCTGCAAACTCATCTAAGAATTTATTTTTCAAACAAATGTGGGAACTGCTACGATCCCTTTGTTCTTCTATAAATCGATTCTAAAAACGAATGTAGGAACTCCTTCGTGATCCGAAAATTTAATTTTGAAATCAATGTAGGAACTACTACGTTTTAAAAAATCTTACCGGTAAATACGAAACGAACAAAGAAAAGAATCACCGCACACTGCGCCAACTGACCCGCGACAAACACCGGATAAAAAATTTTTTTCTTATAACGGATCACGCCTAACACCGCGCTCAAGATCGGAGCGGGCAAAGGCAACGCGTTGAACGCGAAGATGGCAAGAACGCCGTAACGATTTAAGAAACCCTTCATACGATAGAATTTTTTCGGACTGATCAGTTTGATACAAGCGCGGGCCGCGATTCTTCCCAGAAAGTAATTGATCGTGAACGATATCACCAACCCGAGAATATGCAGCATTACTAAATCGCTTCCGTCTAGTTTGGAATACGCGGCGCGTATGTATAAGAATTCGATCGGAAGATAAAAGAAAAACAAACCGCCGAAGAGGGTTGTAAAGAAAACGCCGAGCAGGCTCGGTTTACGGATTTCTTTGCTTACATAAAGAACGAGTTTTTGAATCGCTTCCAAACCGGGAATTTCCAGTTTTAAAAGACCGGACGCGGTTAAACTCAAAAGAATGACGGCGAGAAAAACGGAACCGAGAAAGATCAGACCGGAATAGAAATTCCTCTTTTTGTGATATTGAAAGATTTCATCCTTTCGAAATTGCACTCGTTTCTCTCTTGCGGATCCAAAAGCCGGGAATTCTGGACCAGATCGCGGACAAAATCAGACCTCCCATTTCTCTCGTAACCTCGTCGTCAAAGGAAAGATTTTCGATTTGCATCGCCGCCAAAACCGTTCCAGCCGAAAAGAGCGCAGAAAGAATCAAGGATGTTCTCAGCCAGAGTTTCGATTTTTCGGGATACATTAAAAATCCAGCATATAGGATTACGACGCTCATATACAAAGGAATCCAAAGCCAAGGATCGGGATCGTTCCACTGAAGACCGGCAAATACGAGCCAGATAAAAATCGTAACGATGGAAAAAATTTTCATGATTCGTAAATCCATTTGAGTTCGTAGAGATCTTTTCTTCGGTTGGAAAGATTTCGAACCGATCCTTTTTTACGGAGCTCTTTTAACAAGTCCAGATCCAAATCCGCGATCAAAGTCATCTCCGTGTTCGGAACGGATTCCGCGGCGACGCAGTCGTGTGGAAACGCGAAATCCGAAGGAGTAAACACGGCGGATTGAGCGTATTGAATGTCCATGTTCTCCACGTGAGGCAGAGCGCCGACCGAACCGGAGATCACGACGTAACATTCGTTTTCGATCGCTCTCGCCATCGCACAATGTCTTACGCGGTTGTATCCGTTCTTCGTGTCCGTGTAAAACGGAACGAACAGAACGTCCATTCCTTGTTCGGCCAGGAATCTCGGAAGCTCCGGAAATTCCACGTCGAAACAGATGAGAATTCCGATCTTGCACGCGTCTGTATTGAATACGGAAAGATTATAACCGCCCTTGACGCCCCAGTAAAAGTCTTCGTCCGGAGTTACGTGAAGTTTGTATTGCTCCTCGTAGGTTCCGTCTCTTCTGCAAAGATACGAAACGTTGTGAAGAGTGTTTTCCCTGTATTCCGGCATACTTCCGGAAATGATGTTCACGTTGTATGAAACCGCGAGTTCGACCATCTTTTCGATGATGCTTTCTGTATGACTGGAAAGCGCCCGCATCGCGTCGGAAGGGCTTCTGTCGTTGTAACGCGCGAGCAAGGACGCATTAAAAAATTCGGGAAATAATACGAAATCGACGTTATAGCCCGCGACCGTATCCACGAAGAATTCCACCTGGCGCATCAATTCTTCTATGCCGGTGACGGGACGCATCTGCATTTGAACGACGCCCACGCGGACGACGGTTTTTTGTCCTCCGATCAGCGTGGTTTCTTCCTTTTCGTAATAAATATTCAACCATTCTAATAGAACGGCGTAAGAGCTGAAACCTTTCGTATGACCGAAGTATCCGCGTTTGAGTTTGCGGACGTGAAAGCCGTTTGCGAGTTGAAAGGAAAGAACCGGATCGTAGATTTCCTTGTCCCTTACCTTTTCGATGTATTGTGCGGGGGTCATCGTGTCTTCGTAGTTTTCATAACCGGGCATCCACGCACCGACCACGATCCGTTTGAGATTCAACTTCTCGCAGAGTTCCTTTCGGGCGTCGTATAATCTTCGACCGAGACGCAATCCTCTGTATTCCGGATGAACGAAAATGTCGACTCCGTAGAGCGTGTCTCCGTTCTCGTTATGATTTTTCAGATCGCCCTTTCCGACGATTTCCTCGTAGGTATGATTGTCTCCGTAATCGGACCACTTGATGATCTGACTGATCGCCGCACCCACGACTTTGCCGTTGTCTTCGATACAGATCTGACCGTCCGGAAATTTCGTGATCTGAGATTCGAACTGATTCTTCTTCCAGGCTCCGTCGAACTCCGGAAAGACGATGTCCATGATCTCTTTGACGTCCGCGTAATCGTCCAGAGTAAGACTTCGCATAACAATCCGGTGTTCGGATTGTATCTTCTTCTTTTTCTTACTCGGCTTTTTTCCGCCGGACCCGTTGGTTGAAATCATCAGAACAATTTGCCCGGGTTCATGATGTTTTTAGGGTCCATGGACTTTTTGATTTCCTTCATCAGAAAAATTTCTGCCTGGGATCTTGAAAAATGGAGAAAGTCCTTTTTCAAAAGTCCGATCCCGTGTTCGGCGCTGATCGATCCATGATATTTTTGTAATAAACGGAACATGTCGGGATCGACGTCCTTGCACTTTTTGAAGAATTCCTCGTTGGAAAGATCCTTCGGTTTAACGATGTTTAGGTGAAGATTTCCGTCTCCGATATGTCCGAAGAGCGCGATTTCGAAACCGGGATATTTACCGTTTAACAACGATTCCATGTCTATCAGAAACGGCTCCATGTTCCGCAGAGGAAGGGATATGTCGTTTTTGTGTACGGTGTATTCGATCGAAATACTTTCGCTGATCCCTTCCCTGTATTTCCAGAAGGTTTCGGATTGTCTTGAATTTTGCGCGAGGCTTCCGTCGCTGATCAGACCTTTTTCGGTGATCGTTTCCAGAAAGCCGAACAGTTTTTCCTCGTCCGATTCTTCCGCGATTTCGAATTCCATCAAAACGTAATATGGACTCGGAGTTTGAAACGGGTCGGGAACTCCGAGGTGCGCTTTTACTTTTCCGAGACAATATTCGGTGAAGAATTCGAAAGCGAGCAAAGGAACTTTAACTTGATGCGTTTCTTTGAACAAGGAGAGGATGGAAGAGAAGTCGGGAACGGATACGAGCAGAACCCGGTTGTCCAAAGGTTTTGTGGTCAGCTTGAGGGTTGCTTCAGTGATGACGCCTAACGTTCCTTCCGAGCCGATAAAAAGCTGTTTGAGATCGTAACCCGTGTTGTTCTTGAGAACCTCTCCGTTGAATTCCAAAATTTCACCGGTTCCGGTGACGACGGTAAGACCTAAAACCCATTGACGAATCAAGCCGTAGTGAACGACTCTTACGCCGCCCGCGTTCGTCGCGATGTTTCCTCCGATGTGAGAGGAGCCGGTGGCCGCGAAGTCCACTGGAAAATAAAATTCCCTTTCTTCGACTTCTTTGTGGAGATTTTTGGTGATCATTCCGGCCTGAACCTTGATGCTTCCGAAAAACGGATCGAAGTCCAAGATCTTATCCATCTTCGCAAGCGAAAGAACCAATTCTCCGTTCTTTGCGATCGCTCCGCCCGCGTAACCGGTTCGTCCGCCGGAAGGAACTATCGCGATATCGTTGTCGTAAGCGTATTTTACGATTTTTGCAACTTCTTCCGTGGTGGTAGGGAATGCGAGAATGTCGAAATCCGGTTTGTAAACCTTGGTTCTATCCGTTCCAAAAGAAAGAAAGGTCGCTTCGTCGAAGTCGGGATCGTTTTTAAAAAAGATCTTTCCGGGTCCGATCAGGGATTTGAGTTCAGTTTTGTTGATTGTCGAAGTCGTTGTCATATCTTAAAAATTTTTAGTCCGCGAAGCTCATTCTTTCGATTTGGGAATCCACGGGTTTTTCGTCTTTTTCTAATATTCTTTTTTTATAATGTCCGTCGGGATGGAGAAATCTCGCTTTCACGTTGTCTCGGAGTTGAACGTCGAGAATTTTCTTGATTCTTTCCTTGTTTTTTCCTTCGATGATCGGAAATAAAACCTCGATCCTTCTTTCGAAGTTTCTGGGCATACAATCGGCGGACGCGAGAAATATGGATTCCGCCCCTCCGGAGTGGAAATAATAGATTCTCGTGTGTTCCAAAAATCTTCCGACGATCGAAAGAACGGTGATGTTTTCGGAGATTCCTTTGAGTCCCGGTTTGAGACAGCAGATTCCCCGGATGATCAAGTCGACTTTTACGCCCGCCTGACTCGCCTTGTATAAGGAAAGAATAATATGCGGATCCACGAGTGAGTTCATCTTGAAGATGATTCGGGCGGGTTTTCCCGCGAGTGCATTCTCCCTTTCCTTGTCGATCAAGGTCATAAAAGTCGATTTCAGGTTATGCGGAGAGGCGGACAAAAGATTCAGAGTCGGCATCTTTGCGTAACTCGTGATCGTGTTGAAGATCGTCGCGACGTCTTCGGTGATCTGTTTGTTGACCGTAAAAAAACTGAGGTCGGTGTAATATTTGGAAGTGGTCGAGTTGTAGTTTCCCGTCCCAAGGTGCACATAACGCACCATGTGATCGTCCTCTTTGCGGACCACTAAAAGCATCTTGCAGTGGATTTTTAATCCGACAACGCCGTAAACGACGTGAACTCCCCGCGCTTCGAGTTTCTGCGCCCACTTGATGTTTCTTTCTTCGTCGAAACGGGCCTTGAGTTCCACGAGAACGGTCACTTGTTTTCCATTCTCCGCCGCTTGTCCGAGGTATTGAATGATCGGAGAATCCCCGCTTGTTCGATACAAGGTCATCTTGATTCCGAGAACCTTCGGATCTTCGGAGGAAATCCGAAGCAGGTCTTCGATCGCGGAAAAGGATTGATACGGATGATGCAGAAGCCGGTCCTTCTTTTTGATCGCTTCGAAAATCTTTTCGGGCGTATCGAATTTCAAAGTCGTCTTCTGTTGAAAGAACGGATATTTGAGTTTGGAAGTATGATCGAGTCCGTAAAAGAACATCGCGTCGCTGATGTTCAGGATCGAAGCGACGTCGAAGACTTCGTGATCCTGCAATTCCAAAAGTTCGCGCAGCGTGTTTTTGATGAACGGGGAAGTTCCTTGATGAATGTCCATGCGAACCGCGTCGCCCCAGATACGGTTGCGAAGTTCGTCCTTCATCGTGATGAGAAGGTCCTTTACCGATTTTTCCTCGTCGATGGAAATGTCCGCGTCGCGGATGATTCGGAACGGATAGATTTCCTTCACCGTCATTCCGTAAAAAAGATCGTCTACGTGCAGTTTGATGATCTCTTCCAAAGGAAAGAATCTTCTTTCTTCTCCCTTTCCTTTGAGCTGTAAAAACCGAGGAAGAACGGACGGCACTTGAACGACCGCGAATAAATCTTTTTTTCCGCCGGTCTTTTCGTCTTCGGTGCTCAACACCATCGCAAGGTTCAACGACTTGTTGAGAATATGAGGGAACGGGTGCGCGGTGTCGATCGCGAGAGGAGTCAGAATCGGAGAAACGTCCTCTTTGTAATAGGATTGAATTTGTTTGATTTCGTCGATCGTCAATTCTTCCGGATTGAGAATGAGATGGATTCCCGCTACTTTCAATTCTTCTAATGTTTTGGAGAATGTTTCGTATTCTTCGCGTACGAAAGCTCGGACCTTGTCCGATAAGTCGGAAAGGATTTCGGAGGCGCTGTCTCCGTTCAAACTTCTTTCGTCGTTTCCTTCCTTGACGAGGTTGCGAAGGCCCGCGACGCGAACCATATAAAATTCGTCGAGGTTCGTTTCGGTGATGCTCAAGAATTTCAAACGTTCCAAGAGAGGATTTTCGGGATCGTTGGCTTCTTCCAACACGCGTCGGTTGAAATCGACCCAGGAAAGTTCCCGGTCGAAAAATATGTTCGGATTATTCAGATGAATTTCCGGTTGATTCCCGTTGGAAGATCCGTTTTGTCCCGACGTCGTCGGGGTTTGTTCTTGTACTCTTGGTTTCGACACGTATATATCCTAAAATTCTGGAAAATTCCCTCGTTCAAAGTCCGGCTTGGGAATTCTATTCCTGTTTAAACCTGCTTTACCGGGAGTCAATGATTCTAAGGGGGATTTCGATGACAGGTTTGCGATTCCCTCCTAGTTTTTGGACGAAAGGGAGAATGGTGTTTGGATATTTTTCAGTGCGCTTTCGAAATTGAGGGAGTTCCCACACTTTTTTGTCTGCAAACGGGAGGCCTCTTGATAGAAAGTAGTAGTTCCTACATGATTTGAACTACGGAGAATTTCCAACTCCCCGAGAAGGAGTTCCCACTTTTTAAAAAGGGAAAAACCCGAAGGAAAACCGATAATATTCCCGGGAAAACCCGAATTCTTCTTGGCAGAGCGCTGTCTAACCCAATGAATACTGTGTAAAGGAACAAAATCTTGGCCATTCCTAGTCGTTACGCCGTCGCAATTCACATTCTAACGTTTCTGGAAGATGGAAAGGGGAAGGACACAACGTCCGACACGATCGCAGAATCGGTCGGAACAAACCCTGCGATCGTAAGAACCCTCATCGGAAAATTGAGAAAGGCCGGATTAGTTTATACAAGACAAGGGGTTCCCGGCGCTTCCCTCACCAAACCCGCCTCGGAGATCCGACTTTCCGATATCTATCGTGCCATCGAGGCTTCCGAATGCCTTTTCAACGTTCACGATCACCCGAAACAGGATTGTTCCGTAGGAATGGGCATTCTCCCGACGCTCGAATGTATGTTCGCCCAGGCACAAGCCGCCCTCGAAGCCAAATTGGGAGAATTCTCCCTGGAGGACGTGATGAAGCAGGTCCGAGGCGAATGTCAAAAAAAAATGTCTCTTTCCCATTGATTGTTTTGTTTTCTCCTTTCCTTTTTTTGGGTCTAACTTGTTAAAGTGTTAATTACAAGATAACATTTTGATCTTCCGGGAAACCGGATTTGAATTTAAGGAGAAAACCATGGATTTATTGGAAAAACTCAACTGGAGATACGCGACCAAAAGAATGACGGGGCAGAAGGTTCCCCAAGAAAATGTGGATCGAATCTTAGAATCGGTGCGTTTGACCGCGTCCGGTTTCGGATTACAACCGTATCAGGTTCTCGTCGTCGAAGACGAAGAATTAAAACGCAAAATTCATCCCATCGCCAACAATCAGCCTCAAATATTAGAATCCTCTCATATACTTATCTTTGCCGCGTGGGATCAAATTACCGAAAGCAGAATCAAAGATTACATCGAACTGATTGCAAAAACTAGAAACGCTTCCGTAGAATCTCTGCAAGGTTTTCGAAATTCTATGCTTGGTTGGTTGAAATCGCAAACACCCGAGTCGAGTTTTAACTGGGCGGCGAAACAGACATATATTGCCTTCGGAACGGGAATCGTAGCCGCCGCAGTGGAAGGCGTGGACGCGACTCCTATGGAAGGATTTAATCCGGCCGCGCTCGACGAACTGCTTCATCTGAAAGAAAAAGGACTGAGATCCACGTCCATTCTAACGCTCGGTTATCGCGACGTGGAAAACGATCGGTTGGTAAATGCGCCTAAGGTGCGTAAGGCGAAAGAGGATTTCGTGATCGAATATTCTTCCGCGGGAATCGTCTGAAAAAGAAAACGATGAAGTAAAACGGATCGGATCGTTTTAATCGAAAATCCGTTTTTCTTAGAGAGTTTTGTTCTTGATGGTTTCAAGTTGTCGTTTCGTCGACAAGCATATTGAATAACTCTTTTACTGTTTATCGTTTTCGTTCGTAACGGATCGGGATCCAAATCTCTTCTTCTGAATTTGGGTCTTCGTTTTTATACTTCTCACCCAGCTTTTCAAAATGCGGTCTGTGATCCACTTTGTAATCGGAATTCGGTAACCAAGTTTCGAAGATGTATTGAAATACCTTCGGTCCTTCACTCGCCGGACCCTTGTGTGTGAAAACCGCGTAAAGACCACGAGGAATCGTAACGGCTTCCATTTCCGACGGAATAAAATTCTGATCTTGAACTTCGATCGCCGCCCATTTTACGAATGCCCGGTTCGGATCAAAATTATCGAAATAGGAAGGGTCGTAAATCTGCATGGAATAAAGTTCCGTACCGATTGTATTTTGAATCTCGTTTCGCCTCGGCATAAAACTTCGCCACAATTCACCAGTCGTATTTCGAGACAAGGACATCGTCATTTGTTTTCCGATCAGCAGCTTTGCAAGAATGGTTTCTAATCTTGGTTCCATCATATCGAATTCGAATTACCTTTCAACTACCCAGGTTTTGATGATTTCGATATCGTTGATGACTTGGATTTTATACTTTCCGGGTTGTTGCGGAAACAAGCTCCAATCAAAATAGGAAACGGAAGATTTCCACTCCGGTTGTAAAGTCCAATCGATCCTTTTGCAGACCGAATCCGGATTGCAAACTTCCACTTTTAAATCGTATTTTCCGGGCTTTCGCACTTCCAAAGCGAGAATCGGTCTTTTCTGAGGGTTGAATTTATCCTCGCAGTCGGAAAGTTTTTTCTGTACGAACTCCGAGCAGATTTTGAGATCTTCCTCGAAGAAAAGTTTCCCCGCGGGTAAAAGGTTGGAAGGATTCCAATAAACGAACCCTTCTTTGAGATCGTCTAACACTCCTTCGTCGGTCTCAAAGGAGGTGGGGAAGGATTCTAAACTTTGAAAATTTTCAGTCGGTTTTAATACGTGAAAGTGTAGATGGGGAGCGCTGCTAAAACCGGTGTTGCCCGAAATTCCGATCTTTTCTCCGGTTTTAACGACTTGTCCGACCTGAACTAAAACGCCTTTGTGTTTGAGATGTGCGTATTCCGCGATGCTCCCGTCCCTATGAAGAATTTGAATAAAGTTCGCCTTGTCTTTGTAGAAAGGAGTCGTTCCGCCGGATAAATATTTATCCTGCGTTGCGATCACAAGTCCTTCTCTCGCCGCCAAGACCGAACTCCCTTCGGGCAGCGTAAAATCAAGCGCATAGGGGAACTGTCCGTTGTGCGTGAACTTTCCGTTATATCCTTGTCCGACTCTGGAGGCGGATTCGAAGGGTAAACGATACGCGTAGCTTTTGGACTTCGGGACGGAAATATCGCCTGCGCGAACATAGATGCTGGAGCCGTAAGATCTTTCCTTATGTGCGTCGATAGGACTTAACGTTAGAATCTTTTTCGGTTCGGGGCTTCCCTTGGAAACGAAATGAAACGGGAGTGCAACGTCGGACTCGAAATTTTCGAGGGTCGTGAAGTTGAAATATACGACAAACGGATATTCTCCCGAAGGGGTTTTGTTCTGAACGTAGAATTCTACTTTGTTGTTTTCAGTTCGGGTTAGAACGCAGATCCAATCCTTCGGTTTGCATTCTCCTTTTAAATCTGCCGGTTGTGCAGACAAGTTCCAAATCGAGAAAAACGAAAGAAATAGTACAAAGGCGAGACTTCGCATATCAATTTCATAGTTTCTCAAATCGGGCGGATTCGTAAATCATCATTTTTTAAACGGAATCGTCTTGGAATTTTTTTATTGAATCTGATTTTATAACCGCGGATCTTTTCTTCCCAGAAGAGAAGTTTTTTCTCCGCAGGAACTATTTATCTTAAACAGTTCCGAGTGGAGAAAGCACAAACACATTCAAAAAATAAAATATTCTCTCTCAGATTTTCAAAAACCCGAGCAGCCATCCAGCGCAGGCCGCGCCGCTTAACGGAGCGACCACCGGAAGCCACGCGTATTTCCAATTGGAAGAACCTTTGCCTGCGATCGGTAAAAGAAAATGGGCGAGTCTCGGGCCCAAGTCTCGCGCCGGGTTGATCGCGTATCCGGTCGTTCCTCCCATCGAAAGGCCGATGCTCCAAACGAGAATTCCCACGAGAAAGGTTCCGAAGTGAACGCTTAAGCCGGGCATGGAAGGGGAGAAGATCGAAACGATTCCTACGATGAGTAAGAACGTTCCCAAGAATTCGCTGAAGAAGTTGGACGCGACATGCGAAATCGCGGGTTCGGTCGAGAACACTGCGAGAATTTTTCCGGGATCCTGAGTTTCTTTCCAGTGAGGAAGATAATGCAGATAATTGAATACGGCTCCGAAAAAAGCTCCGCCGATTTGGGCCGGAATGTAAGAGAAAAGTTTGGAAGTATCGCCCGACTTGATCGCAAAGGCCAACGTTACCGCAGGATTGAGATGAGCGTCCGAACTTCCGAACGCGTTCGAAGTGAAAACTCCGAGCATGACTGCAAAGGCCCATCCGGCGGTGATCACGATCCAGCCTCCGTCTTTGGATTTACTTCGTTCCAGTAAAACTCCGGCGACGACTCCGTTTCCCAAAAGAATCAAAACGAAGGTCCCTAAAAATTCTCCCAAAAAAGGCGATACCATTCTTCCCCCTACGAAAATCCAAACTAAAATCCACGGACATTTAAGATCGGCAATCGGTTTTTCCTGCATCGAATTTTTTCATTTTCCCTTATCTTTTTTCCGATTCGGTCGATGAAGAAGGTAGGAGGACAAGATGCCCGCATTTACGATTCCAGGACTCAGTTCCGGACAAGATACGAATATGATCGTAAAGAAATTGGTGGAATTGGAAGCCAAACCGATCCGCCGTCTTGAGCAGCAGAATTCGTTTAACAAAGCTCAAGTGAAAGCGTGGAACGACCTCAAAGTAGTCACAACCGATCTGCAAAATAAAACAAGAGCCCTCATTTCCTTTACCGCTCCGTTTGCGATGAAGAACATCGTTTCCGAACCGGAAGGCGTAGTCAGCGGAGACGCTTCCCGTTCCGCGAGCGCGGGCAAACGAAAGATAGAAATCAAAGATCTCGCGACCTTTCATCAAATCTCTGGAGAAAAAACGGACGCGAACAAACAAATCCCCGCGGGTAAGTTCAAAATCTTTTCGGGTGATTCCGAAAAGGAAATCGAATTCACGGGAGGAACGATCCGCGATCTCGCTTCTTCCATTAAAATTTCCGCCGCGGGTCTTGTGAATACCGGACTTGTAAAAGTTGACGGTGACAATTACGTTCTTACTCTTACTGCGGGTTTATCGGGTAAGGATCGCAAACTCAAATTCGAAGATGCGAACGGAGTTTTACAAGCGGCCAATCTTGTGGGCGCGACCGAACCGGCCGACCCTCCCAAAGTGATCGGCCTCCTTCCGGAAGCGGATCAGATCTCCGTCTTTCAACCGGAAAAATACGGAATGGCCGCGGACGCAAAACCGGTTTATAAAGAAGAGAATAACAAGAAGTGGATGGAAATCGCGAGCGTAGGTTCCTTTCAGTTCGGAATTCCGACCACGGAATTAAAAAAGAACACGAGAATCGAACTGATCACTTCTACCGAGTTCGCGCCGGAAGATAAATTAGAATTAGGAATTCTTTATAAAGAAAACGATAAGGAAAAGATGATTTTCGAAACCGCTTCCAAGCAGGAAGGAAAGATCGTTTTGAACTTGAAGACGTTCCCCTCGGGTCAAAAGGCGCACAAGATTCTTTTTGCGAACTCGAGCGGAAAAACTGTACTATTAGATTCTTTGCATGTAGTGATTCCGGGAGAATTCAGAGGAGCGAAACCCGCAAAGGAAATCGCGGAAGCGAAGGACGCAGTGTTTCTCGTGGACGGGATCGAAGTCAATCGTCCCAAAAACGAAGGGCTCACCGACGTACTCGACGGAGTCTCTCTCAACCTTCTTAAAAAAACCGAAGGTCCGGTAAGCATCGACATCAAAACGGATTCCGACAAAGGTCTCGAGATGATCAAAGAATTCGTCGCTGCATACAACTCCGTTTTGAAATTCGGAAAGGACGCGACCGCGGTCGATAAAAACGCTCAGGTCAACGATGGAAAGGACGACGGCGGAGAAATCGGCCAAACCTTCTGGGAAGGAAAAACCAAAACAGGTCTTTTATCCGGAGAACATACCGTGCTTCGTTTGATCGCGGGAATGAAAACCGTCGCGAGTTCCTCGTATCCCGTGAGCGGCGAAAATCCCGTTCGAATGTTAAGCGACATCGGCATCAGCACCGGAAGCGTTGGAAGCAAATGGGCCGATATACAGGACGGATTTTTGGTTTTGGACGAAGAGAAACTTCGCGTAAAACTCGCCGAAAATCCGGACAGCGTTAGAAATCTTTTTGCGATCGATACGAACTCGGACGCGAGAATGGACACCGGGGTCGGAGTCGATCTTCTCGAACACGTCAAACCTTACACGCAATACGCGGGCGGCCTCGTTTCCGGTAAGGTAAAGATGCTCGAAGAACAAGTCACCGATAACAACAAGAAGATCAAGGAATACGAAAACCATCTCGTGAGTTACGAGAAAAAACTGAAATCCAAGTTTCTTTATATGGAACAGGGAGTCGGTAAGAACAAAGCCGTGGGCGCTTATTTGAACAACAATCTCAAAGGCGCGAGAAACGAGTGATTCAAGCAGGAGAGTAGAATGGAAATTTACATCAACGAACACCTCTTAGATAGTTCCCTGGAAAACGAAAAGAAACTGGGAGAAGTTTTCGGCGAGATCAACAAATGGGTCGAGTCGAAAGGAAAATATCTTCTCGGCTGCACCGTCGACGGAGTGGAATTTCAAGCTTCCAGAATGAACGAACAAGGAATCGAATCCGCGAACAAGATGGAATTTTTCGTGGGCGAAGAGATGGATTTTCTCGTTTCCACTCTGAACGAATTGGATTTGTACGTGGATAAAGTGGGTTCCACTCTTTTCGGAAGGGATTCCTTAACCGAAAAAGAATCCAACGAACTCGGCGACGGAGTCAAATGGATTCAAAACGTTTTGAATTCAGCTTCGAATCTTCTTCATCTGAAACTCGATCAAATCAAACCGATGGGAACGGGAAATACCGTGGCGGATATCGTTTCCGATCTTTCGTCCAACTGTAAAAGTCTGGATAATACGGCGACCATCGAAACCTTTTTGGAAAATCTAAGAGATCTGAAACTCTTCATCATGGATTTGATCGCAAGAACGCAGGTGTTGGATCTGGATCTTCCCACGCTTAAAGAAATTTTGGATACGTTTATCGCGAACATCGGCGGACTCAAAGAGGCGTTCGTAAAAGTCAACGAAGCGTATCAATCCGGAAAGGACGAAGTCGCAACCGAGTTGTTGACTCAATCCATTTCTCAGATCAACGTTCTGCTTACTTCGTTTATCACTTTGAAGATGAGAAAACCCGAACTCGATCTCGCTGCGATCGCGATCGACGGAATCGGATTCGAGGAGAAGACGGGAGAACTGAACGAGATTCTTGCGAGCATCGCCGTTGCTCTCGAGGAAAAGGACATCATCCGCGCCGGAGATTCGATCGAATACGAACTTCCGGGTGCGCTCGACGAGTTCCTTCCGTTTTTAAAGGCGATCCGCGAAAAGATCGCTTAAAGAACTTCGAGACAAAAGATCGTAACGTCGTCCGACATTTCTCCTTCTCCGTACGAAGCGGAGTAGGAGAGGATGGAACGGATCATCGAACTCGTATCGTCCACGATCAGAGACTTGACCGCTTCGAGGAACTGATTTCTTCCCAAGATATTTCCTTCCCTGTTTTTCACTTCGAATAAACCGTCCGAATAAAAAAGAACCCGATCCCCTTTGAGAAGATTGATTTCGTATCTTTGGATTTTGGGGGAAGCGATCGCAAAAAGAATTCCCCCCGAACCTTCGATAAAACTGCAGACTCCGTTTCGGATCAACAGGCCGAGGTGATGTCCTCCATAACTATATTCTAATTTTCTTTCGGACGGAACGTATCTCATATAGACCGAGGAAAGGAAATGCAGCGTGATCGTATCCTTTAAAAGTCTGTGAATGAAAAGAAGATTTTGATCCGTATGATCGCTTCTTCCGGTGGCTGCTCCGAAAGCGATCGAAGTCATCGCGGCAACCATCGCCGCCGAAATACCGTGACCCGAAACGTCCCCGAAAAGGATATGAAGACTTTCATCCTTCTCTTTGATGACGTTTAAAATATCGCCTCCCACCTTTACATACGGCTGAAAGTGGGAATGGATTTTGTAATCGGGAGAATCCGGAAAATCGTGGGTCGTGATCTTTTCCTGAATGTTTCTCGCGAGATCCAGATCCAAATCGAGTCTATATAACAATTTTCTAATTTTCTCAAGCGATTCCTTTTTTTCCGTGATGTCCCGCAGGATGTAAACCTTGCCTCCGCTCCGTCCGGACAAAGGAATCGGAGAAGAGGAAACTTCCAGGTATTTGTTTTCGGGAACGTGCAGGAAATCCTCGTGAAGACCGGGAACGGATTCCTCCGTTTTTACGCTGAGATTGACGAATTCCTTTCTTTCAAAAAAAGAATCCGCCGGAAAGTCTTCGAGATAATTTCTGAGATCGAACGCCATTCCCGTATTGATCGATTCGGGAAGACGAAGCATCTTTCTCGCCGAAAGATTGCTGAAGAGAAGGATTCCTTTCGAGGATAAAAGAATCACTCCTTCCCGAATTTCGGCATACAATCGAAGCGCAATGTGTTCGAGCTTGAGATCCATAAAGCCGTATTTCTGAATCGCGATAAAGATGCAGATCGATTGAATCAGAGCTGCGCTTCCGCTGATCGGAGGAAATGTCAAAGACGGATTCCAATAACGTGGCAAAAGGGTCGTGCTGAAACTTAGAAGATACGTAAAGATCGTTCCATACGCCACCAGCCTCGATTGTTTTTTCAAAAGAGGATTGGAGGAACGGATTCCGTTCAGGATCAGGATCAAAGAACCGCCTAACGTCGGTATGCCGATCACGAAGTTGCTTACGGGAAGATACAAAGGCCCCGCGGCGATGACGTCTCCCCAATAGGCTCGAAAACTTCCCGCGACCACCAAGTCCGTGCTGACCGTAACTAAAAAGGAAACCAAGGAAAGTCCGCGAAAGAAATAAATGAGAAACCGATACGACGATCCGGTGAATTGAACCGCGAACTCGAAAAACAAACAGCCGATAAAAATCCAAGCGAAGGAAGAAGCTTTAAAAACGATCACGGGCCAGTTACCCGGTAAAAAGGACCAATAGAGAATCAGCGCGATATGCCAGATCGAAAGTAATAGCGAAAATCTTTGGTATAAAGTTACGGTTCTAGATTTGCCCTTGAGAGCGCTGACGTATGCGAACAAGGAACCGTTGATGATTAGGGCCGAAAAAGGAATCAGAATATACGGATTCATTTTAGAACACCTCCAAGATCAGAATCGCAAGGTCGTCCGTAAGTTTTCCCTTTCCGAACGCGAGCGCACAATCGATGGAAGTTTTGAGAAGATTAGGAGGAGTTTGAACCGGAATCTCGCGGATCTTCTGTAGAAAATTTTCGTAACCCAGGATTTCCCCTTCGGAGTTTCGCACTTCAAAGAGGCAATCCGAATACAGAAACAAAATATCTCCCTTCTTAAGCTGAAAAGAATAGTTGTTCAACTCGGTTTCCTGAGTGATGAGGAGAATTCTTCCCGAACCCTCGAGGGGAAGGATTTCTCCGTCCCGGAAAATCAGGATCGGATGATGACCTGCATAAGAATATTCTAATATTTTTGTGTTCGGATCGAAGGACAGATAAACCGCCGAGATATGGTGGTTCAACACCGCGCCCAAAAGAAGTTCTTGAATCTTTTCGAGAGCTATCTTGGGACTCGGTTTGGATTCCGTAACGAGCTGAAACGAAATCGAAAGCATGCCCGCCACCATAGCGGAGGAGATTCCGTGACCCGAAACGTCCGCAAAAAAGATATCGAGTTTTCCGTCGGAACGTTCCAGCGTCCTGAAAAAATCTCCTCCGACAAGCTCGAAGGGTTGAAAGTGGGAATGAAACTTATAACGCGAACTTTCCGGAAACTTGGTGGATATCGCCGAAGTCTGCGCGATTTTCGCTATCTCCAAATCCTTGCTGATGGAAGAATAGATACTCTCTATCTTTTCTCTCGAGTCTATCTTTTCGCTGATGTCGCGCAGGATGAAAAGATAACCGTTTTCGTTTCCGGTAAGTTCGATGTTCGACCGTGTCAGTTCCACGCCTTTGCAAGCCCGATTGAAGATCGGCTGGTATTCTCTGGAAAGATGATTGGGGCTTTCCTGATATCCTTTTAAAAAATCGGACGGATAGAAATGAGAAGGAAGAGTATTCGAAATTCCTAATATTTTCATCGCGGATTCGTTCATGAAGAACAAGGAACGATCCTGTTTTACCAAAATCATTCCGTCGTGGATGTCGCGAAACAATTCCACGGCGAGCCCTTCGATGTTGATCCGTAAAAATCCGTATCGTGTGATCGCGATAAAGATCAGAAAGGATTGGATGACCACCGCGATCGGAGTCAAAGGAACTCCCAACATTCTCCCTTGATCGTCCGTCTGAATGATTTCCGAATAAAAACTCATGAACATCGCGGACATGGAACCTAAGATCGCAAGACCGATCTGTTTTTTCTGATCCTTGCGCGCCGTAAAAAAGGAACGCGTCAAAATTCCCAAACCGATAAAACCGGGCAGCGCGACAAAGGAAAGGATTACGACGAGATACAAGGGGCCGGGTTCGTTTTCGTAACCCCAATAATAACGAATGCTTCCCTGCACGACCCAGTCCGTGGAAAGCGTGATCAGATAAGAGATCGGAATTCCGATTCTAAAAAACCAAAGAAACGGCCCGGGAATTCTGTTTAAAAAAACGTAAACGAATTCGAGATAGAGCGCTCCGACCGGCAGCCAAGTCGCCGCGAGAATTTTAAACGCCCACGTCATCCAAGCTTCGGGCGGATAGGACCAGGTGAACGCGTACGTAAAAAGCCAAGCATCGAGACCGATCGTATATAGAAGATAGGAACGAATGAGAGGATTTCCCGTTCTTCTTGCGTAAACGAAAGCGATAAAGATCGTATTCGTAAAAAGAGCCGCCATGGGAAAAAAAAGATAATAATTCATACGCAAGAACGAATTCTAAAAAAAAATCAGGCCCGACCCCAGTATTCGGTTGGACGAGGAATTTGAAACTATAAAATATTTATTTCTTGGATTTCGAACCCATTATTTCGATTTCTTTCGGGAAGATTCGGAGCGCCAACAAAGATTCATGAAATTCTAATGAAGAAGAAAAAAAGGAATTCGCGTATCTTTTGCGGACCCTTTTTTCGGAAAGGAACGAAATCTAGATTCTCCCTGAAACGATCGAACGCGCGCGCCTCATCGATCCAAGGAGAATGTCGTTTTTAATCGAAGGTTCTCGTCGCTCCGATGTTGACCGCAAGAATCGTAGATTCCGCTCTGTACGAATATCCTAGATTGTTAAACGAAGTCGGTCAGACTTTGAAATTCGTTTTTTCGGATTCGAGAATCTTTCTCGCGGAGATTTCGTCTTGTTTGAGCTGAGCGATCAAAGATTCCACCCCGGAGAATTTGACTTCGTCCCGAATTCTTTCCGTAAACGTAACGCGCACGGTTTGATCGTAGATTTCTTTTTGAAAGTCGAAGATGTTCGATTCGAGCGTGACCGCGTTTTCGCCGAACGTCGGATTGCGTCCGATATTGATCATAGAAGGATATGCGGTTCCTTCCACGGTCGTAAAGCCGGCGTAGACTCCGATTCCGGGGATTAGAATGTCAGGATTGAATTGCACGTTTGCCGTCGGAAATCCGATTTGTCTTCCCCGCTTGTGTCCGCCCACGACCGTGCCGGAAACGGAATAGGATCGATTTAGGCAGCGCGCGGCTTCCTTTACGTTTCCTTCGGAAACGAGGGTTCTCACATAAGAACTGGAGAGTTTGATTTCTTCGAGAAAGACGGGGTCCACTTTTTCGACGGAGTATTTTAGTTTATCAGAATATTCTTTAAGGAGTTCGTAGTTGCCTCTTCTACCTTTTCCGAAACAATGATTGAAGCCGATGATGATATTCTTCGCTTTTAATTGTTTTAGAAGAATGTCCTCCAAAAAGGTTTCGGCGCTCATTTCCGCCAATTCTTTGTTAAACGGAAGAACGACCAGATAATCGATTCCTTGTCTGCGAATCCATTCTTCCTTATCGGCGAGGGTCATCAGACTTTTCATTTCGGGATTTTTTCCGAGGACGATGGCGGGATTCGGGTCGTAGGTGACGACGCAGGAAGAAAGACCGGTTTGTTTGGAAACTTGTAAAACCCGGTCCAAAAGGGCCTGATGACCGAGATGAATCCCGTCGAAATTGCCCAAGGTCACTACACAGGGAGAATGAATCGTCTTTCCGGCTTGGTCGAGTGTCTGGATTGTGATCAAATTCTTCCCGGTCCTGTCGATACTAGAGTAGATGGTAGTTCACCGATTCATACTCGTTTTTCTCTGTTTTACTTTTACCAGTACGGGGTTCCTCCAATCGGAAGAAAATCCGAAATTTAAAAAATTCATCAACTTCGATCATCAGGGAGAAGACGGAGCGCCCCTGCATACGGAGGATTTCCGGACTTACAGCGAACTTTCGACTTGGGCGATTCACAACGGGATGCAGTTGGAACGGGATAGACCGGATTTTGCGCCGGGGGCCGCAACTGGAAGACTTCAAGACGGTCTTTGCAGAATGATTCCCGAAGAAGGACTTCGTTTTTATCTGACCGCCGATCCGTCACGCAACGAGCCTTTGTATATCCAAATGGATCTAACGCAGTTTACGTTTTCCGAAAGACCGAAAGGGGTGAAACCGCGGGAACTCTCCATTTATATGAACGGCATTTTAAAAACCACGGTTCGATTTCCGGGAAGCGAAACGTATTCCTCTCAATTTCCGGTTCGGTTTCGGGTGGATCCGGGCGAGCTGATCGAGGGGAGAATGGACTTTCGATTGGTTCCGAATGCGGGCGAGATCGGTCGTTTCTGGGGAATCTGGGACGTGTTTTATTCCTATCGAACGACCCATAGGGAGTGAGATATGGCCGTAGATAGCGGAGCGTAATCGCAGGCTCTCAGCGAAGCAGAGAAACGGAACGACCCGGTAACTCAGCAGAACGCTCTCTATGGATCGAGTGAGATATGGCCGTAGATAGCGGAGCGTAATCGCAGGCTCTCAGCGAAGCAGAGAAACGGAACGACCCGGTAACTCAGCAGAACGCTCTCTATGGATCGAGTGAGATATGGCCGTAGATAGCGGAGCGTAATCGCAGGCTCTCAGCGAAGCAGAGAAACGGAACGACCCGGTAACTCAGTGTTCCGACAAGATTGAGGCTTTTTACTTGCAAAAAGTATCTTTTCTTGATAGAGGAAAATTTTTCGAACCTTTCCAGCTGTTAGAACGCAGCGCCTTCGCTCTCCGAACCTCGCTTCTATGGTCGCTCGGTTTTGGAGCGCTCGCCATCGCCCCCACCGCCCAATAACTCAATGTTCCGCTTTCTACGGATCGCGTTGCAGGATGGGAATTGAATATTACAAAAGCACCGTCGTACCTCCTACGATTCCTCTGAAATCCGATTGCCGAAGATGGTAAGGATGTCCTATTCCTAGGGGGCGGGCGTTCGATAGATCGCCTTCGACAGAACACCGGCGGGAACTACGAGAAGACGCTTTTTTACGATCCGCTTTTGCGGAGAATTTCGGCGAAAAAAGAATAAACCAAGGGAGGGGCTTCCTTAACGCGAAACATACGGAACGTTTTACTGAGTTCGGGAGCCTTTTCGAGAATCGAATTGCGAATTACGGGAAGTTGGAAGTGAATTCCGCAGGGCTGATCGTTTTGAAGTAAGAAGTAAGACCGGCGACTTTGAAAACTTTTTCGATCGCAGGCTTCATGTTCGCGATAAAAAAAGAACCGTTCAAGTCTTGCACGTAGTTCAACTGCTTGATCAACATTCCAATTCCGGAAGAATCGATGTAGTTGAGTTTTTCAAGATTTACGACTACGTTTTTATTATCTTTGTTGATGTTGGATTCGAAGAAGGTTTTGAGATCGATTGAGGTATAGATATCGAGACTGCCCGAAAGACTCACTATGTTTGTTTCTCCCGACTTTCTGTGATTGATTTCCATACCGATCCTTTCCTTCCCTTTTCCCAGAATTTGACGATAAGTTCAATCTATTTTTGATAAAATTATGGGGAAAATCCGGGAACCTCCGAAACTAGTAAAGGACGGCGACTGGGAAAATCTACAATGAATGCCAAATTATTTTATTTCCTGATTTTGATTTCCGCCTTAGCCGGTATTTCGGGCCAAGAGTTCGAACCGGATGGTAAAGTGAAAATCCTACCTTATGAACAGGGACAAGTTAAGGACCTGGAGATACTCGGAAAGGATATCGCCGAGTTTCATAAGAGAATCGAGAGCCGTTTAGCGTTCTTGAATCGAAGAAAACAGATTCAAGACAATCTTTACAGTCAATTTATCCCCGCATACGAAGATCAGATTCCGCAAAGTAGAAATCGTTACATGCTCGATCTTCGCTTCGTATTAAAAGTTTCCGGTGCGGGCGCGCAAAATACACCCTTGAAGTTGGAATCGATCGTCTTCTGGAGTAGGAAATCATTAATTTCCAAAATGCGCAATGTAGACGAAGAAATCAGCATCTTGAAAAACGAAAAGGTGAGTTCGGACGGAACCAATCCGGATTCCATCGAATTGGTGATCCGTAAAAAAACGGACGCGGGGACGAAAGAGATATTGTATAATGTCACGACCATTCGAGAACCGGCACAACGGGTAAAACTTGTCCGGATTTATAGAACTAACCTATTGGAAATCATCCGTCGAATCGATAAGTATGTGGAAGGAAATATCAAAACGACCGCAGAAGACGTGGACAAAACACTGCGCGAAATCGAGAACGGGGGACCTTATCAGGAGAATCTTCCGAAGGAGTAAAATACTTCCATGAATGATCCGGGACTTCAGAATCACTTTCCGGATCATTATAAGAATCTAGGTCTTTCCCCTCTCGCCTCCGTCGAAAGGGTAAAGTCGCGTTATCGGGAATTGGCGAAAATTTTTCATCCCGATAACCGCGAGACCGGATCTTCCGATCTCTTTCAAAAATTCGCGGTTTCGTATCAAATTCTAACGCATCCGATCAAACGGAAAGAATACGATCTTCAATATCTTTCCAGACATCCCGAGATTCTTTTTAAGTTCAAGTCCTCGCTCGAAGGGAAGAATGATCCGAACGTTCCGGCGCCGATCCGGCAAATTCCGAGTTCGAGAATTTTATACGCGGGTCAGGCGGTCGAATTCGCAAAACGGGGACTTCTCCGCGCGGGAATGCGCAATAAAGAGCGCAAAAAGTATTCCGGAATCCATTACGATATTAGAATTCTCTTAACTACCGAAGAACTCGATTCTCCATTAGCCGCGAAGATCCCCTTGGTCGTGCGCGTTCTTTGTCCCGATTGCAGGGGTTCGAACGTGTTCTGCGATTCCTGCGGAGGAAAAGGAACGTATAAAAGTTTTCGAAATCTCAATCTGGAAGCGGAAGCCGGAAAACTTCTTCCCGGAAAAATCTACGAACTGGATTTATCCGGACTCAAACCGTCAGGGTTCGTACATTTTAAGAAGAATCTTCTCAAAGTAAAAATTGAACTTATAGAAGGAGGGAAAAAATAGGTCCTATGCAGAAGGTGATCCGGTTGAATCCGATCTATAAGGAAAGAATTTGGGGCGGTAGAAAGCTCGGAGATTTTCCCGGAAGAACGATTCCGGAAGGAAACATCGGAGAATCCTGGGAAATTTCGGATTATGGAAACGACGTTTCCGTAATCGTCAACGGACCTCTTGCCGGAAAAAATTTCCGTACCGCGTATCGGGAAAACACGGATTCGATCCTCGGAAAACCGTTTCGCGGAAAACCCTTTCCTCTTTTAATCAAAATCATAGACGCCAAAGAAAAACTTTCCGTTCAAGTTCATCCCGACGATGCGTATGCGGAAAAATACGATCCGCAAAGCGCGGGAAAAAAGGAAGCCTGGACCGTACTGCAAGCCGAACCCGGTTCCAAACTCGTATGCGGTTTTTTGAATGCGACCAGCAGGGAAGAATTCAAAACCCTCGTGGAACAAAACCGGGCCGAAGAAGTTTTAAGACAAATCCCCGTAAAGGAAGGAGATTCCTTTCTTTTAAATCCGGGAAGAATTCACGCGATCGGCGCCGGGATTCTTCTGATGGAAGTGCAACAATCCTCCGATTCCACATACCGCGTTTACGATTACGGAAGACCGAGAGAACTGCATCTTCAAAAAGCGCTGGACGTTTTGGATTATTCCGGTCCTTCCGAAGACGATATGATGAAGCCCGTGCCGAAAAACTGGAGCGACGGAAAGCGGTTTCGTCTAACGGCAAACGATAAATTCCTCATGGAAACCCTCGAGGTTTCCGGAAACGGAAAAATATTCCAAATTCCGAATGTATATCTGGATTCCGTGTTCCAAATTTTGATCGTGTTGCAGGGGAAGGCGGAGGTGGAAGGAGAAATTCTTTCGCAGGGAGATACGATTCTTCTCACCGCTTCCGGTTTGGAAGACGGAATTCAGGCGGTCAATCGTAGCGAAACCCTGAAACTTTCCGTCAGCGGACCCGGTTCCGATTGGGCCGCGTATAAAGATTAGAATTTTCGAATGGAACCCGAAGAAGAACCCATCGTCTGGATCAGCGAGGAAGAACTCACGAAACAGAGAAGAATCGCCAAGGATCTGAAACGAACTCCTTGGTGGAAAAAGAAAAAAGGCGCGGGCATCTGTCACTATTGCGGTAAAAAGTTTCCGCCCGAAGAATTGACGATGGACCATCTTATTCCTCTTGCAAAAGGAGGAAAGTCCATCAAAGCCAATCTCGTTCCCGCATGCAAAGAATGTAATTTCGCCAAAAAAAATAAACTTCCCTTCGAGTTCGATTCCGAGGGCGGAGCGCAAGGCGACGAAAGATGAGCGATCCCTTTTCCGAGGAAGAATCCAGAGATCACGAGGAACAAGGACGGGAAACCGTTCAGCTTTTAGACGAGGACGGAAACCCTCATTCTTTTATCGTGGCGGAAGCGTTGGAGATCGACGAGAATCAATATCTTCTTTTGACTCCCGTGTTGGAAGAGGATTCCGATCTGATCAATCTCGACGTTAGTTCCTTAAAGGGAGAGGACAACGCCGGATATTTTGCGGTTCGTCTCGAAGCGGACGAGTTCGGAGAAGATCGTCTTGTGGAAGTGCAGGACAAGCGAGAACTCGAAGACATTCTCGCCGAGCTGAACGTGGATATCGTTTAACGTCTCATTCAATTCTCCGTATAAAGTCCGAAGTGTCGAGAAGATGCGGCAGTACAGCCGCCCGTCGAGCAAGCCAACATTGCGATCGTAATCTTGTTTTTTACCGTGCGAGCGATGATCACCAAATTATCGTTCATCGCGAATGGCATTCCGCCTCCCGCGGTTCCGAACGTAGTGGAAGCGGAAATTCCGTTCGTAAATACGGGAACGTTCGTAGACGAGTTTCCGCCGTTCAGCGGGGATAAGGTGCGAGCGTCTACGTTGACCCCGGTGCAGACTCCCGCGGCGCAGGCGAACTTACCGCTAACGAAAGAATCCACGGTGGCCGCGTTGGCCCCGCGTAGATTGTCAAAACCTAAGAATGTCTTGCCGTTTAAAACGCTGGCCCCATTGATCGAAGTATCCTGCGCTAAACCGAAAAAACCTCCTTTGTCGGTGCCCATATCCAAAATGAGAACTCCGGTCGAAGAAACGAACGCAGTCTCGCCGGTAGGCCAAACAACTTTTCCATCGGTGCAGATTCCGTTGTTGAGATTCACCGCAGTACCGGCTCCGCCTAAAGTCGTAATCGTTCCTGAAACGAATTTTTGATTGGTTCCCGTGATCGTTAAAACGCCGTAACCGCCTTGAAACGATCCGCCTAAGGTTCCGAACATCGCTTGCACCGTGTTGAAGGTTCCGCTTACATCCGAGCAGTTCGTGCTTTTTTCTGCATATACTTCCGCGCGCATGGAAGTTACCGGAGCCCCGCCGGCGTTCGAATAGCCGCTGATCGGAGTCGCTAACAATCCCACACCGTCGATGGGAATCGCAAACCCGCCTTGTGAGTAAGAAGGTGCGGATAACAACGCGATAAAAGGACTTGAGGAATAGGTGGCAACTTGACCGGAAATTTTTTCGTTCGTTGTAAGATTGGTGAACGAAAAACTTCCGTAGTTGGCTTTTACCATATCTCCGGTCATAACATCTCCGGGACTTTTGGTTCCGCCATAGGAAACGGAGCGGTTGGACGCGCTTGCAAATAAGGCGGCGACAACCATCAACGCGGAAGAATCATTGTTCTCCTTTTTGCAATCGACTACGGTCATACATAGGATCGTAAACATTGTGAAGACGCGAGTAAAGAATTGGCTGTTGTATTTTTTCATAACGGAAGAGTGTAACGCATCGGAGTTTCTTGGACAATTCACGCTATAAAAAAGAGAACTTTATTTTATAAAATCCTTTGAAGAATGATATAGAATTTCATTTATTAGTTTGAATCCAATTTTTTTGTTTCTTCCTTAGAATATCGATTCAAACTGAAAAACGAAATTTCTTACACGAAGTGAGTTCGTTTTCCGCATCCTATATAGATCAGCTTCCGTTTCCTCTTGTTTCTTATGAAATTTCTTGTTTCTTGCCTTTTGCCAAATAATAAAAGAGAGAATTGAACAACAACACTCCGACGATCGTAGGAAGGTAAATCGTTCCCACGGAATTTTCCGCGTCGTTGACCGTGCTCCAAATCACTTTCGAAATCACCATCAGATTGGCGACCAGCGCGCCGTAAAAAAGGGAACGTTTCCAAAACGCGATTCCAAGCAATGTAAACCCGAACGGGACGATCAGCCCCATAAGAATTTTTCCGAACGTCCAGTCGCTCGTCAAATATTCCTTTTCCATTTCCAAAAAGTGAATCGCTTCCTCGCTCGGAGGATTCGGAGCGGGAAACCAAAACATGCTCGTCGCTAATGCGACCAAGGTAAGAACGATTCCTTTCGCGCTTTGACGATACGCGAAAAAACAAAACGGAATAAGCATGATCGGGCGGATATACCAGCTCAGAGGATTGTGATGCCGGGCCCAAGCCCAGGATAAGAAATCGTTTGCGAGTTCCATGCGGAATTCTCCTTAAATCGGATTGCAAAGTATTGATATAAGACGCATCGAATCTTCGAGAAAAGAACGCAGGCTATAGAATGACTTAAAAGTCCGTATCTCCCCGGGAAAACGAACTTTCCTCTTGGTCGGGCGAAAGGGAAGAATGCGGAATCCGTTTGAGATCGAATCCTTTGCTGCCGAGAAAAAACAGGAACGCGACGGTCAATCCGATCGCCAAGATCATCAAAGAAAACGTATAATAAATCGCTAATGTGATAAAACACAGGAAACCGAGTGCGATTGCGACCGCCGGAAGAATCGGATAGAAGGGAACTTGATACGGTTTCTTTTGGTCCGGGTTTTTGATTCTCAAGACAAAAAAGGAAATCATGCTGATGCAATACATTCCGCACGCGCCGAACGCGGATAATGTGATCAATTCTCCCGTGTTTCCATATTGAAGGGCCAAAAGTCCGACAAGTCCGCCGATCACGATCGCGAAACTCGGCGCCTGAGTCTTCGGATTCAATCGGGCGAGAATTCTCGGTAAGAATCCTTCTTTAGCGAGCGCATAGATCTGTCTCGAATATCCGAGTATGATTCCGAGCAAGGACGCGATCAAGCCGAACAATCCGATTCCGGTAAACAAACGCGCGATCCAGGATGAAGATCCATAAAGATTTCCTAATGTGAACGAAAGCGGATAATCCAAAGTGGAGACCGAGTTTGTGGAAACGATTCCCGCGGTTCCGAATAAAACTCCGAACGCCAATAGTACCAAAGTGCCGATTCCGGAAAGATAACCGAGAGGAATATCTTTTTCCGGATTTTTCACTTCTTCCGCGGCCATAGCGACGCCTTCCACCGCGAGAAAAAACCAGATCGCATACGGCAAGGCCGGAAACAGATTCCAAAAATTGAATGTAGAATTCGTTGCGATTCGTTCCCACCGAAAGTGAGGGACCAAAAACGCGAAGTAAAGAATAAGTCCGAACACCGCCGTCAACGTGACGAACAATTCGAAGCGCGCGGTTTGTTTGATTCCTAAGAGATTGATTCCGATCAAAAGAATAAAGAATCCGTTGGACGCGAGATTCGCATCGACGACTGGAACTAAAAAGTGAAAGTAACCTCCGAGAGCCGAAGCGATTGCCGGCGGGGCCAATACGAATTCAACGAGGGTGAAAAATCCGGCGACTAATCCGCCTAACGGCCCTAAGGCGACATGCGCGTATGCAGAAGGGCCGCCCGCGTGCGGGATCGAGGTCGCGAGTTCTGTGAAACACAAGGAAAAGCAGGAATAAAAGATCGCGATCAAACCGACGGCCACGGCAAATTCCCAAAAGTTGGAATGGGCCCAGCCGAGATTCCATCCGAAGTAATCCCCGGAAATCACAAGACCGACCGAGATTCCCCAGAGATGAAACGGCCCGAGAACTTTTTGCAAGGAAGGAGGCATGGGGGAAGACTCAATCCTTTCTATTGGAGAAGGAAAGAAATTTTTAATCCCGCTTGAGAAAACTCTTCTCTGCGTCCCGATGATTTGTCGGAGCAAGTTTGTAGGAACTCATACAAAGTTTTGTTCGCTACGAATGTCACGGACAAGAGAGTTTCGCCGACATAAAACGTTTCGCAGGAGATCCTACATTTTGCGAAGTCAGCGGCCTGGACTTCAACCGCCGATAAACGGGGTCATTCTTTCCATAAGAATCCGACGGTTGTCTCCGCTTTGCAGAGCGATGACTCCTCGGATGATCGCTTGTCTGCGATCGGATTGTTCCTTGGACCAGGACTTGATTCGGTTTGCAAGAGGGAAGAAGAGTAAGTTCGCGAATGCGATTCCGTAAAAGGTCGCGATGAACGCGGTCGCGATTCCTTCTCCGAGTGCGCGCGTTCCCGCGCCCAAGTTTTCCAGAACTCCGACCAAACCCATGACGGTTCCGATGATCCCGACCGTAGGAGAAAATCCTCCCGCGGTTTCCAAAATCTTTGCCGAGTTCGCTTCCTTGTCTTCCATCGCGAGCGCGGATTCGAAAAGAATTTCCTCGACCGCGCGCGGATCGGTTCCGTCCACGATGAGTTGAATTCCTCTTTGCAAAAACGGATCTTGAATCGACTTGAGATTGTCCTCGAGAGAAAGAAGTCCGTTCTTACGTGCGCGTTCGGCAAAATCCAGAAAGAGTTCTCCAAGGGGAAGTTTGCGTCGGGGGAATACGGATGTTTGCAGATTTAAAATGAGATCCTTGATTTGTTCGAGGGAGAAACTCGCAAAGGTCGCGCCCGCAGTTCCGCCGATGATGAGTAAAAGAGCGGAAACCTTGAAGAACGATAAGAAATGGGCTCCTTCCAAAAGAATCGCGATCAAGACCGAAAAGAATGCGACGGAAAGGCCGACGAGCGTAGGATTCATTTCCGCAAGAGTTCCCACATTCCTGCCTTTTTACAAGAACATTCTGTCGCATGCGGAAACGGTGGGGCGCATGGTGGGGCGAAGATCTTTCGTTGATTCTGAAATAAGCCGAGAGGTAGGAGATCCTACCGAATGATCCGTAGAGAGCGAGGTGCTTCGTTAGGAGCGCCCACCACCGGGCTCTCCGCTTCGGTCCTTCGGACCCCGCATCGATCCCTTGCGCGGGGGATTTCGTGGACTTCCAAGCTGCGTAGGTTCAATCAGGATTCGTATGAGATCCTACATTTCGTCCGAACTTTAGAATCATCTAGAATTCCAAATCGATGTGGGAACTACCACTCATCGAGAAATCACGAACCGTCTGCGGCGTTTCCGTTGGAAATTTGTGGGAACTACCACGAAAAAGTGGGCGCAACCGGACTACTATCTCAGCTGCGCTGAGAACCAATGGCGACGTTCCACTGCCTTTTGGTTATCTCACTCTTTTGAATCGCTCGACATGTACAAAAAAAGGGGACGGTTTAACTTTCGTCCCCCCGTCCGTTTCAAAATGAAAATTCGCAGTGGAAGAACACAACCAGGGAGGCTGTTGTCCATCCATGAAAAGTATCGGCCGTGGGAGTTCCTACATTAGTCTCCCGGATAAAAAATACGTTAACCGATTTTAAAAACTAAAAATTTTATGCAGCGCAAAACCTTTGACTTTTAACCGGCAAAATTTTTCCTGGTCAGCATTATGCTGACCGTCGTAACTGTACTGTTTCTAGCCATCTATGGGATCGACATCGTCGCTCTCTTTTTCTTCGGGATTCATACCTACGTAATGGTGTATCTCTATAAAAAGAACCATGCATATTGCGAATCCGACCCCGACAAGATTCTCGACATAAACGACCCGAATCTTCCGGTAGTAACCGTTCAGCTTCCTATTTTCAACGAATTCTATGTTGTGGATCGTCTCCTCGAAACCACAGTCGCACTTAAATATCCGAAAGATAAACTCGAAATCCAGCTCTTAGATGATTCCACGGACGAGACGGTCGAAAAGTCCAGAAAACTCATCGCTCACTACAAATCCCTCGGATTCGACATTCATCACCTTCACAGATCCGGAGCGGAGCGCACCGGATACAAAGCGGGCGCCCTCGAAGCCGGAATGAAAGTGGCTCGCGGTCAATACATCGCCATCTTCGACGCGGACTTCATGCCCGATCCCGACTTCTTAATCAAAACCGTTCCTTATTTCGAAGATCCGCAAATCGGAATGGTTCAGGTTCGTTGGGGACACGTAAACGCGGAATACAACGTTCTTACCAAGGCTCAATCCTTCGGAATCGACGGTCACTTTATGATCGAGCAGGTGGCAAGAAACGGTTCTCACCTTTGGATGAACTTCAACGGAACCGCGGGAATCTGGAAAAAAGAATGTATTATCGATTCCGGCGGATGGGAACACGACACTCTTACCGAAGACTTCGATCTTTCTTACCGTGCCGAAATGAGAGGATGGAAGTTCCGTTATTTTAAAGATATCGAATGTAAAGCTGAGATCCCTGCGATGATCTCCGCTTACAAATCCCAGCAGTTCCGCTGGTGCAAGGGTTCCATCCAAACTGCGGTGAAACTTCTTCCGAGAATTCTTCGCGCGGATCTTCCTTGGAGAATCAAATCCGAGGCCATCGTTCACTTAATCAATTATTCCGTTCACCCTTTGATGGTGATCAACATCCTGTTCAGCGCTCCGTTGCTTTTGATGGACTACTGGTCCGGATTCAGCTTTTACGATCTTCCGATCGAAATCTTGATGGGAACCGCGGCAATTCTTTCCGTAGGCTCCATCGGACCGATGATTTTCTACGCGTATTCCCAGAAAACTCTCCATAAAGATTGGAAGAGAAGAATGGTCTATCTCCCGATTCTAATCATGATCGGAACCGGAATCGCGATCGTAAATACGAGAGCATGGCTCGAAGCGATTCTCGGAATTCAGTCTTCTTTCAAACGCACTCCGAAACTCAAAATCGAGAAAAGCACGGACGTTTTGAAAGAAAGATTAAAATACACTGTTCCTTTGGATTTCCACGTGGTTCTTGAGTTCCTGATGGGGATCTACTGCCTGGGAACCGTGGTTCTTTCCTTCATTCTTGGAAAACCGCAAATCGTTGGATTCTTGGCAATCTACGCGCTCGGATTCTTCTACGTAGGATATTTATCCCTGAAAGAAGCCCTCTGGAAACTCGGGGCTTCCAAGCAAGAGTCCACGGAAGAACTTCCCGCTCAGGCCTAAGCCGCCGTCTAACTAGCAGGGTAGAAGAGAGAATCTCCTATCCTGCGGACAAAGACGAGGAGGCTTCTGCTTGACTCCGCACTTTTTTCTGAAAAATTGACAAAATACCGCTACTTTTATAGGAACCCCGATGAGTGAGAAAGTTTACTGCGCTAATTGCCTGCACTGCGTAACCGTAAGACAGTATGAATCCGAGGCAGATAAATACATTCTCCGCGTAAAATGTACCAAGAAAAAATGGTCCAAAAGATCCGGAGAAGAGAAGCTCTATAAATATTTCACCGTTGCTCGCCGTATGCAAGTGAACTGTGAATTCTATGAGCCGATGGGCGAAATTCTTCCTTATATCAAAAATCTTAAGAAAGAACTCCCGATCAAAGACGAAATCTACATGGTGAAAACTCTCACCTAAAGAGTTTTGAAGCCCTCCGCTTTTACTCTCAAGCCAGGATTGGTCCACGGAAAGTTTTCCCGTAAGACCGTCCTGGAAGAACCTTTTACATTATTTCCCGAACCGGGAGCCTTATATCTAAAAGAATTCCCCACCCGTGTACGCGCGGGCGAGCCGCTTCTTCGGCAATCCGTCGGAACACTTTTATCTCCCGTCGACGGGATCGCGAGTTTGATCCAAGGAGAACATTCGACCAAGATTCGGATCGTTCAGGACGGAAGTTTTCAGTTATCGGGCGAAACGCAGATCGATTCTTCCTTAAAACTGGAACAGGCTCTCGAAAGAATGGACGAACTCGGACTTGTATCGCTCGATTTCGCCGATACGAAGTTGTCGACTCTGTTTCAAACGTTCCGTTCCTCCCTGATCGTACTTTCGCCTTATACAAAAACGCAGTCCGTCGACTTTCGAAAGATCCTCTCGGAAGAATGCAAAGAATTGCATATTCAATTTTTAGAATACTTGAAGGTTTGGTTTCCGGGCGCGAACGTGAAAGATTATATCCTTTCTCCGGTTCCGTTCCGCAAATACGAATATCCCGCGGGATTTCCCCAGTATTTCGTAAAAAAGGCGCTCTCCGAAAAGACATTCCAAAAAGAGAATATTCTTTATCTCGGGCCCGAAACTCTCTATCATCTCTACCGCGCCTTATTCAAAAAGATTCCCTTTATCGAAAGGCATATCAGCATCTATTACGTTGGCAAAAACGGAGGACTCAAAAAGGAAGAATCTCCGATCAAGTTCCGGGACGGACAAAGTCTCAGCTTTCTTCTTCTCGAAAAGAAGAAGGAATATCCGAGCTTTACGTTTAATTCCTTTTTTGACGGAGGAGAATTCCATTCTTCTTCCGAGGAATATTTTTTAGATATCTACAAACAGCATTCCATCATCTTCGTAGCCGGAAAGATCCGCGAGCAGAAGGAACTTCCCTGCACGGAATGCGGAGAATGCACTTACAATTGTCCTCTCGAGTGCAATCCGATTTCGCTCGTGACCGGTCAGGGACAATTCTTTTCCAACGCTTGTATCGAATGCGGGATCTGCACCTTCCTTTGTCCTTCGGGGATTTCTCTCCGCGACCGAATTCGAGACGCAAAAAACGGAAAGAAGGAGAATCTAAATGTCTGATTATCTCCTCGTGACCAAAACCGGTTTTTTCCGTAAGTCCGATCCTTTTTTCCCCGATCTTCTCATCGGAATTCTGTCCCTTGCGGGAATCGTTTTGTTCGGAACGGTTCCATTATGGATTTGTTATGCGATCGTTCTCGCGACTTGTTTCGTTTATCAATTTACGGTTGTTAAACGACCTGTTTATCCTTTGAAGTGGATCGTTCATACGGGGATTTTCGTTCTTCTTTTGCCGATTCATCCGGGAACCGTGATCTGGGGGATTCTTGCAGGAATCGCGGGAGTATTTTTATATTCTCCGTTGGAAAATCGTCTGCGGATTCAGGTTCCGCTTTCTCTCATTCAGCTTTTGATCTTTTTGGTTTTGTATCTTCTCTTGCCCGCGATCGATCTGTTCAGCGGACTTTCTGGGAAGCCGAGTTTGTCCTTTCGGGACGAATCCATTTCCGATCTTTACAGCGTTCTTTCCTTTTCGCAGGAAGGATATTCTCCTTGGAGATTTTCTTCTCTGGAAACGATGGGAACGTTTTCGATTCTTTTTTTGATTCCGGCGTTTTTAAAAAGACCGCAGGCGTTTCAGATTCCGTTGATTTTCGGAGTCGGATTGATTTTGGGAACGGGAAGTCTTGCGCAGGAATATTCTTCCGTGCTTTTGTCTACTTGGGTTTCGTTTTCGATTCTTTTCGCCGCTCCGGGAAGAAATTTACACACCGCTTGGGTATATTCTTTGATCGGGGTTTTGGGGACGGGAGTTCTTTTTTATGTCATCCAAGTCTTAGTCGGCTTCTATCTGCCGCTTTTCAGCTTTTCCGTTTTCTATTTTTTCATTGAAGCCAGTTTGATTCGTATATTTCTGGGAAGCAGAGTCGATAATTTCGGGCAATTAGAGTAATTCGAATTTGTGGTTAGAATGATGATCTCGTATCGTAACAAACGCGGACAAAAAAAAGAAATCCGAACGGAGTCAGAGGCTCTCGTATGAATCAACTATTGACTCTTCTTCATCCCGAAACCGTCATATTCAATCTTGAATCCGGAACCAAGGAAGAAGTTATTTCCAAACTTCTTCAGAAAGCGGTCGATACGCATCAGATCGAATCCGAAAATAAGGAGGAGATTTTGGAATCCCTTCTCGCTCGGGAGAAGTCCATGTCGACCGGTATCGGAAGCGGAGTTGCGATTCCTCACTGTTCGGTCAATCTCGTCGACGAACTCAAATGCGTGATGGGACTCAATCCGCAGGGAATCGATTTCGATTCCATTGATCATCAACCGGTTCACATCTTCATTCTTCTCATCGTTCCTAAAACCAAGTTTCAAGAACATATCAAAACCCTCGCACAAATCGCAAAGGCGTTAAACGTAAAAGAAGACAGAGAAAAATTGATTCGTTCCGGGTCCTTCGAGGAAATCCAAAAAGCTTTTTCTCGGAACGTTTAATCGTGCAGGGGGAAATCTCCAGGTTCTTTCTATTTCTTGTCGCATTAATTTTTTTCTCCGTCCTTTTCGGACATCTGCGTTCCATCAATCAGGAATATCTCTACGCAGATTCCTCCGTCTCCAAGGAAGAATCCTTTCTGGAACGAAAAACCTTTCCGTCTCAGGTTCTTTCCTTTGTGAAAGGAATTCTAACCTTTCAATCCGGCAAGACCGCTTCGGGAGAATCGGTGTGGAAACATATTTCTTCCCGCGTCCTTCCGACCTTGCACCTTGCGATCTTTTCCGTAGGCTGGGGAAGTTTTTTGGCGATCGCGATCGCGTTGATCGTTTCCAAAAACGAGGAAAGCGTTTCGAGGAGGGCGTTTCTGTTTCTGAGCAACCTGATCCTGTCGACGCCGGTTTTCGTGGTCGCGGTCGTTTTGCTTTTGATATTTTTCGTGCAGTTGGAATGGTTTCCGCCCGGCGGTTATGAAAACGGAAATACGATGTATGTGATTCTTCCAGGAATCGCTTTGGGTTCTAGGGTTTGGGCGAGAATCTATCAGTTCGCCCTCAGTCTCGCCGAGATCGAATTAAAATCTCCGTATGCCAAGGTTCTCCGCGCCAGAGGATATTCTAAAAATAGAATATTATGGAATCATGTATTGTTGAAAATTCTTCCCTTGCTCGCGGTTTTGATTCTGCTCGATTTCAGTTCCCTTCTTTCGGGAGCGATGATCGTGGAGGAAATTTTCTTTTTCCCGGGAATCGGCAAATCCATGTATTACGCGATTCAGACGATGGACGCCGAATTGTTGAGCGCCCTTTTGTTTTACAGCGGTCTTACGTTTTATCTGTTCAGCAGAATCTCTTTGCGGTTTCAGGAAAATCTTACCGGAAAGGAGAGTCTTTCTTGATTTCCGCGGGCAACGTTTTACGATTTCTTTTTGCGGCGTTGGCGATTGCGGGCGTACTTTGGAAAAACCCTCCTACGGAAGTTTTTCTGGAGGAAAGTTTTTGTTCGGTTACTTGGAATCATCCTTTCGGTTGTGATCGTTTGGGAAGGGACGTCTACGGTCTGTTCGCATACGGAACCGTCGCGACGTTGTTGTTCTCCCTTCCGTCCCGCGTATTGACGCTGGTCTTTACTTCGCTGATTTGTCTGTTTCAATATTCTCTTCCGTTTACGGGAAGATTGTTTTTTACTCCGATCTCTTCCGTGTTCGTTTCCGTTCCTTCTTTGCTCATCGCGTTGTTGACGGTGCATGCGCTCGGCAACGGGCCCTCCGTTTTGGTCGTAGCGATCCTGTTAGGGGATTGGGCGTTTTCGTACGAAACCTTGCAGAGCAAAATTCGCGAGACGGACGGAAGCGGATTCGTATTAGCATCGGCATATTTCGGCGCGTCGAGGGCGAACGTGTTTCGAAACCATATTTTTCCGGCGTCCTTGCCCGTGTTGAAAGTTCTGTTTACGACAGGGTTACCCGGAGTTGTAATGACGCTGGCGCTTTTTAGTTATTTGGGAGTGAGCGCGGGCTCCGATTGGTTCGGACCCGGTTTGGGCGAACAGATTTCTTTTGCGAGAGATTACGCGTATTCGGCTCCGTTGGCATTGGTGATGCCTATTCTTGGGATCGTAGGTTTGGTCACCGCATTGAACGTGGAAAAGAGATGATTCGAGTATTTGCATTTATTCTAATATTAGCGATTTTGAGTATGGGAATTTCGGCGCAGGGGATCGACGATTATTATCGTTTTCCCGAGGCCGGTATGAGGGAAAGAATCACCTTCGAAACCGAACGGAAACTCTGCGTTTTCCCGCTCAAAAATCAGAACGTGGACGCGAGCATCGATTATCTCAGCAAAGGATACGGCGGCGTTCTGTATTCCGGTTTAAAGAATCTGTTTCAGATTTTCGATCCGGACGTAATTCCGACCAGCGCTCAGCACGCATTCGGAAAACCGACCGGGAGAGAGAAGTTAAAAAAGGGAGAATGGGACGGAGATATTCTCGAACAAGTGAAGAATGCGAAAGAAACCTCTCCCGAAAAAGATCCGCGTTTTTTGAATCTGAAAACGGAATACATTCAGGACGAAATTCCTCCCGAAGACAGCACTCTTTTTTTATCGGGGAAGAAGCAGGGATGTTTTTATCATCTTGCGGGAACTTACGAGAAGAAGAGCGATTCGCAGATGGAACTCAAACTTATCCTGAGATCTTCCAAGGACGCTTCCCGAAAAGAATTCAGAGCCAAAACTAGCGTTAGACGCTCTTATCAAGAGCTGGACGGTTTGATCGGCGAGATCAAAAAGGAACTTCTCGGAAAGAATACGATCCAATTCTCGTTTAAATCCGGAAATATGGACGGGGTACTCGTGTTTTTGGACGGACAATTCCTCGGTAAAACTCCGCTTCAAAAATCGGATCTTCTTCCGGGAAACCACGTCATCAAGTATTACATGGACGGGTTTCAAAGTCAGACGCAAAGAGTTTCCGTTCAGGACGGAGGAAGTTTCGAAATGATTCTTACCAAAACGCCGAAAGACGGTTTGATTTCCGTGACTTCGAATCCGGAAGGAGCAAACGTATATCTCGGCTCCGAGTTTTTAGGAAAGACTCCGCTGAAGAACGTCAGAGTCAAAACCGGATTCAACCGACTTCGTTTATCCATGGAAGGACATGTCGATTTATTAAAAGGCGTAGAAGTGAAAAAGGACGAAGAGTTAAAACTCGATCTGACTTTGAGGCAAGGCGACAGCGTTTCCTATTATAAAAATAAGCAGAACGTGTTTTTGGATCATTCGTACAACGATTTCTCGATCTATTCCTTATACGGGACTCTTTTGTTTTATGCGGGCTATTATTACTTTAACTTACAAGCCAACGATCTTTACGATCGCGCGCGTTCTCAGGTCAGTTTGACTTCGTTATACTTATCGGCCAACGTCGTTTCGCAAGATGAGTTTGTCGCAATGTATTTGTATCAGGAACGAATTATCCGTGAAACGAATCATAACGCAGGTAAGTATCAAAAGTTGGCCGGTAACTTCGGAAGGCACGAAGGTCTGACGGGCGGAGTGATGGTCTACGGAATGGCGGCGATGCTGATTTTAGCCGCTACGTTTTATTGGCTCGGTTTGGACGAAGAGACTTTGGACGTGGGCGTTGCTCCGAAAAGGGTCAACAATCCGTATGCGATCCCGGGACAGATCATCGAGATCGATTCTTACGCGAAGTTCAATCTTCGCTTTTAAAGAGTGCGTCGACTTCCTGTTTTCAAACGGAAGAATGTTAAGCGGAGTCGTTTGGTGCGTGTTTTGCTAAAGTAAAATTCGAAGCGGAATTCGATTCGGAAAGGACGATTCGCCTTATCCTTCTTCTTTGAGCCTTTCATTCTTTCCTCGATCCGTTTTGTTTTTATCGAGCAGTTCTTTTACGATCGGAAACAATCGAAAACTTCCCAAAACCAAAATCGGTTCCTGCGCTTGCGTAGCGGAAAGAATTCTTTCTTGAAACTGCGATCGATCCAACGTCTCTTCGGGCAAACAATCCGGCGGAAGCGAAAATCCTGCATCGGCGAGAATCCGAAAGTCCGTAATGTCGGATTGCGCTTTTGCCGTCCGGAGAATTTCCACGATTCCGTTTCCGTCTTTGTCCTTTAAGATTCCCGCGAGGACTTGAAACCGCGATTTCGGATAGGTAGATTTCAGACTTCGTAATGTTTCGAAAAACGCGTCCGGATTATGAGCCGGATCAAACACGAGCAGAGGGGAATCTTGAAGAACGGCCAATCTTCCGGGCGGAAGCGATATTCTGCTTTCGTAATGCGCCAAAGGATGTTTTATAAATCTGTTTTTGAGTTTGGTTCGATGGTCCGTGGACTCAAATTCCGTTTCGCGCTTGTTTGCAAAATCGCTTTCGTTCTTGTACTTTTCGTTGATTTTATTAAAGAATTCTAAGTTTAGAATATTCTGAAATACTTGATAACTAAAGTTCTTGTTTCGGGAAAGATAGTCCGCATCGACCGGGGTCTGCGAAAAAATAAAACATTCGATTCCGTTTCGGGAACAGAACTCCCGGATTTTTTCGTTCAGCTCTGGTTCTTTTTGTTCGATCGCAAAAAGCGATTTCGTATTGGAGCCGCAGATCCCGAGCTTCTCCCGGAGAATTTGTAGTTTTGTGTTTCCTAAAATTTCTTTGTGATCGAGTCCGATACTTCCCAAAACGACCACATCCGGGTTGCAGAGTTTGGTCGCGTCGAGTCTTCCTCCTAGCCCCGCTTCGTAGATTTGAATCTCGACGGATTCTTGTTCGAAAAAGAAAAAGGAGGCAAGGGTAAAGAGTTCGAAAAAGGAAAAGGTTTTTAGATCGGATTCGGCGCCTTTGGTTTTCCATTCGCTTAACAATCGGTCGAGTTCCCGCTCTTCGACTTCGCGGAAGTTTTCGTTTTGCGATCCGATTCGGATTCTTTCCAAGGGAGAAATAAGGTGCGGAGAAGTATAGAGTCCGGTTTTGAATCCGGAAAGCCGAAAGAATTCTCCCAAAAAATGAGTGATAGAACCTTTGGCGTTCGTTCCCACTACGGAAATTCTGCAAAGTGTGGAAGCGCTTCTCCGATCGAAACCGTATTTGGAAAGAACGTTCGCGAATGGTTCGAGGGAATAACCAGTAAAGACGTTGAAGTTCCTCGTCTTTTCCAAGTTGGAAAGTCCGTCGATGAATTCGAAAAAACCGGAATGCGACGCTGAGTTCATCGATTTGCGAGCGCGTGAGACAAACGTTCTCTTGTTTTGATCACATCTTCCGTGTTAGGCGATATTCCCGTAAAAAGTTCGAACTGCTTCATCGCTTGATACAATAACATTTCCGAGCCGGGAATAATCTTCGCTCCGTTTTTTTTGGCGGCCGTTACGAGCGGCGTTTCGAGGGGATTATAAACGATGTCGAAAAGAGTCATGGAAGATGTGAAGAATTCTCCGGGTAAAAAAGGACCGGGTGATTGTCCTTTCATTCCGAGCGGGGTCGTATGAACGACTAACGCGACTTCCTCGCTTCGGTTTATTATCTCGTCGGGTGTGACGTATTCGGTTTTTACGTTTGTGTGTTCCTCGATCAACGCGCAGATTTCGTTTCCGGTCGTTTCGTTTCTCGAGCAGAGAATCAAGTCGCTGATTTTTCCGGAAGTCGCAAGGCTGTAAGCGATTCCGCGTGCGCTTCCTCCGCTTCCGAGTATGACGGTTTTTCCTTTTTGTAAGGATTCCGGCGACCATTCTAAGATGGATCGATATGCGCCTTCTCCGTCCGTATTATGCGCGTTAATCGAGTCGGGTCCTATGAGAAGCGTATTCGAGGCTTTCATGATCGAGGAGGCGTCGTCGGCTTTGTCCGCGAGAGCGAAGGCTTTTTCTTTGTGGGGAATGGTAACGGATAGTCCGAGAACCCCGGAATCCCTAAAGTTTCGGATCGTTTCCGAATTTAGTTCGGGCGTTTCGAAGACGAGATAGGAAGCGTCGATCCCCCGGTCTCTGTAAATTGAATTGTGAATGAGCGGTGAAAGCGAGTGTGAAAGGGGAAATCCGACTATACCAAAAGTCTTAGTGTGCTGATTTGTTTTCTGGTTCAAACTTGGTTTTCTCGTTTTTAGAGTTGCGCTTTTCCGTTGGAGGCTCGGAAATTTTTATCTCTTCGATTCGTTTCTTATAAAAGAGAGCGGGTCGGCTCGGAGCTTTAGACTTTTTTGCTCCAAAAGAAGCAAGTTTTAGAACGAGTCGTAAAATGAGTCGACTAAAAGACAATTCCCGAAAATGCTGTATTGGAATGAGCCTACTGAATTTACCTGATTCTTTTTTACACGGATTGAGCGCACAACTCTTTTTGACGCCGCTTGCTTCTTTTTCAGGCTCACCGTGGTGGACCACGATTCTGGATGTTCTTTTTGTCGTTGGAATTTCAGGCGCACTTTCCTGGTATTATTATTACTACAAGCGCAAGGATCTCCTCGGCGGTTTTTGGGGAGCGCTCATCGTTGCGTTACTCGGATCTCTGATTATTCTTTCCCTGCTTCAAGACTTCATTCGTTCCATCGTTCTCTGGCTCATTTCGCCGAAATTCGGTATTTACCAAATCTCCAACGTAAACTTGCTCGCGGTTTTATTGGGCGGTCTTCTCGCTCTTTACATCATGAACCGCATCAATCACAACAAAGAAAGAAGGGATTAACGCCGACCCGTAGGGAGGCGTTAGCTGAGTTTCCGGCGCCGCCCCGTAGGGAGGCGTTATTGAGTTTCCGGCGCCGCCCCATAGGAAGCAGCTGCTGAGTTCAGGAAGGCGTTATTGAGTTCTTTCACCGCCTTGAATTGCGGACTCATAAGAAGCAATTCGCAGACTGCTTTCTCTTCCAAAAAATCGGTTCGTTCGATTGAAATCCAAGTAATCTTAAACCCGCCCCCGTGACTCAGGACGCGCCGAAATTTAATCCGACTTTCGGTTCTTCAGATTCAACTCGTACAACTTGATATACTTTAAAAAATTATAATAAAATCCGAAAAGCGCCAAAACGAAACCCTGCTTCCCGTCCAAAAATCCGAACCGGATCACATACATCCAGAACGCCTTGTAAAACCCTTCCAAGAACGCGTGGAAAAGCCCGCTCGTTTTCCCAGCGCGGAATTTTTCCTGAGCGCCTAACTCGGAATACGAATTGATATAACGGATATGATCCCCGATATTCTTATACGAATAATGATATACCGGAGAATTCAGTTTCTTGCATATTCCGGAAACTTGAACCGTCTCGTGGACAAGTCCGCCGCCGAATTTTCCCTTGGATTTTTGAAACAAGCGGATGCGTCGATTCGGATACCATCCGCCGTGACGAATCCATTTTCCCAAATACCAAGTCAATCGGGGCGTCGAATAACCGTCTTCGCTCGGAAGTCCGTTTGCAAATAAAGTAAGGATTTCTTCCCTGAGATCGGGTGAAACTTCTTCGTCCGCATCCAAGGTGAGAACCCATTCGTTTTTGACCAACGATAGCGCGAAGTTTTTTTGCGATACGTAATCGTCGAATTTTCTTTTGTGAACTTTAGCCTTATACTTTTTGGCGATCTCCACGGTCTTGTCTTTGGAACCGGAATCGACCACGATGATTTCCGAAACGAAATCGAGTGGTTTTAGACAACGTTCTAAATTGTCTTCTTCGTTGAGTGTTATGATACAAACGGAAAGGGGAAGTTGTCGCATTTAATTCTTATGATCGAGTTTCCGTATGCTCTGAAAATCGGGAGTCAGCGGAATTTCCAATCGCGCGATCGTGACGTCTTCGCGAATGATGATTCTGAAATACGAAGGATCGATTCCTTCTCCCTTGAGCATGATTAAGATCAGCGCCAATCCGATTCCGGCGCCTTCCGTGTTGTCGGCATTGTCCAAATAAAATTGTGCGATATCGTTATAACGCATTCCCTTTTCCAGTTTTTCGCGCAGAGATTTTTCTTCCTGCTGCGTGACGGGTGCGTTGTTTACGACTTCGATCCGAATTCCGTCGAAGGAATAATGAAAACTGATCAGGCAATAATATCCTTCCTTCTTTGCCTTTTGTCCGTAACGTTCGGACATCGCTTCGCTGAAAATACTCTTATATTCTCGAACTCCTTTTTCGTAATCGGAAGCGTTGTTTAGATCCAGACCTTTTTCTTCGAAAAAAATCCTTTTTTGGTTTGCTTTGCAGGCGTTGATCGCCAACTCTTTTATTATAGTATAAACCGTAGGAACCAGAGTAGGATGAGTTACCTTATCCAGAATCAGTCCGACTGCCTCTTGGATATGCTCTTCGACAGAATGAGTCATCCTGTGGGTTTTCAGAGACAGGATTTTTCCGTTCTCAATTGTTAGCCGGATATTGTCGGATATATCTCGGATTTCCTGCCCCATCATCCATGAACATTTCGGAATCTGTTTTGTTTGTCAAGAGAGTCATTTTTAGAAAGGGAAAAAAGAAGCATCTTTCCGAATTCGATCGCATCCGCGTTCTTTTTAAGCCGATTGTTTTTTCGATAACGTTATTGTTTATAACCGAATCGGCGAACTCCGAATCGATCACCTTGAACGCGGTACGTTATCTTCTTCCCGGAAAAAAAGAATATTCCGAGCCTTCGGAAATTCGAATCGAAAACGGGAAGATCGCATCGATCAAAAAAATAAATTCTTTCTCTGGAAAAGTTTCGTATGCGTTGCCCGGTTTTTGTGATGCGAACGTCACGTTGTCCACGGATTCCCTCGGCGGTCAAAAAGATCGGGCGGGAGTTTATCTTTCTTTGCAATCTTTGTTGGCGCACGGGTTCACCGGAATTCTTTCCGTGGGAGATCCCGCATGGGTCGTTACGCTTTTGAAGGATGCGGAAAATTCCAGAAAGAATTCTCCCTGGGTTAAAAAGACGGAAGCGCCTTGGATCGCCGAGAGCGCGGAAACGAAACATTTAGGAAACTTGCCGGGTTACAATGTGATTCGTTCTTCGCAAGACGCGGTCGCAAGAATCAAAAAGAGACCCGCTTCTCCCGTTCATTTGTTTTCGCGTTATCAAGAAGGGGAAACGTTTTCGTTCGACGGTCCGTTTTTATACCAATTGAAAAAGGCCGCGGACGGAGAAAACATCAAACTAGCGTTATCCGCCTTTGGCGACGAATACAGTATTCTCGAAGGCATCAACGCAGGAATTCCGACCTTGTATCATCCCGTTCCCGATACGATCGCGGGAAGAATTTCTCCGGGTGTGTTCCGCAACATGAACTGGGGACCGATGTTCTCCGTGTATTATTATCAAAAGATTGCGGGAACTCCCGAATGGGAAACCGATCTGAACGCGATGAAGGAATGGAGTTCTTACTTTGCGAAGAACATCGCGCCCGAACCCGAGTTCGCCGGTAAACTTTCGCACATACAAGAAGAGGATCGGAAGAATGCGGAGAAGGAATACAATTCCTATCTTGCATTTTTAGTCAGACAAAAAAATCTGAGTCAAGGAATGCTTCTCGCGTCCGGCACGGGCTATCTTCACGTTCATCCCGGAATCGGCGGATGGAAAGAAATGCGGATTCTCGCGAACGCTCTCGGCAACGAAGAGACGATCCGTATCGCTACCGAATCGACCTGCGGTTTTATCGAAGCTCCGCACGAAGGAAAAATCCGCGAAGGCAAACCCGCATTCATTAATATTTTTACGGAAGATCCGCTCGTCGATTTAAAGAATTTGAAATCCCTCCGCAGAACAATCGCCGGAGAAATTTCATATCCGCCCGAAAGAAAGGAACCGGCTTCCAGTCAAAAAAAGAGAGGGAAAAATAAATGAAAGAATCCGAAAAAGAACTCTTCGAAAAAATGTTGGACGCTTCCTTCAAAAAGAAAAAGGCGATGGAAGCTGGAACGAAAGTCACCGCGGTCGTGAACTCCGCTAAGAAGGATTTCGTTTTCGTAACCGCGAAGGAAGGAAAACTCCAAGGAATCATTTCTTCCGAAGAATTCGCAGAGTCCGGTCTTCCGAATCCCGGAGAAGAAATCGAAGCCTACTTTTTGAAAGAGGATCACGGCGACGTTCACTTCACGACTTGTCTGAGCGGCGATTCGCTCAACAAGGATCTATTAGAAATCGCTAAAAAAGCGGAGATCCCCGTACTCGGACAATTCATCAGCGAGGGAGAATCCGGTGCGGACGTTAAGATCGGAGAATTTACCGGCTTTTGTCCTTTCTCTCAGATCGATCCCGAGTTTAAAAAATCGGGTTTGGTCGGCAAACGTCTCAAGTTTTTGATTCAAGACATCGGAACGAGAGGCAAACTCATCGTTTCCCAAAAGAAAATCTCCGATCGCGCGAAAGAAGCGAAGCTCGGCGTCCTCAAACAGGAACTCAAAGAAGGTATGTTCGTCACCTGCAAGGTCAAAACGATTCAGAACTTCGGTTTGATCGTCGAGATGGACGGACTGAACGCGCTGATTCCGATCAGCGAGGCGACCTACAAAAAAAATCCGGAACTCGAAAAGGAATTTCAAGTCGGCCAAACTCTACGCGCGCGCGTTCTCCGCATCGATTGGGAAAATCAGAAGTTCGCATTAACGGTTAAGGATTTTCTAAAGGATCCTTGGGCGCAGACCGTTCCGTTTAAGGAAGGCGACATCGTAAAAGGAACGATTGATTCTTTAAAGCCGTTCGGCCTCTTCGTCAAGTTAGACGATCATTTCAACGGACTCGTTCCGGGAAGAGAAACCGGAATTCCGAACCGCGTTCCTCTCAATCAAAGTTTTAAACCCGGAGACGTAATTGACGTTTTCGTAATGGAAGTGAATCCCGAAAGAAAACAGATTTCCCTTTCGATTCAAAAGGCGAAAGAGATTCAGGAGAGAATGGACTACAGCAGTTATCTGAGTTCGGACACGAGCGGATCGACGAGTTCCTTCGGAGCGATTCTCCAGAAGTCATTGGAAAAGAATAAGAAAAAATGATCCGATGCCTCTGCATATAGGACTCTACAGACCCGAGATCCCTCCCAACACCGGAAACATCGCGAGACTTTGCGTGGCCTTGGGAGCGGAACTCCATATCGTCGGACAAGCCGCGTTCGACCTTTCGGAAAAGGCAGCGCGCAGAGCGGGGCTCGACTACTGGGATAAGGTGAAACTTTCACTTCATCCTTCTTTAGAAGAATTTAAAGCGGTCCTTCCGGAGGGAACGGATCTGTATCTGATTTCGATTCACGGTAGGCGCTCTTACACGGACGTTCGCTACAAGGACGGAGACGCTTTTTTGTTCGGAAACGAGACGTCGGGTGTTCCCGCCGAACTGAAAAATTCTTGGAATGCGGAGAAGATCTTAAAAATTCCGATGGAAGATTCTTCCCGTTGTTTGAATCTGAGCAATTCAGTCGCGGTGATTTCGTACGAAGCGATGCGCCAAATCCGGTCCTGGTAAAAACGGATTTACACGTTCAGAATTCCACACTCCAATGGATAAAGTATGAGCTTCCATCTTTCTCGAGAAGAAATCGAAAAGCAGATTCAGTCGATGCTTTCTCAGGGGTTGACCGGCTCCGTGAACGATTTTTTCGCGTGGATTCGGATGGAAACTCTCCGCAAATTCAAGGACGAACCCGATATCGAAAATTCGGTCGTCTCCGAAATCCTCGAAGGTTTCGTAAATTCGGGAACTGTGAAACGCAGCAAGTTCAACGCGAAGGAATTTCACATTCATCCCGATCAAATCCAGGGAAAAAAATTCCCGTCTAAGGACAGTTATGTTCTTCTCGGCAAGATCGCGTATCAGCCGATGCAATACGTCCGAAGCCGTCTCGAATTCTTCTTAAAAAGTCAGGGAACTCCCGAGGACATCGTCATCGATCTTTGTATCGGCGCGTTGGAAGCGGTCGAAAACGCCGTAAAATACGGGGACGGAACCGAGGTCGAAGTGGAATATTCCATCGACCGGGATAAAACGCTCTTCATCAAAATCGTAAACAACCTCAAAGAATTGAATCTGGAACAGGACATCGAACGTGGAAAATTCTCCTCCACCGCGACTCTCATGCGCGGTATGATGGTGATGCAGAAATTGTTCGACGAACTCGATCTGGAAATCTTAGAAGATAGAAAACAGGCTCAGTTCAACGCCAAGAAAAAACTTTCGTAGTTATGGCCGCCGTATTTAAAATCCATTCCGCATATCAACCCGCCGGAGATCAGGTTAAGGCGATCGAAAACATCGCTTCTTCTTTCAAAAAGGGAGAAGAGAAAGTCACCCTCGTGGGCGTGACGGGTTCCGGTAAAACGTTCACGATGGCTCAGGTGATTCAGAATCTCGGATTACCTACGCTCGTCTTGTCGCATAACAAAACTTTGGCGGCACAGCTCTTCCGAGAATTCAAGGAATTCTTTCCCGAAAACGCGGTGGAATATTTCGTTTCGTATTACGATTACTATCAACCCGAAGCGTATGTTCCTTCTTCCGATACGTTCATCGAAAAGGACAGCTCGATCAACGAAGAGATCGATAAACTCAGGTTGCGCGCTACTTCTTCCCTTTTGGAACGGGAGGACGTGGTCATCGTAAGTTCGGTTTCCTGCATCTACGGTTTGGGTTCGCCGGAAGAATATACGAACTCCGTTGTCGCATTAAAAGTGGGTGATACGATAGAGCGCGACGCGGTGATCCGCAAACTTCTTCATATTCAATACAATCGAAACGACATCGACTTTTCGAGGGGAAACTTCCGCGTAAGAGGGGATTCGATCGAAATTTATCCTGCGTATCATACCGACGGAATCCGGATCGAATTTTTCGGGGACGAGATCGACTCGATCAGCAGAATCAATCCGGTAACGGCGCAAACCCTTCTTAAATTAGAAAAAGCGTATATATATCCCGCAAAACACTTCATCACTTCCGGTCCCAAGGTCAAAGAAGCGGTCGAAAACATCCGTTCCGAAATGGAAATGCAGGCGGATTTTTTTAGAAAGAACAACAAACTTCTCGAAGCGGAACGGATCACTTCCCGCACGAATTACGATATGGAAATGCTTCAGGAGATGGGATACTGCAACGGAATCGAAAACTATTCCAGACATTTGACCGGAAGAAAAGCCGGAGAACGTCCAGCTTGTCTCATCGACTACTTTCAGGGAGAATTTCTTTTGATCGTGGACGAATCGCACGTTACGATTCCTCAGATCGGAGGAATGTTCGCGGGTGACAAAGCCCGCAAACAGACGTTAGTCGACTTCGGCTTCCGGCTTCCGAGCGCGCTCGACAACCGCCCTTTGAACTTCAACGAGTTCGAAACGTTGACTCCGAAAACCTTGTATGTATCCGCAACTCCGGCCGAATACGAATTGGAAAAAAGTTCCAAAGTCGTGGAGCAAATCATTCGTCCCACCGGACTTTTGGATCCGATCGTGGAAGTGCGTCCCACTAAAAATCAGATCGAGGATCTTCTCGTCGAAATCCGCAAACGGATCGAAGCCGGAGAACGCGTTTTGGTGACGACTCTCACGAAAAAAATGTCGGAAGATTTGACGGATTATTACGAAGAGATCGGCTTGAAGGTCGCTTATCTTCACTCCGAAGTGGAAACTTTGGATCGTGTCGCGATCATCCGCGATTTGCGGAAAGGGATTCACGACGTTCTGATCGGGATCAATCTTTTACGGGAAGGTTTGGATATTCCCGAGGTTTCGCTGGTTGCGATTTTGGACGCGGACAAGGAAGGTTTTTTAAGAAATTATAAATCTCTTATACAGACCATCGGTCGCGCCGCGAGGAACGTGAACGGAACCGCGATTCTTTACGCGGATAAGATGACGGACTCGATGGCCAAGGCGATCGACGAAACGAAACGGCGGAGACAGATTCAGGAAGAACACAACCTGAAATTCGGAATCACTCCGCTCACGATCAAAAAAGAAGTCAGCGACATCATAGAAAGGGAAGAAAAAGAACAAACCTCCGAGGATCTGATTCTCGAAGACGTGGATAAAAAATTCAATTCGAAGAAGTTCCCGAACAAGGAAGAATTGAAGGATAAACTCCGCGAAGAGATGATGAAGGCCGCTAAGGATCTGGATTTCGAAAGAGCCGCGATCCTACGGGATAAGATGTTGTCGATTCAGACGAACGATTCTTCCGCAGAAAACTAACACAAAGGAATTCATCTTGATTACGATACTGATCTGTCTTGTCACTTTCGGTTTGAGCGTTTGGTGTTTTGCGTCCGAGGAAAAACTCGGAAAATTCATTCTAACACCGTATCGACTAGAGCGGGATAAGAATTATTACACGCTTCTTACTTCCGGTTTTATTCACGCCGATTGGATGCATTTGATCTTCAACATGGTTTCGTTTTATTCGTTTGGGAAGAATTTGGAACTGACCGTAGGCCCGATCAAGTTTCTGATTTTTTATCTAGGAACGATTCTGATTACGAGCGTCATTTCCTGGAGAAAGAATTCGGATAACCCGCTTTATGCGACTCTCGGAGCGTCGGGCGGCGTTTGCGGAGTTTTGTTCGCTACGATTCTGTTTTATCCGGGCTTATCGCTTTATATGATGTTTATTCCGATCCCGATTCCGGGCGCGATCTACGCCGTTCTTTACCTTGTGTATACGTATTTTTCTTCGAGAAACGCGGCGTCGGACGGAATCAATCACGACGCGCATCTTTGGGGTGCGTTATGCGGAATCGCATTCGCCCTTTTGCTGGAACCCGAAATCATCAGCAGGGTTTTGAGAAATATTACGGGCGGCGGAGAAGGTTAAGAGACGATCAGCCCGCCTTATCGATCTTCGCTTTAATGAATTTGCGATAATTCTCGCTGCCGAAACTTACGTCGAGACGGATGATTTCCGGAGCGAGGTAAGGGTGATGTTTCATGATGAATTCTTCGATCTTAGGATATTGATCCGATCTCGCCTTAATCATGATCTTGTTTTCCGTATCCATCGCGATCTTTCCGTCCCACTGATACATCAGCGTAACTTCGGGAAAAATCGTTCCTGAGATAATGATCCCTTCCTGAAGCATTTCTGAAATCTGAATCTCCGCGAGATCCCGATCGCTTAGCGTTGTAAATACGACGATTTCTTTTGAGTCGGCCATGTTTTCTCCAGGTGGGAAAGCATCGGCGATTTATCGGAAATGGCAAGAAATTTTTAACCGTTAAGCGGAAATGATAATTATAAGAATCTCTTCGGAATTAAAATCGGAACGGTATAAAAAACGTCGATTTTTTCCGGTTTTCGAAAGGCAAAATCTATATTAGGATTTTTGATTGAACCTCACTGGCTTTGAGGACCGGGAGTCGTCGGAGTTGTGCTCGTTTCTCCCGAAAGAATTCTACTCGGAAGTTTGCAGAATTGATTGCATCGATCCATACACTGTCTTTGTTTCGCGCTTCTGTAACCTATGATCGGCAAGAAAATGGACGTGAACGGATACCATTCCTCCATACAATTCCCCTGGCACTTCGCGAGAAGTTGCGTGCAGGCGTGTTCGTAGGAAAAACCGGAATCTCGGCCGTGAATCAATGCGAGACCGTCCGGAGAAAGGGGCGTTAGTTTTCCTTCCCGAATCAACCTGGCTCGTTCCGCTTGGGTAAGGTTTGCATCCTCGATCGTAGGAAACGCATCGGGAGAAGGGCCCTTCTTGACATTCTTCTCGTTCCCGTCCCAATCCACTCGAACGAGGCAACCCAGATGCGGAACAGCGACGCATAAAAAGCAGATCAATAAAGAACGAAGTATGAATGTACGATTCATCGGAATTGCCTTTCTGAATCTTCGCAGAAGATCCGAAAAAAAGCGATTCAAATCTTAAATCGCGACCCATCGGTTGCAATTTACTGAATCAGATGAAGGACGAGCGTAATTTTTACGCAACGCTTTCTATGAATCGCGTTTTGGGGCGCAACTTAGATCGGTCATCTTTGCTACGCAAAGAGCCACTCGGCATAATTCAATCTCGCTCCCTGAGCTCAGCAAGTCGCTTCCTAAAACGCGATCCGTAGAGAGCGTTTTACTGAGTTCGGGCGCTCATCTTTGCTACGCAAAGAGCTTTCGCCTGATCGCTCCGCGGGCTCCAGCTATCTCACTCCCTATGGGTCGTTCGATAAATTTCAAAATTGGGAAATCCAAAAGAAAAAGAATCGATTTGGTTGTTTTACTAAAAAGAGTGAGCGTTGTATGAGAATTTGGCTTTTTTTGATTTGGATCGGATTCGTTCTTTCCTGTGCTTCCACCCAGCCCGAGGGAGAAGTCGCTTTACGAAGCGCGGCGCGTTCATTCGCCCCGAAACAACTGAATCGAACTCCTTACGAAGGTTTTCCGATCGCTCTTCCCGAAGAAGCCGGTTTGGATTCCGCGCCCTTACTTCGCTTATCAAAATCGATCCGGGAAGAAGGAATCGAAGTCCGTTCTCTCCTGATCTTTAAAGACGGCAAGCTCGTGATGGAACGTTATGCGGGAGGAGTTACGCACGACCACAACCACAGCGTGTACTCCGTCACAAAAACGGTCACTTCCACCTTGCTCGGAATTCTCAACTTGGAAGGCGTTCTGAAAAACGTGGACGAACCTGTGATGAATTCTTTGCGTTCGCTCGGCAATCTTCCGTTTCCTCTTTTGGATGGAAAAGAATCCTTAAAACTCAGAGACGTTCTTCACATGGCTTCGGGAATGCGTTGGTCCGAGTTTCCCGAACGGGAAGACATTCGTACTGCGGAAGATCCTCTCGTAATCGCGCTGCTTCCCGAAGTGAAGGATAAACCCGGAACGAAGTTCGATTACAGCAACGGAGATTCTCAACTTGCCGCCGCGGTTTTGGAAAACAAAGCGGGAATGACTCTGCTTCATTTCGCCGAAAAGACTTTGTTCTCATGGCTCGATTTCAAAGGATATGAATGGTATACTTCTCCGTCGGGAAGACAAACCGCAGGTTTCGGTTTAAGACTCAAGCCGATCGATATGTTGAAGTTAGGCGTTCTGTATTTGGATAAAGGAATTTATCGAGGCAAAAAAATTCTTAAGCCCGACTGGATCAAGCAGGCGATCCAACCGGGAGCGTCGCAGAATTACGGTTATCAATTGTGGACGCATCAGTTCGAAGGAAAAAAAACGTTTATGGCGAACGGAAAGGGAAGTCAGTTCGTGTATGTGATTCCTCACAGAAGAATGGTGATCGTGACCACTTCGGCGATCTGGGACAAACCGATTTCATTTCTCTTGGATAAGATTCTTTCGGGAGTAAAGGAATCTTTGGATTCGAAAGATAAGAAAAAAAATCCGGAAAAGGAAGAAGCGTTCTTAAAGGAAATTCACGAGGCTTCGATTACGATCGGGAATTCCGCGTTATGGAAGGACTTGGACGAACCGCATTTGATTCATCCTAAACATTAGAAAAGAAGAATTTTCTTCGGGCATCGATTGTTCCGACTAAGAATCGCCGCAAAAGTATGAATCAAAGATTTTTTGAAATGTGGGAACTCCTCTAAAATTCCCAAAAACCGGTTTACAACGTCTTTGATTTCAAACCCGCGAGCAAAGTTTTGATGAGCGCCTTGAGCGCTTGTCTGCGATCCTCTTCGATCGATTCCAAAACCAAACGGGGATGATGAAAGGACGCGGTTCCTTCGAAGAGAATTCTCGCTCCTTCCTTCGCGTTCGAACAATGAAACGTTCCGTTTGAAATTCCCGTTTGCACTAAGCCTTCGAGAAGTTCGGCCATGTGATTGAGATGGGACACGACGAACGGTCTGGTTTTTTCCGCGGAAAGATTGAACGCGCCGAAAAGGCGGGGATCGGAAAGAACCTTTTCACGTTTCATCGTGTGCAAGGTTGTGAACCATTCGGTGAGAATCGTTTCGACCGGAGAATTCTGTTTCGAAATTCTTTCCAATTCCCGATCGATTCTATCCAGCCATCGTTTGGAAACCTCGTCCAGAAGAGACTGTTTGTCCGAAAAAAATTTATAGAGAGCCGCGTGACTGACATTGAGCTCTCTTGCAATGTCGGTCAGCTTAAGACGTTCGACTCCGTTGCGTCGGATTTCTTCCTCCGTCGAATCGAGCGCCTTGTTATAAAGTTCATCGGGCGTTAAGCCTGTTCTGGGCATACATCATTTGGCTACGGTCTGCATCTGAAACGCGGGATATCTTTCTCCTTGGAAGGAACCGTCCGGAAACGCTTCCGAGATTCGATTCAATTCTTCGCGGTTGAGAGATATGTTCAGCGCGCCTAAGTTTTCCTTCAGACTTCCCGTCTTCGTGGAACCGATCAAAGGAACGATATCGTCTCCTTGATGAAGCACCCACGCGATCGCGAGTTGTGCGGGACTACAGCCTTTTTCCTTTGCAAGTTCTTGAAGCAGATTGACCCGCTCCAGATTGGATTCAAGGTTTTTTCCCATAAAGCGCGGAGAATGATTTCTAAAATCTCCGCTTTCCAGTTGGCCCGAAATTTTTCCGGAAAGAAGTCCTCTGGATAAAACTCCGTAAGCGACGATTCCGATTCCGAGTTCTCTTGCTGTGGAAAGAATTTCCTTTTCGATCAACCTCGTTGCCAACGAGTATTCGATCTCCAACGCGGTCACTGGATGGATTTTATGCGCACGTCGTATATTTTCGGGAGAAGCCTCCGATAATCCGAGATAACGCACTTTTCCTTCCTCGATCAGCTCTTTGATCGCACCCACCGTTTCTTCGATCGGTATGGTCGGATCTACGCGGGACGGTTGATAGATATCGATCGCTTCCACTCCGAGTCGGGTTAGGGAATACGCGGCGAAATTTTTGACCGCGGCGGGTCTTGCATCGTAACCGGTAAACCCTCCTTGCGGAGTTCTCATCGCTCCGAACTTTACGCTGATCAGCGGTTGGTTCGGAGCCGACTTCAATGCCTCCGCGATCAACAACTCGTTGTGTCCGATCCCGTAAAAATCCCCCGTGTTCAGAAGATTGATTCCCGCATCCAGAGCCGTGTGAATCGTGCGAATGCTTTCGGCCCGATCCCGAGTCTCCTTTGTGCCGTAGAAGTCCGACATTCCCATACAACCGAGGCCGATTTCGGAAACGAGCGGTCCTTGTGTTCCTAACTTTCTTTGCTTCATCATTTGAATTTCTCCTGGGATGAAATTAGTTACAAATAACAAAATATGTAATTTGTAACTAAAGGTCAAGAATTTACTGTGCTTCAAGGAATGTGGGAACTCTTACAATCGGACCGTTTAGAGGTGTTTTGTTTTCAGATTATGTCTCATTAAAAAAGAAACATAGGCTGCAGTTCAGTTTTGAAGCAGGGGAGAATTCTCCCGTAGGTCGATTTTTTTTGTGAAGTGTGGGAGTTCCCACAAAAAGGGGCTGAGCCGAACTCGAATCTTCCTTAAATTCCTGGAAAGAAGTAGGAGGTCCTACAAAACGATCGGAAAAACGCAGGAGTTCCCACACCCTTTCCGAATGCTCGGACGAACCCGCGTCGGTCGGTTAATTTCTCGGCCGCGCTTCTAAGACCCGGATCGCGGCAGCTTTCCGACGATTCTGAGCGGTCTCCCGACTTGACTTCACCTTCTCAACCAAATGAGAAGTTGCCGTTGTAGGATGACCGGAAGTAAACGGAGGAGCCGGATTGTATTCGATCATCAATTGAATTTCTTCCGCAAGATCGGTTCCGAAAAATTCGGCGGTCAGGAAAAGCGCGAAGTCGATTCCCGCGGTAACGCCGCCCCCAGTGATTCTGTTTCGATCTTTGACGAAACGTTCTCCCGAAATCTGAACCGGAAATAATTTTAAGACATCCAAAGAAAGCCAGTGTGTGGTCGCTTTGTAACCGTCGAGAAGACCCGCCGCGGCGAGAACCAAGGAACCCGTGCAGACGGAAGTGATGAACTTGGACTTCTCCGCTTTCTCTTTTAAAAAATCAAGAACCTCGAATTCTTCCATTAAGATCGTCGTGCCGGAGCCGCCCGGAACAAGAAGAATGTCCAGATCGGGACAATCCGAAAAATCATAATCGGGGATGAACTTCATTCCCGATTCCGTAGTGATCGCTCCTTTCGTTTGCGCAAAAAGAAAGACCTTAGCGTTCGGGATTCTCGAAAACACTTCGTAAGGTCCGGTGAAGTCGAGTTGTGTGACACCGGAAAAAATAAAGATTCCAATGGAGAAGTTCGCGCTTGGCATACCCAGAGCATGAATCTTGGAACGCGGCTTACAAGTCATTTTTGAATTCGAAAATACGATCGAAACCTTGATGCAAAAACATCGGGGTCGATAAAAGTAAGTCCGTGCGTTATCATAAATATCTGTTCTTGGACGTGGGCGACACGATCCTTCATCTGAAAAAATCGGCGGGTGAGACCTACCTTGAGATTCTTTTGGAAGCCGGTTTAAAAAAAGAAAAGAATGCGGGAGAAGTGTATCGGAAGGCCTTTTCCGAATCTTGGCATAAGATGAATGAGAACGCTCCTCCGGATCATCGCGACAAATATCAACATCATCCGGGAGGGACGCCCGGTTGGTGGAAGGAGCTGCTTGAGGATTTTTTGGAAAGAATTCCGGATCGTGTATCGATTGAAAAAGCCTTTCCGATCATCTATCATAGATTTGCGGATCCGGAACTTTGGACCGTCGATCCGGGCTTTTGGGATCTCAAGGAACATTGTAAAAATGAGAATTGGGGACTCGGCGTGATTTCGAATTGGGATCACAGACTCAAAGCGCTTCTGGAAGCGAAAGGAATATTAGAATATTTGAATCCGGTAATCGTAAGCGCGGAGTTCGGTTACGAAAAGCCGTCTCCGAAGATTTTTGAAGAAGCGATGCGTCTTGTGGAACTTCCGGGAGAATCCCTCGTATATTGCGGAGATAAATACGATCTCGACGTCGCCGTGCCGAAATCCCTCGGTTGGAGATCGTATCTGAAAAAGAAAGACGGGGATCTGAACTCACTATCGGAACTGATCCAACTTTTGTAGATTTAGAATCGTATGGATTTATCGTATTACATCGAACTGACTGGCGTTGGATTCTTTGCGATCTCGGGCGCGTTGGCGGCGGCCGAAAAGAAGGGACATCATCACGATATTTTCAGTGCGTTCTTTACGGGTTTTATCACCGCCATCGGAGGAGGAACTCTGAGAGACATCACTCTTGGAAATTATCCGGTCGCCTGGGTTCGGGATGAGAACGTACTCTGGGCGATCTTTATCGGCTTTATCGTCACCCTTTTGTTCGCTCGTTATTGGGGAAGATTTCGAAGGGAGATCTTTCTTTTCGATTCGATCGGAATCGGTATTTATACGGTGATCGGAACGAAGATCTCCCTTGCGGCCGGAGTCAATCCGTTCGGATCGGTCATTCTCGGAATGATTTCCGCGATTTTCGGAGGAGTGATCCGCGATACTTTGATCAACGAAGTCCCTTTGATCTTTCGAAAGGAAATTTACGCGACCGCTTGTCTTGCGGGCGCCACGCTCTACATTCTATTAGGATATTTGAATGTGAATTCCGACTGGAACATGGGACTTTCCGTCCTTTTAGTCGTGACGATCCGGATCGTGGCGGTCCGTTTTAATTTATCCCTTCCACTCTTCCGTCTTCCGTATTAGATAGGTTGTCGGAAAAGAAGCCGCAGCCGCGAAACGGACATCGCGGCTTCTTTTGGAAACGGAAATCCGATTTACTGTAGGGTGAATTCTTTGGATGTTCCCGTAACTTTTTTATAGGTCCAAAAGAATACCCAGAATTGTTTTGCCAGACCGTTGTAGACGATTCTGTATGTTCCCGGACTTTGATTCCGAACCAGCCATGTGATCGTAACCTCCGAAGTCGGAGAAAGATCTCCTCCCGTTCTTGCCCAATCGAACGCCGTGTAAGGATTGTTATCCGTCGCGATCGTAGTCCATTGGGTTCCGTTTTTCTTTTGGATTTCCAGATAGGAATAACGGCTCGGATCGTAAAAGGACGCGAGAGTTCCGTCCAACTTCTTATCTTGAACGACGCGCGGATGTGTTCCTTGAAACTTAGTTATTACCGTATCTCTTGTTTTATTGTAGGAATTGTTCGCATCCGTTAGAACCTTTCCGAAATCGCCTCCGTCGTTTACGATTCCGTTTTGCGACAACCAAGTTTGAACGAACTGTTGATTGGAAAGGTCGGGAGGATTCGGTCCGGGACTCGTGGTTCTTCCCGCGACTATATCCTTCGCAATTCGATCAAACTCTTGTTGAATTGCGGCGTTCGACCAGGGACCATACGCTGTAAAACCTCCCTCGAAGTGCTGTGCGGAATATTCTTCCCGGGTTGTCAGATATTGCGCGTAAGCGTTCGCCATCGCTCCCACGATCACGTTCGTATAACCTGCGTTAGCTAAAGTGGAGGAGACTCTTGCTTTCAATCTTCTTCCCGCTTGGGTTGTGATTTCGAAAGGCGCCGTCAGGATCGCCGTGTTTCCGATCGTCAATACTTGCAAAGGAAGAATCACAGGAACGAACGGAACCTGAGGATTCGGAAACCAAAAGCTGTCGACTTCTCCCACGGGAAGAAGAGTAAACTTCTCCTTATCGCATTCCTCGTATTTGGTGGAGTTTAACGCGAGTTGTGCAAGAGGCCAAAGCGCTCCCAAAATCTGAGCGGCTCCGCTTAAATTGGAAAGATTGTATTTTTTCTTAACCCAAACTCCGTTTTCTAAAACGAAATCATTCCGAATCTCTCCTTCTTTAGCGAATTCAACCGGAGCGCCTTCTTCGTCCCCCGCAAGAAATCCTCCGCCGATCGTCGCGACACAAGTCGTAGCATTGGACGTCGTATCCCAAGGCATGCTGTTCGAACCGATATACGAAGAATCGATCGCAGTTTTTCTATTCCAAGTAACGTGAGAATGTCGATAACCTACGTTACCCGTAACCGTGTTCGTGGCGGAGTTGTACAACTCGAGAGCTTTGTTTCCCTGAAGAGTTCCGTGAACGATCGGATTTTCCAGAGCGTCGAGATTCGGATCTAAGTCGTTCGGTCTTAGAAACGGTTTCGTGACGTCTGTAGGATTCGGTTGATTCGGACTTGAATCCCCCATCGGACCTTGGGGAAATGCCGCGACAAAATTGTTTCCCATCGTAGTTTCCACAAGATAAGAAGCGTATCCTTTGTTGTCTCCGTGCGCTCTTCGGTTTGTAATCCCCAAAGAAGTTCCGTGAACTGCGAACCAGTTTACGAGACCGATCGGAGATCCGTCGATTCCTTCGAAACGGAGAAGGGTCATCGTGTCCTCGATGTTCTTTGTGTAATTCGATTTATCCAAGTTCCATTCGTAAGCGGCGGAAGAACGATTGTGGGCCGCTCCGGAAAGGGTTCCGGATGCGATGCGGATTCTTGCTTGTTTTCGCTGATTATAAGCGGCTTTGATCGCTTCGGCGGTTCCGTTTACAATGATATTGTAATGCACTTTGTCGAATCCGACGACTCCGTTGAAGAGATTGAACAACGTGTACCAGGAGACGTTGGAGGGAGCGGAATGCGTGTGAGTCGCGAATAAAACCACGTTCTCCCGATTAAAAACGGAACCGTAACCATCGGCCTGTAGTTTTTGGATCACTCCCATCTTTACGCTCTGATACATGTGAAGCATGTCGTTCGTAACGATTGCGACCGTGTTTCCGCCCGGGCGTTCGATGACAAAGGCTCTTGAAAACAGACGCATTGCCAGACCGGACATTTGATCTCCGGGACTATTGTAGCCGGTGCTTGATTGAACAAACGGACCGGTAATGTCGGCTTTTCCCGCTCCGATTAAAAATACGTCCGGTGCGGTCGATGTAAGAAGCGTCTGTCCATCGGCGGGTTTTCGATCGTTGAGATTTGCCGAATTGTTCGTTTCGTTTAACAACGCTAAGATTGATTCGTTATCGTTCCTCTTATCCGAACAATTCGGTAATACGAAACACAAGAGACCGATACAGATGATTTTCGATATTTCTTTTTTCATATTCATCCTCTTCACTGAATCGAAGGCATATCCGAAATCGAAAGAAGATCAAACAAAAATTAAAAACTCATATAAAATTAATCCGTTCGATGAAAAGGAATTTGTTCCGAATTTATTTTAGAACAGAGTTCTGCATTATCAAACGGTGTTTTATAATCGAAATATAAGTGATCGGTAAGTGAAGAAGAGAGATGGACGTTCGAAAAAGATAATTCAGCCGTTTTCTATCAGCGTCGAGCGAACATGAGTCTACTTTGATTCAAAATCTTGTCGAGTAAAAATTGAAATCTCGCACACAATCAAGGTAACGATTAAATATATTATAAATTATGAATGTATATGGATGAAAATAATTGATTTTTTGTGCAAGAGCCGGTTCGCCGGGAGCAACGTTTGTTATTGTTCGAAGAAGCGGAGTGATTGAAGCGATCCGATTCTATGGAAAAAATGTTCCTCAGCGCAATGAGTGATTTTTGTTGGAGAGCGATTTTATCAAAACGGAACTTATAGAGACGCTTCTTTCGAATTTTGTATTCGTTCCTTAGCCGATTTTGAAATGCGAATTCGTTTCTAATGTCGACCTGACGAAAGTCAAAGTCATCTTTCTTTCCAGCCGAATTCCATTTTCAAAAGCACAAGTTTCATCAAAAAAAATCTTAAAGAACCTCTGCTTGATTCTTCCTGACGTGTTATAAGGGACTTTTTTGCATTTTTGAAAGAAAATGCGGGCCAATATTTGGTCCGACAAATTACCTGCAAAAAAATCACCTTGACTCTTTTTCCCAAAAATTCTCTCCGCAAACCTAAAAAAAACCGATTTCCCGACAGGATTGTTCTTGTGAGAGCGGCGGATTCCCGTATGAAGAGTCGGAATTCTCCGATTTGAGCTTCAATACGGAAATCGAATCGGATCTAAAAAGCAAATCGATGTAAAGGGACTTATGAGCGGGATTATCTCCAATTTCAATCATCCTAGATTTAAACCGAACGACGCAAACGGTCACTATGAAAGCTGGTTCGTCCGAGCCAACGATCCGAATTCTCATCGAGCATTATGGATTCGTTATACGATTTTTTCGCCGAAACGACATCCCGAAAATGCGATCGGCGAACTTTGGGCGATCTATTTCGACGGGGACAAGAAAAGCCACTTTGTTTCCAAGTCGGAGTTCCCGATCGATCAATGCAAATTTCAATCCACTCCGCTTTCCGTAGTGATCGGCGGATCGGAACTGACGGATTCTTATTTAATCGGAAAAGCCGGAAATAAAAAAGGTCCGGAGAATTTTTTCTGGGATTTGAAAATTTCAGGAGGCAGTCCTCCTCTTTTTCTTTTTCCCGAAAATCTGTATGAAGGTGGTTTTCCGAAAGCGAAGGTGTTGGTCGGAAATCCTTGGATCAAACTTTCCGGAACCTTAAAACTCGGCTCCGATGAAGTTTCGATCAAAGATTGGATCGGAAGCCACAATCATAACTGGGGATCAAAGCACACCGATCAATATGCTTGGGGGCAGGTCGTCGGCTTTGCGGAAGAGCCGGATTCTTTTCTGGAACTTGCAACGGCTAAGTTGAAGATCGGACCGATTTGGACTCCGGCGATCACGCCGATTGTGTTTCGTTTTCGCGGTAAGGATTATAAACTCAATCATCCTCTCGGCAGTTTCGGAAGAGCGAACTATCGCTACTTCGATTGGAATTTTTCGGCGAGTTCGAATGAGATTCAACTCAAAGGTAGAATTTATGCGGAACCGGACGACTTCGCTTGTCTTCAATATTGGAACCCGCCCGGCGGTTGGAAACATTGTCTTAACAGTAAAATCGCGAGCGCGGAACTTTATGTAAAACGAAAGGAGGATCTTGCTTTTTTGAAATTAACTTCGAATCGCAAAGCCGCATTCGAAATTCTTACGGACGATTTTTCGCACGGAATGAAACCGGAGGTTTAGGAGGAATCGAAATTCTCCGTTTTTCTTTGGAAGTATTGTACGAATCTACGTAACCTTCGGACGTCTTTACACGATTCTACTTGGTTTATTTTTCTTTTAGGATATAGTTTTATTCGATTCAGGAGTAAAAATATGGAAACGGTTTCCGGTAAGAATATCACGATTCAGTTCGACGGAAAAAAGTGCATTCACTCAAGAAATTGCGTTCTCAATCGACCGGACGTTTTCGTTCCGAACGTAAAGGGAGAATGGATTTATCCCGATCGCGCAACTTCGGGCGAAATTCAAAATCTTGCGTTGAACTGTCCTTCCGGCGCGATTCGTTTTACGAGCAAGATCGAATCGGAAAACGAAAAAGCTCCTCTTGTAAACTTAGTTCGAGTCCGCGAAAACGGTCCGCTTGCGTTCCATTCCGACTTGGAAATCATAGGGCAAACCGATCCGGGATTTCGCGTAACGTTATGTCGGTGCGGCGCCTCCAAAAACAAACCGTTCTGCGATTCAAGCCATAGCTCGATCGGATTCGCAGCGACCGGAGAACCGTTAACGGAAGAATCTTCTCCGTTGGAAGTCAGGAACGGAAAGGTTACAATCAAACCGACTCACAACGGTCCTTTAAAAGTGAGCGGGAATCTCGAAGTCTGTTCCGGTACGGGAAGAACCGTCAATCGTGTGACGGAGGCGTTCCTTTGCAGATGTGGAGGATCTTCAAACAAGCCGTATTGTGACGGAACGCACAAAAAGAACGGGTTTCAAGGTTAGAATTCTCCCTATAGACAAAGTTTATAACGGAAGAATTTCATACGCTTCGAAATGGAGAACGGTATTTTAATGTTATTATAATATTCTAAGAATTGAATGTTTTATAAGCCGAAATGACGGATTGCCAGCTTCCAATAAAGATACTGATGCAAAATCGTGATTTTGATCCAGCCTTGCTTTCGATATTTGCGATCGCTCGTATAAAGATAGGAGGGGATTCGGTTTAAGCGAATTCCCTTTTGTTGTGCCTTCCATACAAATAAAAGATCCTCGCCGTAAGAGGTTGATTCGTCGAAGCCGCCGAGGCTGAGGAATGTTCCCTTTTGAATACAAAGGCCTTGGTCCCCGAACGGGGAACGGAGAATTTGCGATCGAAGGTTGGCGCCGCATGCATTGATCTTCATCAGTCGGTGAGCAGGATAAAATCGCAGTTTGAAATAATGCAATACGTTCGGCTTTTCGGAAATCGCTTTTTTGAGAGAGGGGATCGTCTCGGAAGAAATACGGCTGTCTCCGTGAAGAAACCACAGGAATTCACCTTGGGATTGTTCGGCGCCTTTGTTCAAGGTTTGCGCCCGGTTTCGGCCCCTATCGCTTTGCGATACGATGATTTCCCAGTCGCTAGGCAGGCGAGGGGATAGTTCTTTTAAAAGCGAAGCGGTTTCCGTTTCTCCCTGTCGAACCGGAATGATTACGGAAACACGCTTCATCGAAGTTCAATGCTACGAGCGGCGAAACGTTCGACTATTCATTTTTTTACTTAAGGATAGATTAGATCTTGGCTCCAATCTCTTACGGGACTCCGGTCTAAGCGAAGATAAAACGTCTCCCTGCTCCCGATCGAATTCGTCCAAAGATATACGTGTTCGTTCCAGATCCCTCCGTTCCATACCGTTAGGTAATAGTAATTCCTCCAAAACGTATCATAATCTTTGAATGCGATTCTGCTTCCTTCGCGTAAACAGCCTCCGTCCAGAT